>JBMNSN010000060.1:0-2801 GCA_050945215.1 Fermentimonas sp. | reverse complement strand
TTGGGGATCCATCCATACAGGGTTTCCATCGCTCCCATGATAGAACTGATGACTTTTAATACAGCCACCTTTATGCTTGACCATGCCTGGATAGTGTATGCCTTTACCTTGTCCCAATTCTTATATAAAGCAATTCCTGCAGCCACCAAAGCCGCTATAGCCAGGACAACCCATCCTATAGGCCCGGATAAAGCACCTATAGCCGTCCCGAAGATAGAGGCTGCAGCTCCCCCTGCGGCAAAGAAAGTAATTATCGATCCAAGACTACTTACAAATGTGCCTATAAGCACTATAACGGGGCCTATCGCTGCCGCGATTCCTGCGATGGCAACGATGATTTTTTGGGTCTCCGGGCTCAATTCGGAAAACTTCTTAACTATATCCCCTATACGGTTCAACAGCGGTGTGATTACCGGCAGCAGGACTTCTCCTATGTCTGTAGCAAGATTTTTTATCTCCGTGGCAAATGCCCTCATGCCCCCGGATGCTCCTTCGGCTTCTCTCGCCGCTTGCCCCTGGGCGGCGGCACTCTGCTCCATGATGAGCGCTAGAGTAGCGGCCTGCTTGGTGGCTAAGTCCATCTGCCCCGTACCATCGTATAACCCCATCTCCAGGGCTTTTGTTTTAATCATGGCGTCATTAGCCGCCATGCCGTAGTTGTCCAGCATGGTATTGTTGCCCTTGAGTGCACCTGTCAAAGCTCGCACGGCATCGGCAGTGGTACCACCGTACATAGCCGTAAGGTCGCCAGCCAACTCAATTAAAGTTGCGGCTTGCTTAGATGCTTCTTCTTCAGTCAAGCCGCCGATATTTTTGAGCATACTGCCCATCATGTTTGCGTATTCCAGGGCCTCACCCTCAGCTATTCCATAGTAGCCGTCAAGGTTATCTGCCCAGGACTTAACGCTATCTGCAGCGCCTTTAAATATCTGGTCGGTTGCGCCCATCGCGTCCTGGAGGTCAGCCGCCATCTTGAATGAGGCCGCCCCTACTGCCGCTATTGGAGCGGTAACCTTCATCGACAGGTCTTTGCCGATGTCGGTCATTTTTTGACCGGCGTCTTTGAGTTTTTGCCCGACTTGCTCCGCAGTCATTCCGGTCTCGCGCAGCTGCTTCTCAAATTTCGAGAGTTCCTGCTCTGCTTTCACAACCTCGCGCTGAAAAGCCCGGTATTGTTCTTCGTTTATTTCACCCTTGCGGAACTGCTCGTTGACCTGCTCCTGAGCGGTTTTAAGGCGGTCGAGCTTTTCCCGGCTGTTTTCAACGGCCTCGGCAAGGAGTTTTTGCTTCTGAGCCAAAAGCTCAGTGTTCCCTGGGTCTAGTTTTAGGAGGCGCTCAACTTGGCGGAGCTCGCTTTGGAGATCTCTTGATTTTTTATTTACATCCTCTAAAGCTTTATTGAGGGGCTGAACATCCGCCCCCAAAGTAATCGTTATACCCTTTATCTTGCCTGCCATGATTTCACCTCCTAGAACCGGTCAAAATCGGCCTGGGTTGCCTGCCTTACGGTATCTTCTTTCGTGGATGAAGCGACACTTTCGTTATCATCTAAGTGCTCATTGTTGTAAGTAACAACGTACCCAAGTATCATCCCAAGCGTTAAATGCTCAAAGTCTCGTAAAGTCAAACCCCTTTCAAGCGCCCGAAGCATAATTAGTTCTGTTGTCAACTCGAAAGGGGTTTCATCATCAGCATCTATTTTTTTTTACTCTCCACCGTAGACTGCATGCAGGAAAAGATCATGTCCATCACTTCCGGCAGGATGTCCATAAGCGGAAACTCGCTGAACTCGTCCAGCCATTCTAGCGGCGGCGGGATTGAAGGATCTGCTGTTTTGGCCAGTGTCCAGATAAGGTTATAGAATACTTCAAGATCGAGAGTGTCAATATTTTTTATCTGGCCCTTGTTGTCAATAGCGGACTGAAGCCGGAGAATGTCCTGTATCGCATCCCGTCCGAATTGAGCCTTGTAGCGAAGCAGAAAGGCGCCAGTGCTTTTGAATTTCACCTGGCGCCCGTCGATTGTAAGTATTTTTTCCATATATTACACCCCTAGTCCGATGAATCCGCTACATTAACCGTTACGGCCACAGCATTGCCTCTCGTGAACTCAACCGTGACTGTATAACTGCTTTCTTCAAGGTCGGCGAATACTGCCTGGTCGATAGTTACATCTTCCCCGGCCACAGTCAAATAAGCGCCGCCGATTGGCACGCCGTCAAGCAATACATTTTTCACTGCAGTTGTGCCGCTTGAGGTAACAGCAACAGTAATATCATCGGGGCTGTTCTTATCAAAGGTCAGTGCCGTTTCATCAGGAGTATTGGTTACGGCATTTTTAAGATAAACAGCCGTGTAGAAATCATTATACGGCGTCTCGCCTTGCGGTACTTTTGCTTTTACGTCGCCGGTATCTGGTGCAGGTCTGGCTGTGATGTTCAATGTCTCTGTTTGCGGTTCTTTAGTATTAGTTCTGGTGCTGCCGCTTACGCTGGGCCTAGACGCAAGTACGTAATACAGCACATGCCGCATTTTCTTTGCATCGCCATCAAACTCAAACATTAGCGCAAAATGCTTCGCTTTGGCGTTCTTGTTTTCTATCAGAGCACCATTGGCATCAAGCTCATCACCTAGCACATCAACCCTAAACTCATCCGGAATTAGTGCTATTTCTAAACTGCCGGTATAGCCGTCATTCGTGTTCTCTTCAAAATATACGGAATCGTCGGCGTAAAACTGAACGCTTTCCCCCGCCGCGTCCAGGGTTAAGTTTACTGCGCCCGGAATGCGCTTAGGGGTACC
>JBMNSN010000059.1:0-2939 GCA_050945215.1 Fermentimonas sp. | reverse complement strand
CAGTTCTATCCTGATATTCTTACCGATAAACTGAAAGATGAACTTGCAGGCAAGAATGAAAAGCAGACTTGGGCAATTTGTCAGAAGCCTTTTAATATAGTCGGTATAAAAAGAAAGACTAAAGGCAAGGATCTTTTGAGAGAGAATTATGAATGGCGTTCGATGGCTGTTAAACAAAAGATGAACCTTGAGGAATTGGCTGTAGTGTTGCAAAAGATCAATGGTCAATTACGCAACTCAAGTGGATATTTAGGAGATATAAGCGATAGGAGCAAGAAGCTGTATTTTCGCAAGCAGACTGTAGGGGAGTATCAGATGGAGCAACTATCCAATAATCCTAATTACAGCCTTAAGAATCAGGTGTTTTACAGGCAGGATTATATGGATGAGTTTGAAACGCTGTGGACATGTCAGTCAAAGTTTCATCCGGAGTTGACACCAGAGTTGAAGAGTCAGATTAAAGACAGAATTATTTTTTATCAGAGACCTTTAAAGAGTCAAAAAGGTTTGATTGGCTTGTGCGAGTTGGAGAGCAGAAATATTGAGATAGAGGTTGATGGCATAAAAAAAACTAAGACCATAGGTCCGAGAGTGTGTCCTAAGTCTTCGCCGTTGTTTCAGGAATTCAAGATATGGCAGGTACTTAATAACCTGGTAGTAATAAATCGTAATTACAGGAATGAGCGTGAAGATGGTGTATCAGCATGGAGAGAGAAGATACTTGATCAGGAAGCCAAGGAGATGCTGTTTGAAGAGCTCAGATGGAAAGATAAGTTATCAAAAGCAGATGCACTAAAACTTCTTTTTGGCAATGCAAAAGGATTGGATCTTAATTACAAAGAGATAGAAGGTGACCGAACGAACGCTACCTTGCTTAAGGCATACGAAAAGATTGTTGAGGTGTCGGGGCATGGAGAATATAATTTCTCGAAGATGCCATCTTCCGAGGCTCTGAAAATTGTGGAGAATATTTTTTCAGGACTTGGCTATAATACGGAAATATTGCATTTCGATTCATCACTCGAAGGTAAGGCGTTTGAGGAACAACCTGCATTCAGACTGTGGCATTTGCTTTATTCGTATGAAGGTGATAATTCAAAGTCGGGTAATGATAAGTTGGTAGAAAAGATTTCTGCGCTGTGTGGATTTGAGCCAGAATATGCAAAGATAGTGGCATCCATCTCATTTGCGCCTGACTATGGCAGTTTGAGCAGCAAAGCCATGAAGAAGATTTTGCCATATATGAAAGAGGGCAATACCTACAGCCTTGCATGTGAGTATGCCGGATACAGGCACTCCAAAAGGTCTTTGACAAGGGAAGAGTTAGACAAAAAAGTGTTGAAAGATAAGTTGGACGAGTTACCTAAAAACAGTTTGAGAAACCCTGTGGTGGAAAAAATTCTTAATCAGATGATAAACGTGGTTAATGGTGTCATAGACGAATATGGCAAACCGGATGAGATAAGGATAGAACTTGCCCGTGATCTGAAGAAGAGTGCTAAGGAACGTGAGGAGATGTCTGCTGCTATATCAAAAAGCTCGAAAGAGCGTGATGCTATTCGTGAAACTATTAGTAAAGACTTTGGTATTGCGCATCCAAGTAACAATGATATTCTTAGATATAGGTTGTACATGGAATTGAAGGATAATGGCTTCAAGAGCCTCTACTCTAATACTTACATTCCTTATGAGAAGTTGTTTAGCAAAGAGTTTGATGTAGATCATATAATTCCTCAGGCAAAGTTGTTTGACGATTCTTTTTCGAACAAGACCCTTGAAAAACGTGAGGTGAATATTGATAAAAGCAATGCCACGGCGATGGATTTCGTGAAAAGAAAATATGGAGAGGACAAGATTGGTGATTACAAGTCGAGAGTGGACGTTTTGATGAAAAATGGTAGCATAAGCAAGACTAAGCGCAGAAATCTTCTTATGACAGAGGCGGAGATTCCTGAAGGCTTCATTGAAAGGGATTTGCGCAATTCGCAGTATATTGCCAGAAAGGCTCGAGAGATATTGGAGGAGTTGGTGAGAGATGTTGTGCCTACTACGGGGGCTGTTACTGCGCGTCTCCGTGAGGATTGGCAACTTGTGGATGTTATGCAGGAGCTAAATTGGAACAAGTATGACAAACAAGGTTTGACATATAGCTATAAAGACAAGGATGGACGTACTATTAGGAAGATTGAGGATTGGACAAAGAGAAATGATCACAGACATCATGCCATGGATGCTTTGACTGTGGCATTCACCAAGAGGAGTTTTATTCAGTATCTGAACAATCTGAATGCACGTATAGCAAAAGGTGTTGATGATGATTTTGTGGATCTTAGAAACTATAAGTTGAATGATCTACCAAAAGAGGAACGCTCGAGAGTTGTGCGATTTATAGAGAATAGTCAGCTGTATCGTGATGTTAAAGGGCGGTTGAGGTTTTATCCACCTATTCCATTAGATGGGTTTAGAAGTGAGGCGAAGAAGCATCTTGAGAGTATATTAGTGTCCATAAAGGCGAAAAACAAGGTAGTGACGCGTAATGTCAATAAAACGAAGAAGAGGGGAGGTCATAATGTTAAAGTTCAACTTACCCCTCGAGGGCAGTTGCACAATGAGACTGTGTATGGTAGGATAAACAGATATGTAACGAAAGAGGAAAGGGTTGGCGGCACATTTGATGCTACTAAGATTGCCACAGTTGCAAATAAATCATATAGGAAGGCGTTGCAAAAGAGATTGGAGATGTTTGGGAATGACCCTAAGAAGGCCTTTACAGGCAAAAATTCTTTGGATAAGAACCCGTTGTATATTGATGATTTGCACACAATGCAGGTGCCAATAAAAGTGAAGACTGTTACTTTTGAACCTACGTTTACAATTAGAAAACCGGTGGACCCAAATCTTAATGTAAATAAGGTAGTGGATGTTAAGGTAAGGCAAAT
>JBMNSN010000058.1:0-2945 GCA_050945215.1 Fermentimonas sp. | reverse complement strand
GTTTTTGCACCATAAAATTAGTGAAAATTCTGCACATGACAAAACTCTGAGGAACTTATTGCTCCTCAGAGACTTATAAAAAAGATTAACAACAAACTATGCACTTAGTTGCGGAATTAAGGTATATGTAGATGATAATGGAAAATATAAAGTTGAAGATAGCAATTTTGTTGCGGATGACTTAACCCCGGAGGAATACGGCAGTTTAATACATGAATATGTGCATTATATACAGCATATCCAGACGTTGTTTGGAGTCAACAGAACGAGGTTGTATGCACGACTATATAATGAATATCGAAAATATCTTATTACTCATGAAAAAGTCGAAATGCCTCTTAAAATAGATGTTGTAGCTCCTTCTGCAATCCCGATATTTGCGAAAGAGTTAGATAAGGAAGGATTTCAACATTACGATTATGGTATCGATGAAGTCGAGATTCGTGATATTGATATTGAAGAAGCAAGGATAAAACACCATTCGGTAAGAGTTGGCATTTATGATTTTGAGCTAAACGAAGCATGGGATGGAGAAAAAGGGTATCACTTTGGATATTGGGCAATTATTGAAGGTATGGCTCATAACATACAGTTACTAATAGACCCTACTGTTGATGACCGTCATCTATCAGTACCATATAAAGTTGTGGATAGAATATGCGAAAAACTATATCCAGAGATATTTAATAATAAGCTATTAATGATTTCATTGTGTTTGGTTTCATTATTATATGATAATCCTGGAGTAGGATTCTTTGATACTGCAAATCATATAGTCGAGTTTCATATAACTGATGGTAGACGGTTATATAAAGAGTCGTTGCTAAATATTATAAACTTTAGAGGGAAGTCTATGCATGTAAAAGATATGCTAAAAACCATGCAGGATGAACTCTTGAATCAACTAAAAATGCTTATTGGCCAGGAATTAGATTATTATCCGAAAGTTTTTCACCAAACACGTGAAGAATTGACAACAGGTGAAAGTACTTTACTTAATATTCTATATGATGATCGCATAAATGATAAAAAGTCGTTTAATGATATTCTATTGCGAGTTTATGGCTTTCCATTTATAGAGTCACATGAATCTTCTCTTCTTCAAAATAACCCTGATACAAATAAACCTTATATAGAAGTGGCTTGTTTGGCCTCATGGGAATTATTGTATAAGCGATTAGTAGATAAATCCACCAAATGTAGGAGATATGAGTTGTGCCGTGGCAACGAAAAACATGAAGCTAGTGATGCTTTTTCTCCAGAATGTAAAGATGCTCAATGGTTAAAAGATAAAGATTGCATACTTAGCCGGGGCTTTAAATTATTTGGAAGTCATGTTGTAGAATGGGAACAAAGACGGGAGTGAAAAGGTTTGAAATAGTGTTGTATAGATCAACATCTTTGTCTAATTTTAGCGAGTAATATATAGTTATCTATTTCTAAAATTTCAACAAATTGTAGTAGATATGATAGGCTTCAATTCGTATATCAATGGTCTTGACCTTTCGCGATTGACAGAGTATTGTGTTAATCATGGGCGATCGACTCAATATGCTAAAGGCGATTATTTCGTCAAAGAGGGTGAAGAGTCTCGTTATATTGCCTATATTGAATGTGGATATTTCAACTACAAAGTACATAATTCCTCTGAAGGAAAAGACTATATCACAGGTTTCGCATTTGAGGGTGAGTTCGTGGGTGATTACCCAAACTGTCTTTCAGGTAAAACATCTGAAGTGACTATTGTAGCTGGAACTTCATGTAAGGTCTATCAATTAGCAGGTGAAGAATTATGTAATCTGTTAGATTCCGATGGTATGAGAGATCTAAAACTAGCCATATCCGACCATCTCTTTTCTCAGGTCTATACACACTACCTTGATTACCTATCGAATGACAAATAGAGAACGTTATAAGCGTTTACTCCTTCGTTGTCCTGAAATAGTACAAAGTATCAACCTAAAAGACATAGCCTCTTATCTAAAAGTTACACCAACAACTATCAGCAACATACGTAGAGAGATAACTTTTGGGCTGTAAACTCTCAAAACGTTTTGAGAGTTTGTTGTCATGAAGGTTCTTTTGCTTTATATTGTGCTTAGGCCTACTGATAAACTATTACCTTTGCACACAAAAACGCAAAATGAATATCGTAATCATCGGGGCAACCTCTG
The DNA here is from genome assembly GCA_050945215.1 of Fermentimonas sp. Classification (GTDB taxonomy): domain Bacteria; phylum Bacteroidota; class Bacteroidia; order Bacteroidales; family Dysgonomonadaceae; genus Proteiniphilum. The sequence goes on along the minus strand of JBMNSN010000058.1, from coordinate 771 downwards.
GCATTGGTAAGGCTCTTTTCGAGAAATATGCAAGTGGAGACAATCGTATCGGCATCGTAGGCCGACGAGCAAATCTGCTTGATGACTTAAGTCAGCAATATCCGTCCAAAACCATCACGGCTAAAGCAGACATTACCAACTTGGAAGAGATTGAACAAGCCATCAATGCGCTTCACAAAGAGATGGAATACATTGATCTTGCTATCTTGTGTTCGGGTATAGGTGATATTAATGCTAAGCTCGACTATGTCATAGAGCGACCAACCATCGACACCAACGTCACAGGCTGGACATTCGTCATTGATACGTTCTATAACATCTTCGAGCAACAAGGCTCTGGTCATCTTGTTGCCATCACCTCCGTTGGCGGGTTGCGTGGCGAGCCGATGGCTCCAGCTTATAGCGCATCGAAAGCCTATCAGATTAACTATATGGAAGCCCTACGCAAAAAGGCATTCAAGAGTGGTGGTCACATAATAGTTACTGACATTCGTCCAGGTCTTGTTGATACAGCTATGGCAAAAGGAGAAGGATTGTTTTGGGTAATGCCAGTAGAAAAAGTTGCTAATCAAATCATTACTGCCATTCGGAAGAAGAAATCCAAAGTCTACGTTACTATGCGTTGGCATATTTTAGCGATAATAAATAACTAAAGTTTCCCACCCCTTAAAACACTGATTTTTCTCATTCATCTTTTCTTGTCGTCCCCATATCCATTGAGTTTTAACACATGGCTAATAGCTGTTATGCTATTCGTTTATGTTCATCATC
>JBMNSN010000057.1:0-3155 GCA_050945215.1 Fermentimonas sp. | reverse complement strand
GTACCAACATGACCTCGTGCGATCTGGCAAACCTCGACACATCTGACGCTACGGGCATGAACTACATGTTCTACAACTGCTCCAAGCTCACCTCGCTTGACGTGTCCGGGTTCGACACATCGAACGTGACGGACATGAAAAACATGTTTTACTACTGCTCCAAGCTCACCTCGCTCGACGTGTCCGGCTGGAACACCTCGAACGTGACGGACATGAACGACATGTTCTACAACTGCTCGGGCCTCACCTCGCTCGACGTGTCCGGCTGGAACACCTCGAACGTGACGGACATGAACGACATGTTCTACAACTGCTCGGGCCTCACCTCTCTCGACGTGTCCGGCTGGAACACCTCGAACGTGACGGACATGAACGACATGTTCTACAACTGCTCGGGCCTCACCTCTCTCGACGTGTCCGGGTTCGACACATCGAACGTGACGGACATGGGATATATGTTCTACAACTGCTCCAAGCTCACCTCGCTCGACGTGTCCGGCTGGAACACGTCGAACGTGACGGACATGAGCAGCATGTTCTTGAGCTGCTCGGCCCTCACCTCTCTCGACGTGTCCGGCTTCGACACCTCGAATGTGACGAGCATGCGCTACTTGTTCAGGAATTGCTCCAAGCTCACCTCGCTCGACCTGTCCGGCTGGAACACGTCGAACGTGACGGACATGTACTGTATGTTCAACGGCTGCTCGGCCCTCACCTCGCTCGACGTGTCCGGCTGGAACACGTCGAGCGTGACGGACATGAGCTACATGTTCCAAAACTGCTACAAGCTCGCCTCGCTTGACCTGTCCAGCTGGAACACGTCAAATGTGACGAAAATGTACAACATGTTCTATAGATGCTCGAGCCTCACCTTGCTCGACCTGTCCAGCTTCGACACCTCGAACGTGACGAGCATGAGCAACATGTTCTCCGGCTGCTCGAGCCTCGCCTCGCTCGACCTGTCCAGCTTCGACACCTCCAAAGTGGAGAGCATGTACAACATGTTCAACAGCTGTCGCGCACTCACCTCGCTCGACGTGTCCAGCTTCGACACCTCGAACGTGACAAATATGAGTTCAATGTTTCAAGGCTGCTCGGGCCTCGCCTCGCTCGACGTGTCCGGCTTCGACACTTCGAACGTGACGGGCATGAACGGCACGTTCTCCGGCTGCTCGGGCCTCACCTCGCTGGACGTCTCAAAGTTCGACACCTCCAAGGTGACGAGCATGGGCTCCATGTTCTCCGGCTGCTCGGGCCTCGACTCGCTCGACCTGTCCAGCTTCGACACCTCGAACGTGACGGGCATGAACGAGATGTTCCGGGGATGCAGCAGCCTCACCTCGCTCGACCTGTCCGGCTTCGACACCTCGAACGTGATGAACATGGACTACATGTTCTACGACTGCGACACCCTCGCCTCGCTCGACATGTCGGGATGGGACACCTCCAAGGTGACGAAAATGGAGTACATGTTCTGGTATTGCAGCGCGCTTGAAGAAGTCGATCTTTCCAACTGGGACAACACCGCCTTGAGGAATGGCTCTGCTTTCAACGGGAACACGTCGCTTTCGAAGGTCACGCTCGGCTCGAAAACGGATATCGAGAAACTCGAAATGCCGGATGTGTCGAGCGACACGACCCGCTATACCGGCAAATGGGAGTTGCAGGGAACCAGCACGGCCCTCACATCGTCCGAGATCGAGGCGCAGTTCCCGGGAACCGACAACTCGCTTGTGGGCACGTGGGTGTGGCAACGGGTCAGCTATCCCATCACGTTCGACAAGAACTCCGATGACGCTTCGGGCTCCATGGCACAGCAAACCTATCAGGGCGATCCGCTCACGCTCAGCACGAACACGTTCTACCGCTTGGGATACGACTTCGCGGGATGGAACACCGCTGCAGACGGAAGCGGGACGAGCTACGCAGACGGCGCCACCATAGATTCCCTCGATTCGGCGATGACCCTCTACGCCCAGTGGGAGGAGATCGACACCACCGTCACGGTCACCGACGGCGAGTTCACCCTCACGCTGAAGGCGGGGGAGAAGGCCACGTTCGACAACCTGCCCGCCGGTGCCACCTACGAGGTGGTGGAGTCCAGCGCGCCGGGCTGGACCGTCGAGAGCCAGACCGGCACGTCGGGCACCATCGAGTCCGAGAGCACGCAGGCGGCAAGCTTCACCAACGCCTACACGCCCGGCCAGACCAGCGCCAGCCTGTCTGCGTCCAAGACGCTCGATAACGCCGCGCCGGCGGACGGGCTGTTCTCGTTCACCCTGCAGCCTTCGGGTGACAATGCGGCTACCGAACCCATGCCCACGGGCACCACGGGCGAAGGGACGGACCGCACGCTCACCGTGCAAAACGCCGCCACGGGCGTGTCCTTCGGCAGCATGACCTACACCACGGCGGGCACCTATACGTACACGATCAAGGAGACCGTGCCTTCGGGTGCTACCGACAACGGCGACGGCACCTTCACGAAGGACGGCGTCACCTATATCTACTACCAGAACGTGGAGACAGCAACCGTCACGGTCAGCGACGACGGTCAGGGCAACCTGACGGCAACCGTTGCCTACGATGACGATGGCGCCACGTTCTCGAATACCACCGTGCCGGGCAGCCTTACCATCTCCAAGACCATCGAAGGCGTCACGAGCAGCGACAAGACGTTCGACTTCACCGTCACGCTGCTGAAGGACGCCGCGGTTCTGACCGACGCGTACACCTATACGGTTAAGAACGCCGACGGGACGGACGGCACCGGCGGCACGGTGACAAGCGGCGGGACCATCAGCCTCTCCGGTGGCCAGACTGCCACCATCACGGGGCTGCCCGCCGGCACCGCCTACACCGTGACCGAGTCGGATCTCGACGGCGGCTGGACGCAGACCGCATCGAGCGGCAACACCGGCACCATCGCCTCGAACGGCACCTCTGAGGCCAGCTTCACCAACACCTACAGCGCATCGGGCTCAGCGACCATCAAGGGCGAGAAAGCGTTGTACAGACCGAGCAGTTCAGACTACTCGACGAACTACGAGGCGGGCGACTTCCAGTTCGCGCTCTACAACGCAGACGCGGACGGCAACGCCACCGGTGACCCGATCCAGACGGTCTCGAACGGTTCCCCGGACGCGGACGAGACG
>JBMNSN010000056.1:0-3389 GCA_050945215.1 Fermentimonas sp. | reverse complement strand
TTGCAACATTCACCGGCGCTCCGGGTGAGGTGGAGTTGGTTGTACTTGCACCTGGGCATTTTCATGCCTCATTGTTGCAAAACAACAATTTGCCACAGGTTAATGACACTGTGCAGGTGTTTGCACCTGCTGGAAGCGAGTTAAGACAATATTTGGCCAGTATAGACCTATATAATAGTAGATCCGAAAATCCGACCAAATGGGTGGAAGAGGTTTATGAAGGCGATGATTTTCTTGAAAAGATGCTCGCATCCAAGAGAGGCAATGTAGTTGTGCTGGCAGGTAACAACGAAAACAAGACAGAGTATATCAATAAAGTAATAGGTTCGAAAAGAAATGTCTTGTCGGATAAGCCTATGGCCATAAACAGCGAGGATTTTGAGTTGTTGAAAGAGGCTTACAGTAAGGCTGAAGAGAATGGAGTCTACCTATATGATATAATGACGGAAAGATATGATCTTTTGAACGTTATAGAAAAGGAGTTGATAAATGATTCTGATTTCTTTGGTACATTGCAAGAGGGTTCGGAAGGTGACCCGGCTGTTTCTATGGAAAGTGTACATCACTTTTATAAAGAGGTGTCCGGTGTTCCACTAATCAGACCGGCTTGGTATTATGATACCGAACAGCAGGGTGAAGGAATAGCAGACGTCACTACCCATTTGATAGATCAGGTGTTTTGGAAATGTTTTTCCGGGGAGTCAGTGATTTATGACAATGACATTGCTGATATTAGGGCATCGCATTGGCCAACTGAAATAACGTTGGAACAATACAATAAATCCACCACTTTAGAGCAGTTTCCTGACTATCTCAGTAAGGATGTTAAGGATGGTGTACTTAATGTATTTGCAAATGGGACGATAGGCTTTAAGGTAAAAAACCATAATGTCGGCTTGAAAGTGTTATGGAATTGGCAGGCACCTGAAGGAGGCGGTGACACCTTTACAGCAGTTGTAAAAGGTACAAAAGCTATTTTGCGAACGGAGCAGAATGCTGAACTAAGCTTTGTTAAGCAACTGTTTGTTGGGAAAGGCGACGGCCTGGATGACAATGAGTTTGTTAAGAATTTGGAGAATGCTGTTGAAAGACTGAAGTCAAAATATAGTTTTATCTCGTTTTCAGAAACTTCTAATAAGGGTGTATATATGATAAATATACCTGTGGAGGAAAGAGAAGGCCATGAGTCTCATTTCAAGTACGTTGCCGAGCAGTTCTTTAGTTATTTGGTAAATAGAGATATGCCAAAATGGGAGATAGATAATACGTTGAGTAAATACTATATTACCACTAAGGCTGTTGAAATAGCAAAAGAGTGAACAAAATAGGCTTATAGTTCGAAGATTATTTATAATTTAGGCCCAGTTTAGAATAAAATGGATTTGAATTAAAAATAATAGAAGCAATGGTTAAGAGAATATCGATTTTACTATTAGTCCTTATTTCAACGTTGACTGTTTCTGCCAAGCAGATAAAACTGTTGACGATTGGTAATAGCTTTTCCGATGATGCGGTAGAGCATTATTTGTACGGACTATCAGAGGCAAGTGGTGACACGATTGTAATTGGTAATTTGTATATCGGAGGATGTTCGTTAGAGAGGCATTACAACAACTCACTAAATAATAGTAAGGATTACTCATATAGAAAAATTGTTGATGGTGTAAGGGTTATTACCGATGGTTATGATTTAATAAAAGGTATTACTGACGAGCCTTGGGACTATATTTCTTTTCAACAAGTTAGTCAACTTTCAGGTCAGTACGATACATACTTTCCTTACCTTGAAGACTTGATGAAGTTCACAAAGAAGCATGCTACGAATCCTAAGGTTGAATTTGTATTGCATGCTACATGGGCTTATGCTCAAGCATCAAAGCATCCGGGGTTCATTGATTATGGAAATAGTCAATACAGAATGTATGAGGCTATTGTAGATGCTTCAAGCAGAGCCGCCAAACGTGTCGGAATCGATATTATTATTCCTTCGGGTACTGCTATTCAGAATGGTAGAACAAGTAGTTTGGGAGACAGCTTCTGTAGAGACGGCTATCATCTTGAACTGAACTACGGGAGATATACTGCCTCATGTGCGTGGTATCAGAAGTTGTTTGGTAAGTCGGTTATAGGAAATTCCTATGTTCCGGTAAATATTGACCCATTTCAAGCTAAGGTAGCACAAACTGCGGCATACAATGCTGTGTTGAATCCTACTCAAGTTACTCCGATAATAATAAATGAAGGTGCGTGGAGAACAATAGAGCCATATTTTACACCTCCTAAAGAGTATGAGAATGCTTATTATGGGTATAAGTCACCCTTGGAGTTTTATGATGGTACTCCGGTGAAAGAAAAGGGAGAATGGAAAAAGAGAAGAGAAGAGATTCGCGATAAATGGATGGATATGATGGGTGAGTGGCCCGAAATTATTACGAATCAAAAGCTTGAGATTGTAAGTAGTGAACGTAGGGACAACTTTACTCAACATACTGTTCGTTTTAAATGGACACCCGATGAGTACACGACAGGATATTTGCTGGTGCCTGATGGAGAAGGAGTAAAACCGGCCGTGGTAACGGTTTTTTATGAGCCGGAGACAGCTGCAGGAATAGGAGGCAAACCGAACCGAGACTTTGCGTATCGATTGACCAAAAGAGGTTTTATAACATTGTCGATAGGAACAACAAAGACTACTGAAGATAAGACCTATTCGTTATATTATCCGAGTAGAGAGAATGCTAAGGTGCAACCTCTGTCTATGCTTGCTTATGCAGCGGCAAATGCTTATGAGGCGTTGGCAAAATTTGATGGAGTAGACGCTGACAGAATAGGAATTGTCGGTCACTCTTATGGAGGAAAATGGGCAATGTTTGCATCATGCTTGTATGATAAGTACGCAGCAGCAGTATGGATTGACCCGGGTATAGTGTTTGATGAGACGAAAGGCTCGAATGTTAATTATTGGGAACCATGGTACTTGGGGTATTATCAACCACCATGGAATGATACCTGGAGTAAGACTTCAGAACATGGAAAGGGTTTGTATCCAACCTTGAGAAAGAATAATTTTGATCTTCAAGAGTTACATGCTCTTATGGCTCCTCGTCCATTCTTAGTTTCCGGCGGCTCTTCAGATACGGTAGACAGATGGATACCACTGAACCACAGCATTGCTGTGAACAAACTTTTAGGATATACGCATCGTGTAGCTATGAGCAACAGACCTGACCATAATCCTAATCCTGAATCAAATGAGATAGTTTACTCATTTTTTGAGTGGTTTTTGAAGTGATTCATAAATAAATCATATATCACGTTAATAGTAAATAGTAATCGGCATGAAAAGTAATAGATGCTTACTATCGTTGTTTTTTCTCTTACATCTTTTT
>JBMNSN010000055.1:0-3390 GCA_050945215.1 Fermentimonas sp. | reverse complement strand
AAAAAGATGTAAGAGAAAAAACAACGATAGTAAGCATCTATTACTTTTCATGCCGATTACTATTTACTATTAACGTGATATATGATTTATTTATGAATCACTTCAAAAACCACTCAAAAAATGAGTAGACAATCTCATTTGATCCAGGATTAGGGCTATGATCAGGTCTGTTGCTCATAGCCACACGATTCGAATATCCCAAAAGCTTGTTAACAGCAATGCTATGGTTCAAAGGTATCCACCTATCTACTGTATCTGATGAACCTCCGGAAACTAAAAATGGACGTGGAGCCATCAAGGCGTGTAATTCATGCAAATCAAAATTATTTTTCCTTAATGTTGGATATAAACCTTTACCGCTTACTGATGTTTTGCTCCATGTCTTACTCCATGGTGGCTGATAATACCCTAAATACCAAGGTTCCCAATAATTAACGTTCGAACCCTTTGTTTCATCAAACACAATACCCGGATCAATCCAAACAGCTGCTGCAAACTTTTCATATAAGCATGATGCAAACATTGCCCATTTGCCACCATAAGAGTGACCGACAATTCCTATTCTATCTGCATCAACTCCGTCATATTTAGCCAATGCCTCATAAGCATTTGCTGCAGCATATGCAAGCATAGACAATGGTTGAACCTTAGCATTTTTTATATTAGGATAATAAAGCGAATAAGTCTTATCTTCAGTAGTCTTCGATGTTCCTATCGACAATGTGATAAAACCTCTTTTTGTCAATCGATATGCAAAGTCACGGTTTGGTTTGCCTCCTATTCCTGCAGCTGTCTCAGGTTCATAAAAAACCGTTATAACAGCAGGCTTATCACCTTTGTCCCCGTCAGGAACCAACAAATATCCTGTTGTATATTCATCTGGCAACCATCTAAAACGAACTGTGTATCGAGTGAAATTCTCTATATGCTCACTGCTTACAACTTCAAGCTCCTGATCCTTAATAACTTCAGGCCACTCGCCCATCATATCCATCCATTTGTCGCGAATTTCCTCTCTTCTCTTTACCCATTCAGTCTTATCTTTCACCGGAGTACCGTCATAAAACTGCAAAGGGGATTTATATCCATGTAGACAATTTTCATACTCTTTAGGAGGTTTAAAATATGGCTCAATCGTTCTCCATGCACCCTCATTTATCCTAACAGGTGTAATATGTGATGGATTCATAACAGCATTATATGCTGCTGTTTGAGCCACCTTTACTTGAAATGGGTCAATACTCTCCGGAGTATACGAATTTCCTATCACCGATTTACCAAACAATTTTTGATACCAAGCGCAAGAAGCTGTATATCTACCATAGTTTAGCTCCAAATGGAAGCCGTCTCTACAAAAGCTATCTCCCAAACTGCTGGTTCTTCCATTCTGAATGGCTGTACCCGAAGGAATAATAATATCAATTCCAACACGTTTTGCTGCTCTACTTGTCGCATCTACAATAGCCTCATACATATCAAATTGACTATTCCCATAATTAATAAAACCGGAATGCTTAGATGCCTGTGCATAAGCCCAAGTAGCATGTAATATGAACTCGACATTAGGATTCGTAGCATGTTTCTTCGTGAACTTCATCAAGTCTTCAAGATACGGAAAGTATGTATCATACAGACCTGAAAGCTGACTAACTTGTTGAAACGATATATAATCCCATGGTTCATCCGTAATGCCTCTGATTAAATCAAAATCAGGTGTAACACTCTTAACACCATCAACAATTTTCCTATAAGAATAATCCTTACTATTATTCAACGAGTTGTTGTAATGTCTTTCTAACGAGCAACCACCTATATATAAATTACCAATTACGATTGTATCACCACCTGCCTTTGATAGTCCATACAAATAATGCTCCACTGCATCATCAGAAAAACTGTTACCAATCGTCAACAATTTTATCTGCTTAGCAGAAACAGTCAACGTAGAAATAAGAACTATTAGTAAAATCGATATTCTCTTAACCATTACTTATATTATTATTAATTCAAATCCATCATTATTAACCGAGACCTAAATTATAAATAATCTCCGAACTATCATATATTTTTATCAATCATTTGCAATTTCAACAGCCTTCGTGGTAATATAGTATTTACTCAGCGTATTGTCTATCTCCCATTTAGGCAGATTTCTATCTACTAAATAACTAAAAAATTGTTCCGCAACATACTTGAAATGCGACTCATGACCTTCTCTTTTCTCAACAGGTATATTTATCATATATACACCCTTCTTAGAAGTCTCAGAGAAAGATATAAAATTATACTTAGACTTCAGCCGATTAACAGCATTTTCCAAGCTCTTCAAAAACTCATGGTCATCCACGTCATCGGCTTTCTCAACAAACAGTTGCTTAACAAATCCGAGCTCAGCATTCTGTTCAGTCCTCAATATCGCTTTAGTACCTTTTACAACTGCAGTAAAGGTGTCACCACCACCTTCAGGTGCTTGCCAATTCCACAACACTTTCAAACCTACGTTATGGTTTTTAACCTTAAAACCTATTGTCCCATTTGCAAATACACTAAGTATTCCATCCTTAACATCCTTGCTAAGATAGTCAGGGAACTGATCTAATGTAGTAGATTTACTGTACTGTTCTAACGTTATATCGGTTGGCCAATGCGATGCTCTTATATCAGCAATGTCATTATCATAAATAACCGACTCTCCCGGGAAACACTTCCAAAACACTTGATCTATCAAATGAGTAGTGACATCGGCTATCCCTTCACCCTGCTGCTCGGTATCATAATACCAGGCAGGCCTGATTAGTGGAACTCCGGACACCTCTTTATAAAAATGATGTACACTCTCCATCGAAACAGCCGGGGCATCTTCCGAACCCTCCTGCAATGCACCAAAGAAATCTGAGTCATTTATAAGCTCCTTTTCTATAACGTTCAAAAGATCATATCTTTCCGTCATTATATCATAAAGGTAAACTCCATTCTCTTCAGCTTTGGCATAAGCTTCTTTCAACAGCCCAAAATCCTCGCTGTTGATGGCCATAGGCTTATCCGAAAGGACATTCCTCTTCGAACTTATTACTTTATTGATATACTCCGTCTTGTTTTCGTTGTTGCCTGCCAGAACAACTACATTGCCACTATTGGCAGCAAGCATCTTTTCAAGAAAATCATCGCCTTCATAAACCTCTTCCACCCATTTGGTCGGATTATCTGCTCTACTATTATATAGATCTATGCTGGACAGGTATTGCCTTAACTCGCTTCCAGACGGTGCAAACACCTGCACAGTGTCATTAACCTGTGGCAAATTGTTGTTTTGCAACAATGAGGCATGAAAATGCCCAGGTGCAAGTACAACCAACTCCACCTCACCCGGAGCGCCGGTGAATGTTGCAA
>JBMNSN010000054.1:0-3842 GCA_050945215.1 Fermentimonas sp. | reverse complement strand
AAATGGTTAATACATCAATACCCTTATGATATTGAATGAAAAAAGCACTTACGTTTTTAGTGTAAGTGCCTGATTTTCTGCTGTGGGCGATGACGGATTCGAACCGCCGACATCCTGCTTGTAAGGCGTTGTTTGAAATTTTGTATGTATCAATAGTTCAAACCTTTACGGCGAGCTGGATTTGTATTTCAAGGATATTTCAAAGAACGGATTAATTTTTTGACCTTTTTAGTCTCATAATTTCATAATTTAATAAGGCATTTTCCTGCTCTAATGCGTTGTTTTTCCTCTTCAATTCTTCCAGTTTTTTTCTGAGGAGAGCAATTGTTTTATCCTTATCTTCGTTATACGGCATATGTCAATAATCAAATAAGAATATTAGTAACTGCATGTTTTTTCACAATCCATAAACCACGAACCATACTTATTTATATATCAAAATCATCAAATTCTTCAATATTCAATGAGCGAGCGATCCAGTATTTTTTTGCCATCTCCGGGTCGCGGTGGCGACGCAGTATTTTAATGTGGCCATGATACTCTCCAGTAATTTCGTCCTCAACGACTATACAAAAAACATTGCCAAACGCAATTTGATTAGGCTTTCTTGGATCGAAGCTATATCGTTTTAATACAAGCTCACACCCTGGAGGATATGTTGGAAGCATTGAATTACCTTTCATTGGTACTATTGCTTCACAATCGTCACAATACGGTATATGCCAATATTTGATAATACTATCAGTGTTACCAAGCAATACTTCACTTCCAGCAGAAAAAACAAAATCCACTTCGGGAATCATTTTTAGGCCGGCTTTCATTGCAATTAAATACTTTTCCTCGGTATCAATAATATGAACCTCATCTAAGATATTGTTTACAATACCATCTATCTTGCCTTTAAAGCCCACATTAATAAACATTTCACCTTCGCCATCTTTTAACCATTTGCGATTAACATTAGGATAAGTTTTAACTATGGCATCTATGGATGAACTTCTGATATTGTCTGTTACTTTATCAACAAACCCATTTGATAAACCAACATTTCGCTCAAAAACAGATTTTTATATTTCTAATTCCTTGATTAGAAGTAATATCCTCTCTTTTACCCCCGACTTTGCCATAACAACTTTAAGTTAAAAAAATAATAAAAACACGAATATTTATTAGATAGTCTTAGATTATCTAATTTATTCTATTTATATTTGAATTATCTTAATTCAATAACTAAGTAAAAAGGTTATGGAAATGGAAAAAGACAATTACGTTTTTTTGTATCTATTATTAGTTGATTATCAGTATTATACGCTCTAAACGGTAGAAAAGCGACAATATGGATTCTGTTTAAATACGAAAAGGTAAAGATTTAACGCTTTTAACCTTCTGTTACACCAAAATTACAAAAAATGTGGGAGATGTGGGGTGATTGTTAGTCATCCTATATATCTATTATTGCCACAGTGGTTCGTTTTCCCAACCAGAAGGAAAACCCAGGGCAGCTTTATCTATTTCTGGAAACGTAGCAAAAAGTCTGTTCATCTTGTCAAGCATATCGTTATTTGGAGATATGATGTCGAGGAAGTACTTGATGATGCACATGTCAAAGTACACTTTCAAAGGATCCGTTTGCAGGGTAATCCAAGGACGTGACATTCTGATAGGCATGGTAGCACGAATAGAGAATGCCCTATTCCATACACGTGCATGATGACAACATGAGTTTCTTGTTACAGTGATAACGGTAAGCCAAGATTCAAAAGGTACAACTTGCAAGCCAAATGACTGTGCAATACGCTTCTTTATCTTCTTGTTCTTGATGTTAGAATAAATATTGGTGATTACACCAAATGGCAATATCTCGGTCAGCATCCATGAAGGTGGGTACTGATTGGTATATGTCTCTTTGAAATGGTTAATGAAATCCTCTTTTGTATGGTTCAGTTCATATTCTATAAGACGTATAGAGCGATTGAACTTGGACGGATTTGAGAAATTGTTGGCATCAGTCATCCAAAAAGGGTTGCCTATCATTTCCGTTCCAAAGTTGACGATAGCACAACGCACAGCAACCTCTATCTTTTCAATCTCATTGAACAGGAGTAGGCGCAGTTTCTTGTCAAAGCGATACAACATCATGACCTTACCGAAAGTTACTCCTTGCTTGAATAAATGTTGCTCTTTGGGAATAGAAAGCAATGGGTACATATAGGCAGACAAACGATAGTAACCGATATGGGAAAGATAATGCTGAGCCTTTTCCTCATCGGTTATCTCCATACCTCTTGTTTTGAGTAGCTGCACTAACTCTTGGGGTGTGTAATATGTTTTTATAAACGGAATTCTTGTTGCCATATACCTATAAAAACAAAAACGACCCGCACATTTGAGCATCGTTGAGAGGCTTGGCGGGTTCTCGTGCTACAAAGATACGAATAATCATTGATAATACAAACTTTTTTGCAAGAAAAATCATACGAAAGTGGATTTCTTTGACATATTTATATTTAATAATGTTAAATCGAACCTTAAAATCATACTTTACCAGACAAACAAAGTAGTTTTTAAGGTAAAAGTGTTACGTTTGTAACGTCTATACCCATACCGGAAGCCCCGATGGGCAGAGGTTGGGCAGACATATATACATATAAGGCGTAACTGTACGCTTTGGTTTTGACGCAGTAAGAATCTGGCAGTTCGAGCAAAGTTGTCAAGAACAAAGCAACGAGAACGCCTCATGAGGTGTATTGTATACAGCCCTCATTGGCTTCGAGCGATTTTGTCGTTCGTTGTCAATAGTGCTTTCTATATACGTACACAGGCGTGGGGCTTTCGGCGTTGCTCGTTTCGACAACTTGGGCGATGCCAGAGCCTTTACTGCGTGGAACGAGTGACAGAACTGGCTCCACGTTTTCATGTATATATACCAACCATTTGTTAATCATGCCAATATGGTAGCCGTTGGCAAAAAAGAAGAATAGTTGGTATGAGTAGTATAAAAGTTCCAATCACAAAGACGGATAAGGAAGGATTTCAAGTTATAATAGACTTGAATTTATATAGTGAAAAGGCTATAATAGCTACAATTTACAGATACACAGACAAGTTCTTTGTTTATCAGAACACGATGCCAAGTAATGACAAACAAATCTGTGTGATTTTTGAATCAAAAGACGGTGGACTTGACGAAAATATCGTCAAGCAATTCTGCAATGACTTGATTGACCAACAACTTCGTGAGTTTACTACGGAAAAGTATGGTCATATTCGAGATTTAATCGTTGAGGAAGCATTTAAGCCAGTCAGCCGATGAGACATTTTTTTATTTTCTTCGTGACATTCCTGCTAACGTCACTCTCTTACGATGACAATTATGAAACTATAGTACATATAGAGAAAAGCGAACAAGATATAATAGAAATGGCAAAACGCCCTTTGGTTCTTCAAAAAGCCTCATTTTCTTTTGCGCCATTATTGAAGTCATGCCACTCTTCTCACTACTCTCATCGGTCGCATAGTTCACATGTGTCACACAGGTCTCACTATTCTTCAAGATAGAACAATGAATAATACTTATACAATACTTCCATTTCGCTTCGCTCGATTTAACGAAGAAAAATATCTTCTATCGAATGATGTTGGAGAATATATTTTCCTAAAGAATGACGACTTTCACAAATTCGTCAATGTAGAACTTGACCCTACAAGTGACTTATTCTATGATATAGAGTCAAAGCAAATAGCCACAACAGACAAGGTTGAAGATGTTGTAAAAATGTTAGCAACCAAATTCCGCACAAAGAAGAGTATCTTGGAGGATTTCACTTCTTTGCACATGGTTG
>JBMNSN010000053.1:0-4168 GCA_050945215.1 Fermentimonas sp. | reverse complement strand
GGATTAGTAATGATCAGGATCCTAAGGATGGTGTTCTTGACGATTGGGAATTTGTAGGAAGGTATCGTATAGTAAAGCCTTCTTCGGTTATTGAAGCGAACAATGAGGCAAGGAATGGTCACGAGTTTCTATTTTATCCGGATAATCCGCGTTTCACGAGACCATTCCGTTATCTAAGATACAAGGCAATCAAACAGTTTAGTGGAGGACTTTCAGGTTGTGTTTCAGAGTTAACACTATTTGGAACAGAAGCAGATGGTTCTATAATTGAAGATGAAAAAGTATTAACGGGTGTAATTCCGGGTCGGGAATAGTTTAAACTATAAATTTAGATAAGATATGAAAATTAAATATTTGTCTTTAATATCAGTTATCATGACTTTATTATTCTCATGTGAGAGTATGGATGATAACTATAAAGAATATCTCGGAGAATATAACTACTCCGGGAAGATTGATAGTCTGAGAGTTTATCCCGGCTTTGAACGAGTAATATTGGCATGGGATAATCCGAAAGATCAGAAGTCTAAGAAAATAAGAATTGTTTATGGTGCAGACAGCACTGAAATAATATATGACCAACTTGTTGATTCTGTGTCAATAGATAATTTGACATCAGGAGCAGGATATGAGTTTACCATCTATACAATGGATAACAGTGGAAATTTGTCTGTGCCCACATCGGTTACTGCATTTCCTATTTCAGCTGAGCATGTCGCAAATCTTACACCTCCATCGTTGATAGTGGATGTTAAGGATAACGAACAGGTTATTAGCCTTATAGGGCTTTCCAATGTTCAGATGAAGTTTGCAGGTAAGATTAGCTATACGCTTGAAGGCCCGGGAGGAATTAAGTTAAGTGATAATCTTGATTTAACAGATCAGATTACAGAAACTAATTCTGAAACGGGAGCAAAACAATATAAGACAATCAATGAGTACAGCTTGCCAGTTGCAGAATTGGGTGGTCCTTTGAAGTTTTTCCCTCCAGGTACGTATAATTTTAAGTACAGTACTTCTGTATGGCCTTTAGTGGGTAATATGCCTTCAATAGATATTGTAAAGCTAGACAAAGAGACTACAATTGATGTTAAGCCTATAATTATAAATATCACAAGTCTTGGCGGAAAGGTTTCTGATAAATATAATACAACAGGTGGAGAAGGTATTGAAAAAGTTAGAGATGGCAATGAAAATACGAAATATCTATGCCGTGCAAATAATACTTGGATAGTATTCGAACCTACAAATCCGGCTATAGTTACTAAATATACATTAACTACCGGAAACGATGCACCTGGTAGAGATCCTAAAGACTGGAAGCTCGAAGCATCGAATGATGGCAATAATTGGGTTACTTTAGATGAAAAAATCGGATATAATTTTGGAGCTCCGAGAAAACAAACTCATACTTTTGAAATACCGGATAATGATCAAACTTACAAATATTACAGATTGAACGTTACCAAGAATGCGGGTGAGAGCCTTTTCCAACTTGCAGAATGGACACTATATGGTCCAAAACTTATGTAGGCTAATAATCTTTTTATGATAACTAAAAACAGGAATATCCGCTTAAGGATATTCCTGTTTTTTATTTATATATAGTCGCAAGATCTTCAATTAGATAATCTTAATATAAAATCGCAAATAAAATGACAAAAAAATGGTGTGAGTAATTGGTTGATTGATAGAGTTTTATCTTTTAGGATAACAAAATTTAACGCAATAAGTAAAACAAGAATTTATTTTAGTGCGTTTGAAGTATACTAAACCAAAACAATTTTAATTATGAAACTATTATCAAAAATTTCGTTATTAGCTTTAGCTACTTTCATGATGGTTGGCTTGAGTGCATGTAGTGATGATACTGATCCTGCAGATGTTGATGTTTTTGTAGGAAACTACAAAGGTAAAATCTCTTACGTAAAGCTTGGAGAAGAAACTAAGAGTAATGAAAACGGTACTGTAAATGTGTCAAAAGTTGGAGATACTTATAATTTTATTTTCTCTGATGGTATTCCAAGTATTACAGGTGTGAAGTTTGAGAAAAAAGATGATAATACTTTTATTTCAATAGGATCAGGATTAACCGGCATCACAATTACAGAAAATAAGTTGGTAATGGGTGTTGCGAAAGATGGTGCAACATGGACAGCTAACTGCACTCGGTAAATAGATAAAGTAGTAAGTTTAAATAATTGCCACTTTCGCTTATTTTTGGTGAAAGTGGCATTTTTATTATTTATTATGTAGTAGAATGTTTGTAGTTGTATTAAGCAAATAATGTATTATAGCGGTCGACTATGGACAAAATCAGCCTATATAACCGTTATTTTTATGTGTTAGCTGAAATGAAGAACTTTGCTATTGCAAGCATTAGAGTGTGTTTGTGAGATCTTTGAAATGTTTTTTTGTGGTTTTTTAGTGTTAAAAGATTGATAGTTAAGAGTTACGTGATAAAAAGTCTTTAATTAGATTGAAAAACAGGTTGCAGTTTTTGTTGCTTTTTTTTAAATTTGTTTGTGTGGAACTCAAGGTTTATAATGTTTTCTGCAGGTGTGTTTTAGTTTTTTGTTTGAATTATTAATGGTATAAAAGTATTAAGATATGGAAGAGTTTAAGTATAAGAGTTACAATTTAAGGAACTACAATGATTTGCCACAAATGAGTTTTTTGTCCGAAGAAGACAAAGAAGCCATTGAAGTTGTGGGTAGGGTGTTACCTTTTAAGACAAACAATTATGTTGTGGAGCAGTTGATCGACTGGAATGATGTTCCGAATGACCCTATCTATACATTAACGTTTCCCAGAAAAGAGATGTTATCGGGGGAATATTATAGTGAGGTTAGAGATTTGATGAAATCAGGTGATATTGAGTCTATAAACAAGAGAGTATATGACATAAGAATGCATTTGAATCCCAATCCTGCAGGTCAAGAGAAGAATGTTCCGGAGGTGGATGGCGTGAAATTGCATGGTATGCAGCACAAGTATAGAGAAACTGTGTTGTTTTTTCCTAGTCAAGGACAGACTTGTCACGCATATTGCACGTTTTGTTTCAGATGGCCTCAGTTTTCAGGTATTAGCGAACTAAAGTTTGCAATGAAGGAGGCAGACTTGTTGCATAGGTATTTGAAAGAGCATCCACGTGTTACAGATGTTTTGTTTACGGGTGGAGATCCATTGACAACATCAGCAAAAATAATGGCGGCATATATTGAACCACTGCTGACAAAAGAGTTTGCTCACATTAAGAATATCAGAATTGGCTCGAAAACATTGTCATATTGGCCATATAGGTTTTTGACGGATAATGATGCCGATGACTTGTTGCGCCTTTTTGAGAAAGTGAAAAAGGCCGGTAAGCATCTTGCTTTTCAAGCACACTTTAATCATACTGTTGAGCTGTCTACGGATGCTGTGAAGCAAGCCATAAGCAGGATACAAAACACCGGAGCACAGATTAGAACTCAGTCGCCATTGTTGCGACACATTAATGATGATCCAAAAATATGGGCAGAGATGTGGCAACGACAGGTGTCGTTAGGATTGATCCCTTATTATATGTTTGTTGCACGTGACACAGGCTCGAAGGAGTTTTTTGATGTTCCATTAGTGAGAGCGTGGAAGATTTTTAAGAAGGCATACAGAAATGTCAGCGGTATTTGTAGAACTGTGAGAGGTCCCAGCATGAGTGCCAATCCGGGAAAGATTCAAGTTCTCGGTGTGACTGAAGTCAATGGAGAAAAGGTTATTGCTTTAAGGTTCTTGCAATGTCGCAATCCTAAGTTGGTAGATATTCCTTTCTTTGCTAAGTATGACAAAGAAGCTACGTGGCTCAATGAGTTGAAGCCGGCATTTGGAGAAGATCAATTTTTTTATGAAAAGAACAACTTGTTGGGAGAGAATGGCCGAGATACAGATTTTATCTGGGAGTAACTTGAGGTTTTTTAGTCAAATAAGCTATAAAAAGGTAACCTTTTAATTAATTAACATAAAAGTAGACGATTTATTCGTTATTTTGTATTCGACATAGCATATTTTTGTGCTATTGGAACTTAAAATTGATTATGGGTAGAATAATCTCTTTAGCTAATCAAAAAGGAGGAGTGGGCAAGACCACTACTACAATAAATTTGGCTGCTTCGTTGGTAGCCCTTGAGAA
>JBMNSN010000052.1:0-4515 GCA_050945215.1 Fermentimonas sp. | reverse complement strand
GCAGGAGTTATCTCCTCAACTTCACCCAAGTACTTGGCTCCATAGTCAAAAAACTCATTGTGAGTCACAACTTCCGTCAAAGGTAAAACCGTGACACCCTTATCCGTGGCATAGCAACCGCAAGTGACCTCAGTACCATTCAAGAAACTCTCTATGATAACTTCCGTGCCTTCATCGAATGCCTCTTTTATGGCTCCCGGCAGTTGCTCAACAGCCTTTACCTTTGTTGTGGCAAAACTCGAACCTCCGTTGTTGGGCTTAACGAACATTGGCAATCCCAACTTTTCCACAATCTCGTTGTCGTCATACTCCTGTCCTTGCCTCAATATTATCGATTCCGCCACCTTTATGCCGAAACTTTTTAAGTAGTTGTTGCAAGTGTATTTGCTGAATGTCAGCGCCGATGCCAACACTCCGCAGTTGGAGTAGGGGATACCCAGCATATCAAAATACCCCTGTAATGTTCCATCCTCGCCGGGGGTGCCATGAATAGTAATATATGCAAAATCAAAGGCTGTACGGTTGCCATCAACCTCAAAGCTGAAATCGTTTTTGTTAATATCGTAATCCTTGCCGTCATACTTCACGCTCCACTTCGTACGTTCAATGCATACGGGGTAAATATTATATCTGTCGTTGCCCAAAAAAGACTCTATGCCTCTCGCGCTTTTCGCCGAAACTTCATTCTCCGACGAATAACCGCCCCAAACTATTGCTACGTTCATCTTTTCAGACTTTCTTATAACATTCATAAAAAGACCTGTTAATTATTTATATTCACTATTATAAGCTTCCTTATATGTGCGCCATCTCTCTATCATTTCTGCCATATCGGGAGCAATGGGGCTATCGAAATAAAGCTCCTCGCCTGTTCGTGGATGAACAAAGCCCAACGTTTTTGCATGCAAGGCCTGCCTGTTGCAAATGGTGAAACAGTTTTGCACAAACTGCTTGTACTTGGCATAGCGCATACCTCTCAATATCTCATTACCTCCATATCGCTCATCATTAAACAGCGTATGGCCAATATGTTTCATATGAACGCGAATCTGATGTGTTCGTCCGGTTTCGAGTCTGCACTCCACCAATGTCACATATCCAAACCTCTCGAGAACCCTGTAATGTGTGACGGCAGGTTTACCCTCACTTCCATCTTCAAACACACGCATCAGCAGTCTGTTCTTTGGGTCGCGTCCTATGTTCCCAACTATTGTGCCTTCGTCTTGTTCCACATCACCCCAAACCAGTGCCACATACAGTCGTTTAGTTTCTTTCCTAAAAAACTGACCTGCCAAATTGCTCTTTGCATCGGCATTCTTTGCAATCAACAACAACCCAGAAGTGTCTTTGTCAATCCTATGCACCAATCCCAAACGAGGGTCGTTCAAGTCCTCAACATTCTGATAATTTAAGTAGTAGGCAAGAGCATTGACCAGCGTACCGGTATAGTTGCCATGCCCGGGATGCACAACCAACCCCGCAGGTTTATTTACAACCAGCACGTCGTCGTCCTCATAAACAATATCAAGGGGAATATCTTCGGGTATTATTACTAACTCTTTCTTAGGCCAATCCAGAACCATGGTCACCACATCAAGCGGTTTCACCTTGTAGCTGACCTTAACCGGCACATCGTTCACTAATATGCCACTCGCATCGGCAGCCTGCTGAATTCTATTTCTTGAGATACCCTCAATGCGAGACGTCAAAAACTTGTCAACCCTCAGCGGACCTTGACCTCTGTCAGCCACATACCTGTAATGCTCAAAACGTTCGTTTGTCGTTTCAGGTTCATCATCCAATAAATAGTCCGAATCGTTATCTATGTCGCACATTTAATTAGAAAAAAGTATCATCAAAACCTTCTGAGGAAGATTGAGGAACAGTATTAGATGTCGTTTCAGATGGTAGGTTGTCGCCGGGAGAAACTATAATCTCGTTGTCCACGCGTGTTGAGTCCACCAGTTCGTTGCTGCTAACAAATAGCGTTAATGGTGTCCCGAGTGGAACCTGCTCATTTTCCAGTATCCTTCTGCCTCTTGACTCCACTTTCATCACCAGTCCCGAAAACTCCGACGGAACCTCTTCAATCGTGAGATTATCAAAGCCTATCGAGTTTAGCAATGCCACTGCCTGACGTATAGAGTAATCCTCCAACGATGGAAGAGCCACCATCTGCGGACTCTTTGAGTACATTGATACATATATTGACCGACCCTCTTTCACTCTGTTGTCGGCTTTTGGCGTCTGGTCTATTATTGAGCCCGGAACGGCATCTTTATCATATATAGAGTCAATAACTTCAACTTGCAATCCTTGAGCACTCAATATCTTGCCTGCTTGTTCGAGCTGCAACCCTTCAAGTCTTGGCACCACTACATAGTGTCCGTGCCTTGTATAAAACTGAAGAAACAGTAAAGCCAAAGCAATCATAACCAACCCTGCTATGATTATCATAAGCAGGTTTTTCAAAATGCTGTTGCCAAAAATTGGTCTTGCTCCCTTTTTCTTGCTCATAAAAAACTTACAATATTTATCATAATATCAACACAAAGGTATAAAAAAACAGGAAAGTATTACTACTATTCCTGTTTAAATACACCTCTTTTGTGTAGGTGATAATATCTTTATAGCAAATAGGTCTTAAAAACTAAAAGTCATTAGATACAGTTAGTCTTACTCTACCTTTTGCGCGACGTGCTGCAAGCACCTTGCGTCCGTTCTTAGTAGCCATTCTGCTACGGAACCCATGCTTGTTTTTCTTCTTTCTTACCGAGGGTTGAAATGTTCTTTTCATTTGATATATATCTTATTTTGTTATTTTTCTCCACTTACAGGGGTGCAAAGATAGAGAAAATAAATTAATTAGGCAAATAGATTTAACTAAATTTGTTATGTCAGATATATAATAGACTGGCTGTAGCTGTGTTGCAGTAGATGTGTCTTTATAATTTCAATCAACCCGCCGTCCATATCTTTTATTATTACTTATTGATATACTACTATTTTGTGGGTCTGGTAAAAACTATTTACTTTGCCGTGTCAATGCAATAGAATGATCGAAATTGATGCTTTAATTGCTGTTGTTGCAACAAGTTATCGATTAATCTGCATTGTGTGGATCGTTCATAAGAGAATAATTATATTACACTTCAATTGAAAACTATATTACTGCTAAATACAGGTACTCCCGAAACATACGATGTGAAAGATGTTGAGGATTTTATTGGTCAGATGCTGTCAGACCCGTTACTGACAGATTTGCCCAAACCTATCTCTAAGTTTTTGGCAACCAAGATTATTGCACCCAAGTCGGCACCGAAATCTGCTGAAAAGTACAAACTTATATGGCATGATGAGTATAATGGAATATCTCCGCTCATGTACTATATGAAAAGTATTGTTGCTAAAACCGCACAAATAATAGATGCAAATGTGATGTTTGCAATGCGATACGGCCGGCAGAACATCAATAATGCGATGCTGCAGTTAAGTCATACCCATAACTCTGATGATGAAGTTATTGCCATACCTCTTTTCCCTCACTATGCAAAGTCTTCTTACGGGTCGGCAGTCAAAGAGTTGAAACGTGCTTATGTTGATCATTCTTGCAAGTTTGCACTCCATATCGCCGAACCTTTCTATGATCATCCTGAATATATCGATGCACTCGCAAAAGACATTTCACCACACATCCACTCAGTTGATAAGTTGGTGCTTGTGTATCACAGCTTGCCAATGAACCACATAAATGAAGGCGAAAAACGTGGCAAACCATTCGACTATGTTGCACAGATTGAAGACACCAACCGATTGCTTTGCGAAAGGCTGGATATAAGCAATGACAAGACAATAACATTGTACAGCTCGCAACGTCGTGGAAACTGGCTCAAGCCATATCTCAATCATGCTATTGCAGAATTGCCAAAGCAAGGATTTAAGAGGGTGGTCATCACCTCTCCAGGTTTTATTTGTGACAATCTGGAAACGTTGTATGACATAGATATTGAAGCCCGCGCGCTTTTCATGGAAGCGGGTGGTGAAGAGTTTGTTTTCATACCATCACTAAATGATAGTTTCAGCGAATTTGTAATCTCCCAATATCTTTAGAAGATAGTTATCATATAGTTGCATATCGTAAATTTGTGATTACCAGATTGTTATAAAGCAGCAACGTCGCTATTTGATGTTGTAATTATTTTTGCATTTATCTAATTGTTATGATATTTCTCCCTTCTTCGTTTTCTACATACCAACATATCTCCAATTCATCACCCTCTCCGTATTATATATACGAAAACGTATATATAAGGTATATATAATACGAAGAGGCCCGGTAGTTTTTTAGGCCACCGGGCTTAGTAATGTATGTATTATTATATCTTATAATTCTTTAGTGTACTGTGCTGAGTTGCCTGCTCCGTCTATGGCTGTGAATGTGAATATGAGTTTTTCATCTTTTGGCAGTCGTTCATTATCAAACAGGTAGGTGTAGGTCGTTGATTTTATGTCGTG
>JBMNSN010000051.1:0-4753 GCA_050945215.1 Fermentimonas sp. | reverse complement strand
TTCTTTATTGCTTCAACATCTTTGCCATCCCTCTCTTGAGACTTCAAATCAACCAAAGTTTTAAACAGACTCTCCTGATAATCCCAAGCCTCTTTGTAATCTATTGACCCCAAATCCTTAAAACAAACTTTCCTCATGATATATCTTTAATAATAATATTACTAAATATGCCTTTCTGCTCTATATGACGAACGCACCAGCGGACCACTTTCCACAAACTCGAAACCTTTCTCCAAACCTACTGACTCATACTTCCTAAACTGCTCAAGATTAACATACTCCACAACCGGCAAATGCTTCTTTGTAGGTTGCAAATACTGCCCAACTGTCAAAACCCTGCATCCCACACTAACAAGGTCTTGCATTGTCTCTATTACCTCATCTTCAGTCTCACCCAAGCCAACCATTATTCCTGACTTAGCTTTTGACTTACCACTTTTTGCAATCGTCTCGATGACCTTCAGGCTGACATCATATTTTGCTCTGCTCCTAACCTTAGGCGTCAACCGTCTGACCGTCTCCATGTTGTGTGAAACAATCTCAGGACCTGCATCTATAACCATCTGTATATGTTCTTCAACTCCATTAAAGTCGGGAATAAGCGTTTCTATTGTCACATTAGGATTCAATTCCTTAATCTTTCTCACCGTGGTAGCCCAAAACTCAGCACCTCCATCGGGCAAATCATCCCTGTCGACGCTGGTCAAGACAATATGACGAAGATTCATATTCTTGATAGTTTCAGCCAACCTGTCAGGTTCTTCCCAGTCCACTATTTTCCTCGGATTACCTGTCTTAACGTTGCAAAACTTACATGACCTTGTACACACATCTCCAAGTATCATAAACGTAGCAGTACCTCTACCCCAACATTCCGACAAGTTGGGGCACTTTCCGCTGACACATATAGTGTGCAACTTTTTCCTTGCTACTATCTCTTTAACATCCAAATACTCTTTACCTTTTGGTAGAGATATCTTCAGCCATTCCGGCTTTCTTCTATTATCGTTTGCGTTATTTTCCATAATGTATTTTTTATAGTGATTCTAAAATGTTCAACCTCACAAAAATAATACTTAATCATCATATAATACAATTTTTAATGCCACACAATTTACTTTATAAGGCAAAACCCTTATCTTTGCGAGTAAAACCCAACTGAAATTATTTGGTTTGAAATTCCAACTCATACATACAGAGAGTAAATCAAAAGCCAGGGCAGGCTTAATCTCCACGGACCACGGGGAGATTAAAACTCCTATATTTATGCCTGTGGGCACCGTTGGTAGCGTAAAGGCTGTCCATGCCTCCGAGCTTAAGGATGACATACGTGCTCAAATAATCTTAGGAAACACATACCATCTATATCTCAGACCGGGTCTCGAAATACTACGTGAAGCGGGGGGAATACAAAAGTTCAACAGCTGGAATAAACCGATGCTCACAGATAGTGGCGGGTTCCAAGTCTTTTCCCTATCTGACAACAGAAAACTTACAGAAGATGGAGCCGAGTTCAGATCTCACATTGATGGCTCTAAACATTTCTTCTCCCCTGAAAAAGTTATCGATATACAGCGTATCATTGGCGCTGACATCATGATGGCTTTTGATGAATGTACCCCGGGTGATGCAGACTATAGGTATGCCAAAGAGTCTCTCGACCTAACAGAAAGATGGCTCGACAGGTGCATAGCACGATTCAATGAAACCGAATGCCCTTATGGTTACAAACAGTCGCTGTTCCCAATAGTGCAAGGGTGTGTATATCCCGATTTGCGCAAAAGGGCTGCAGAGAATGTGGCTTCAAAAGAGGCTGATGGCAATGCAATCGGCGGTCTCGCTGTTGGCGAACCAACCGAAAAGATGTATGAAATGATAGAATTGGTCAACGAAATATTACCGGAGAACAAACCAAGATACCTGATGGGGGTCGGCAAACCCGAGAATATTCTTGAGGCGATAGAAAGAGGTGTTGACATGTTTGATTGCATAATGCCTACACGCAACGGACGCAACGGTCAAATATTCACCAAACAGGGCGTTATAAACATGCGCAACAATAAGTGGAAAGAAGACTTTTCTCCAATAGAGGAAGATGGCGCATCGTTTGTCGATACGCTTTATTCTAAAGCATATCTGCGACATCTTATAAACTCAAACGAGATACTTGGCCTACAAATAGCATCAATTCACAACTTGGCTTTCTATATATGGCTAGTGGAAGAGGCAAGAAAGCACATCCTCATGGATGACTTTTCTCGATGGAAGAGCGAGATGCTTGAAAACATAACGCGAAGATTATAACTGCTATGAAAGAGAAATTATGGTCAATTAAGCGACTCGATTGGTACATTATGAAGAAGTTCCTCGGCACATACATCTTCATGATTGCTCTAATTATCTCTATTGCCGTTGTTTTCGACATAAACGAGAAGATTGACAAGTTTATGACCAACAATGCTTCCATCAACGATATTATTTTCAAATACTATCTCAACTTTATTCCATACTACACAAATCTGTTCAGCCCGCTGTTCGTGTTCCTTGCCGTCATATTCTTCACTTCCAAGATGGCAAACAACTCTGAGATTATTGCAATACTATCTAACGGAATAAGCTTCAAACGTTTGATGAAGCCTTACATGATATCTGCTCTTATAATAGGAATTTTCACTTTCGTCTTTGGAAGTTATATCATACCACCTGCCAATGAGATACGAATTGATTTCGAGCATACTTACGTAACACCACAGAAAAAGAAAACTGGCGGACGCGATGTACAATTCAGAGTTGGTCCCGGAACTATTGTCTATTTTGGCAACTATGACATGGTTAACAACATCGGATATAGTTTTTCAATGGATCACTTCGATTCCCTAAAGCTTACATCCCGACTAACGGCTCAGTCCATAACATACGACTCGGCAAACCACTGGACGATAAACAACTACCAGGTACGCAGCTTCGATGGACTCAACGAACATATTACCACAGGGAACTCAATCGACACTATCCTTAACATTGATCCAAACGACTTTATTATCGCGACATCGGACCAGCAGAGGATGACATCTCCTCAACTACGCAAGCACGTAAACAATCAGAGAGAAAGAGGAATGGGCAACATACAACCATTCCAGATTGAATATCACTCAAGAATTTCCAACGCATTCTCTGCATTCATACTAACAATAATCGGCGCCTCCATTTCCGCCCGAAAGGTCAAGGGTGGCATGGGGCTTAACTTAGGTATAGGAATAGCCTTAAGCATGGCATATATATTATTCATGACGGTGAGTTCTACTTTTGCAATAAAGGGGAATGTAAGTCCATTCATTGCCGCATGGATTCCGAACGTAATATTCACCGGCATTGCTTTATACCTATATAAGCGGGCACCTAATTGATAAAATATATAAGATTATGAAACATCACATATTGCTAACCCTATTATTAGTATTGTCCTTTTCAATAACGGCACAAAACAATTACCCCAAAATAGTTATAGAGACCAACTATGGAACAATGAAAGCCATCTTATATGATGACACACCTGTCCATAGTCAACACTATTTGAACCTAATAAAAAAGGGTTATTTCGATGGAACTCTTTTCCATCGCGTAGTTAAAGATTTCGTGATACAGGGTGGCGCGCAAGACTCAAGGAACGCACCTCAAGGAATGCCCATTGGCAGTGGCAGTAGAGATATGGAGCTGATGCCTGAATTCACAAAAAATCATTACCATAAAAAGGGTGCTTTAGCCGCTCCGAGAAGAGGCGATGATGAAAATCCTAAAAAGATGTCTGATGCTTCACAGTTCTATATAGTTGATGGTCAAGTCTACTCACAAGGCAAGCTCGACACTCTTGAGTTATCAGTAAATGTTCCAATAAAAAACAAGATAATAAGAGAATATTACAGACCTCACAAACCAGCTCTTGATAGCCTGAAAAGTATTGACGACAAAAGGGCCTTCAACAACTTGTTGGACTCCGTACTCAACGTTGTGGACTCTATATATGCCGAAGCACCGGGTAAATATTTCCTCCCAGAAGATCTGAAGAAAGATTACAGCACAATTGGCGGCCTCATGAACCTCGACGGCAACTATACTGTATTTGGAGAGGTCGTAGAAGGTCTCGACGTAATAGATAAAATTGCCGACCTACCTGTCGATGAACGCAGTCGCCCTAAGAGTGATGCCAAAATCATTCGCATCTACGTTGAATAGCTCAATCTGACGACGATTTATACTACGCAATATTCTCCCTCACTTCGGTAAGAAACTCTTTCATTCTTTTGGAGTCTTTTGCATCTATGATGTCTATCAACTCTCTTAGTTTCTTCCTTATATTCTCAACCTGCTCTGAAGTGTAGGGGTTGAAAAGTATCTCAGTCAATAGAAAATCGTCCTCCGACAAAAGGCCTTGGGCTATCTTCAGATGCCTTTTGAATGTCGTTCCCGGGGCATCTTGATGTTTCATCACTGACGCAAACACCAACGTTGAAGCAAAGGGGATTGACAATGAATAAGCTATTGTCTCATCATGCTCCTTAAACGAGTATTCAAACACACTAAGCTTCAAACTGCTGTATAAATCCTTGAAGAAAGCCTTGCCAAGATGCGACGACTCTTTAATTATAATAGTATTTTGCGTACTTAGGTCGCTTAAACTGGCAAAGGTAGGGCCAAACATTGGATGGGTGGACACAAAAGGACGGTTACACCCCTTATAATAATCCTCCAACCC
>JBMNSN010000050.1:0-4777 GCA_050945215.1 Fermentimonas sp. | reverse complement strand
TGCGGAAGCGGGGGGATTCGAACCCCCGGTACGGTTACCCGTACGACAGTTTAGCAAACTGTTGGTTTCAGCCACTCACCCACACTTCCTAAGGGTACAATTCAGCATTTTGTGGGTGCAAAGATAACTGTTTGTTTTAACTTTTCAAAGAAAACCATTTTTTTAGTTGCTTTTTTCTCTTACTACGACAAATTGTTTAATAAATAGACCTCCTACAATGGTTGTACACACAACAGCTAAGCATCTTTTTAGACCATTACAAAAGCATATTAGATAATTACCTATAAAACACTGATACGCTATATTCCTCCTCCGTCTTATATATACGATTTTAGTATACATAACGTATAGATGATACGGAGAGTGTAATAAGTAATGTGGAAGTTATAAATGAATTTTCTTGTTGTAATAGCCACAGAGGGAGAAATTGTCTACTTACAAACTATATATAATAATGCAATCATCATAGGTTGTTGTCATCTCATTTTAGATTGAGTTTTTACTCTAATATAAATTTATGTTCATATCTTTATCGGCTGAAATGGAACAGAAGAAAGAAAAAAACAAAAAGAGACGAACCGTTGCATGGGTTGTTATTGGCTTGCTGGTGATAGGGATAGTTACAATAGCTATTGCTTATAGAGCGGTTTTCGCACCCATTGAGATTGCCGATACTGAGTATATATACATTGGTGAGGAGGACGGCTATGACGATGTTGTGGAACAGTTGAAGGCTGTGGGTGCCATGCCCAACGAAACAATATTCAACATCATCGCCAAAAGGATGAAATACCCCGAAAGGGTGAAGACAGGAAGATATGCCATTGATGATGGTATGACGATGCCTGAGATAATCCGTAACCTTCGGTCGGGCAATCAGTCACCGGTAAAGCTGACATTCAACAACATAAGAACTATGGAAAGCCTTGCAGGCAGACTGTCGAAACAGTTGATGATGGACAGTCTTTCGCTGTTAACGCAGCTAAACGATACGGCTCTGATGGCGAAGTATGGTTTTAACGAACAAACATTCTGCTCCATGTTTATACCTAATACGTATGAAGTTTATTGGGATACACCTATTGAAAATCTGCTGGACAGAATGAAAAAGGAGTATGACACCTTTTGGAACGACAACAGACTTGCCAAAGCAAAAAGCATTGGGCTGACGCCTGTGGAAGTATCAACACTGGCATCGATTGTTGAGGAGGAGGCAACTTTTGAGGATGAATATCCAATTGTGGCAAGACTGTATCTGAACAGGATTAACAGAGGTATGCGACTTGAGGCCGACCCAACAGTAAAGTTTGCTGTAGGAGACCCAACATTGCGAAGGATATTATTCAAACACCTTGAGGTAGAATCGCCATATAACACCTACAAGATTGACGGACTGCCACCGGGGCCAATAAGGATACCGGGACCACAGTCGATTGATGCCACTCTCTCGCCCGCAACACACAACTATCTTTTTATGTGTGCGAAGGCAGATCTGTCGGGACGTCACAACTTCTCCACTACTCATGCAGAGCACGCGCGCAATGCAGCCGCCTACCAAAGGGCGCTTAATGAGAGGGGAATATTTTAATTTAGTATATCCTTTTTGTTCAACTAAAAAGTGGTGAAGTCCATATCGTCTGGGTGGATGCCTGTGCGATGATTCTTATTTATTGAATTTATCAGAGCAACATCTTCGGAAGATAGTTCGAAATCGAAAATGTCGATATTCTCTTTTTGTCTGTCGGCGTGTGCTGATTTGGGTATTACAACTATCTTCCTCTCAATGTTCCACCTAAGTATTATCTGTGCAACCGACTTTCCATATTTCCCGGCAATATCTTTTAGCACTTCATTTTCCAATAAAGGAATCTTGGTGCTGCCTAACGAACTCCATGCTTCAGGGATAATTCCTTTTTGCTTGCAATAATCCACAACCTCGGTTTGCGACAGGTAGGGGTGCAACTCCATTTGATTGATAGCGGGAACCACTGAGGAATGTTGCAATATTTCTTCAAGGTGGTGAACGATGTGATTGCTTACACCTATGGCACGAGTTTTTCCCGATGCGTAAATTTTCTCCATCTCCATCCATGTGGGAACTACCTTGCCACGTACGGGCCAGTGAACCAAATAAAGGTCTACATAATCTAAGCCCAAGTTGCGCAAGCTCCCTTCAAAAGCTCCCATGATGTTTTCTCTTAGGACGTCTGTTCCCTACAATTTGGTGGTAACGAAAATATCTTCACGAGCTATGCCACTGTCGCGTATAGCTTTGCCTATGGGAGTTTCATTCTTGTAGAAAGCGGCAGTGTCGATATGACGATAGCCTGCATCCAAAGCAGTACGTACAGAATCATAAACCTCTTTATCGGTTTTACCCATCTTGTATGTGCCCAGCCCTAATGCAGGTATTGAAACTCCGTTGTTTAGAGTAAATGTTTTCATAATTGTTTTTCCTTTAGTCGTTTTTTTACCTCAATCTTGTCTTGGTGAATACGTTTAACGAGTTTTTCCATTGAGTCGAACCAGGTGTCTTCGCGAATGAAATCGATAAACTCGACAGTCAGAGACTTGTTGTAGAGATTGCCTTCGAAGTCGAATATATTAACCTCAACACTCACGCTGGAGTCGTTGTGAAGTGTTGGCCGTTTGCCAATATATAGCATCCCCTGATATGTAAGTTCGTTAATATGTACCAACACGGCATAAACGCCAAGTTTGGGGACAACCTTAAAACGCTCCCACGACCTAATGTTGGCGGTGGGGAATCCAATGGTACGCCCAACTTGATAGCCTTCAACTATCTTGCCCGAAAGTGTGTAATTATAGGACAATAGCTTATTGGCTTTAACAATATCACCATCTTTCAGCAACGCACGTATCTTGGAAGAGCTAACATTTCCATTGTCAATTCTCAACTCTTTGGCTTTAATAACCTCCATGCCTACCTCTGCGCCATAAACCTTGTATTCGTCGAACCCATCGATACGATTGTGACCGAAACGGTGATCGTGCCCCACGATAAGGGTTTGAGTGTTTATCCAATCTTTCAGCACATATTTTATGAATTGCTCTGCTGTAAATTCTGACAACTCTATTGAGAAAGGAATCACGATGACATAGTCGACAGAGGTGGTTTCGAGCAGCTGCAACTTTTCGTCAAAACTACTCAATAGTGCAGGTTGATAATCTTTTTGCAACACTTTGCGAGGATGTATGGGGAAGGTAACAACTGCTGATGCTATTCCCTTTTTGGCGGCAGTCTCTTTAACTTGATCGATGAGAAATCGGTGACCTTTGTGCACACCATCAAAGAAGCCCACTGTTACAACCACAGGCTCTTCATTTTTTATGTTGTCAGATAAGTCTATTACTTTCAAAATTTGCAATATAATTTCTAAAAAACCTCTCAAAGTTAACATAAAACTTTATCTTTGTGGATATATTGTCATTGTTTATGTTTAATCTATATAAAAGAAGATTATGAGATTTAATTTATTATTAACTGCATCAATAGTAATGATGGCGCTTACAACAGGTTGTGTTAGTGAGGGAAAAATAAATACACTAACAGAACAAGAGATTAATGACGGTTGGGAACTTCTATTTAACGGGGAGAACCTTGACAATTGGAAAGATTATAACGGTGAAGAACTTACTGCTCCATGGTTTGTGGAAGACGGTATGATTCAGGCCAAGGGTGAAGGAGCCGACGAACATGGCTACATCGTTACTAAAAAAGAGTACGAGAACTTTGAACTTGTATGGGATTGGAAGATTGCTGACGGTGGCAACAGTGGCGTTCTTTATCACGTTGTTGAGAATCCAAAATTTGCAGTTCCTTATGTAACAGGTCCTGAGTATCAACTTATTGATGAGTTGAACTTTCCTGAACCATTGGAAGAGTGGCAAAAGACTGCCGCCGACTATGCTATGCACACAACCGATCCTGCAAAGACAAAGATTAAACCTGCAGGACAATGGAACACATCGAAGATTGTTTTTGACAACGGACATGTTGAACATTGGTTGAACGGCGAGAAGGTTGTTGAGTTTGAGGCTTGGACAGATGACTGGTTTGAACGCAAACACAGTGGCAAGTGGGAAAATGCACCTGAGTATGGTTTGGCACACAAAGGTGTTATCTGCTTGCAAGACCATGGTTCTGCAGCTTGGTTCCGCAACGTTAAGATTAAAGAACTCCCACGCAAGAACAGAGAGGTTACTTTGTTTAATGGCAAAGACTTGAAAGGTTGGGAAGCTTACGGAACAGAAAAATGGTATGTGGAAGATGGTTTGTTGATTTGTGAAAGCGGTCCGGACAAACAGTACGGATATTTGGCAACTCGCGAATACTACGACGATTTTGACCTTACTTTGGAATTCAAACAAGAGGCTGACGGTAATTCAGGCGTATTCATCCGTTCATTCATTGAACCGGGCGTGTTGGTAAACGGTTGGCAAGTTGAAGTTGCTCCAAAGGGTCTGTGGACAGGAGGTATTTACGAGTCATACGGACGTGGTTGGTTGGTAAAACCTGAAGAAGAACATCTGATTGAGAATGATTGGAACACAATGCGCATAGTAGTGAAGGGCGATAACGTAACAAGCTACTTGAATGGTAATGAAATGGTAAACTTTACCGATGAGAAAATTGGCAAGGGCAAAGGAAGAATTGCATTGCAGATACACGATGGTGGCGGCATCAGAGTTCTTTGGAGAAATATAAAGCTCAAGACACTATAGTGCAAAAGAGCAATTAGAGAGTTAATTTTTT
>JBMNSN010000049.1:0-5147 GCA_050945215.1 Fermentimonas sp. | reverse complement strand
AACATTCCATCCATAAGAAAATTCTTCTGAGCTGCCACCTTTCCTTCATTGTCGGGAGCCGGACTCAAAACATCCTTTTGTACCAATCCTTTTAGTCCTTCCAATGTAGTGATACCTGAAAGGTCCGCTTTTGCATTGGCAATCAAATAAACCTGCACCTCTTTTCCTTCAAGTGCATCGGCAGTATTCTTTTCTATTCTTACTTTTGCAGTCTTAGCAGTAGCGTCATGCAATAAAGTTTTGTTTGCTGTAGAGTAATGCCCTTTTACATTCCCTTCCATAAATATAAACAGATCCAACTCATCTATCTTATTCTCATTCAATGGGTCTGTTTCATAGCTTTTTTTGTCGAAATCCCCCTCTTCAGTTTTGTCATTACCTGCTCTAAGATTATTTGTTGATAGTAAAGTCTTTTGATTCACAATTTCAACAGGAATTTCCAAAAGATAACCATCTCCCGGCAGATCAGTTGTAGCATCGGGAAAATCCACCATCTCATCATTGCATGAAGAGAAGAAGATCGATAGCCCAACTGCCATGCAGAGCATCAACAACCATTTTGTTTTATTATATGTAAACATATCCTTCATCATATTCTTCTTACTGCAATACTTGCTTTATACTCCATCTTCGTGTACCACCTTCGCCCATGTATTTACCATCTTCGTCGGCCTTTATTCCCAGGTCAAGTTCTCGTCCTTCCGCCACAATATAGAATTGCGTGTACTTAGCCTCTCTGTAGAATGGCGCCCGAGGTTTAATTTTCATCTTATATTCTTTAGCCGTTGGCTCAACTATATCAGTCTTGTTAACCACATCCCTAAAATTACCTGTCAGCTCAAAGTCCAAACCATTGGTTATTGAAGCAACCCACAATGCCCCTACCGGTTCAGATATCTTAAATGTAATATCCACATAGCTGTTCTCAGGCAACAAAACTTCTCCTATCTCGGGATATAGAGTTTCTGTTGAATCATTGTCGCTTATTTTATTCACCACCTTTAGCTCAAAAGAATACTTCGGCCTCTTGTATGACATCTCTGACTCTATCAGATCCCACGGCATCACTTCGTACTTTATTTGCAACTCTTTGCCATCTTCAGGCACTGCAATATCATATTTATAATGATTGTTGCGAACAATGCTATAATCGGCACCATCACCACGTGCAAAATCTAAATATCCCGATCCCATTGGTCCATTAACAATCACCGGTATTTTGTATAGTTGCCCACTCTTCATAGTTATCTGAATATATGTAGGCGTACCCTTAGGAACATCTTGCCCAACATCCCAACCCATGTTTTCAGAGGCTTTACCTATCAACCTCTCCGGAACATACAACTTACCTGAATAAGATGTCGCATCGGCAGCAATCTTATCAATACCTTTAAAAGTAAGCTGAGGGTTTAATAATTCTGAAGATTTAGTACTCTCCATAAATGAATGTTGCGATGCAACGTTAAACAACTCAACTTTTTCAACGTCCTTCAGTCCCTCTCCCGTCATATTCAAGCTGATCTTGGCAGATGTCCTGACAAGGTTTACGGTTTTTTGTGTGTTGCCTGTTTCTGTACTTGGCCAACTGCTCACAGGTAATATAGAACCGGCGACTTCCGTTTTAGGTTGAAATGGAATTGGATTGGTAATAGTTCCGCCTGTAGGGATGTCTTGATTTTCATAAACACGAGCCATAGGAAAGAACTTTTCCGTAGTAGTTCCATCATAAAGTGTAGCATCAAAAACTCTCAGTTCGCTCATAGTAGTCTTAAAATCGCTGTAAGTCTTTAATCCTTGCAGAGTATTTGTCCAACTTGTTGGATAATTGGCAACGAAGCACAAATGATATTTGGCACCATCCTCAGGCTCCAGCTCCATTAAGAACGATTTGTAGTTTGTAAATTGACTCTTTACTAACTTGCTGTTAGTATCATTGGTTTCTGCTTTATATACCAATACCGCCAACTCTCCGACAAAATCCTCTCGATCAACGCCATCGTTATCTATAGATGGTGTATCGCCTTGAGCACGTGTCTGAGCATTGGAAAAAGCACCGGACATAGAGAAATGTAGGTAGGCCACCTTCTGGTCGGAAAATCCGGGACCGTCTCCTTCAGGATTACACCCTGAAAAGAGCATTACCCCAAGTAACGCTACTACAATCATTATATTTAGTTTATTCCGAAACATAAGTACACGAGCTTATTGACTACGATTAATATTTATTTCCAAGTTCCACTGTAAAAGAGTGGATCTTATAGTCATTAATAATTATTGTTACTACCAGATTATTATCCGGACAACTTGCACATTTGTCCTCAATTTCCATAACTATGTCAAAGTCATGGATGCACTCTAAATTTACATTTGGGTTCTCCATCAGCACCTTGCCAAGAAGGTCCTGAACGAAGTATATCTTATCTTCTTTTTTGTTGTACACTTTTAGCTCATTGCCATAGCCACTCTTAAGTTCCATAAGTGTATAGTCTAAACTTACGGACTTATCGTCTCTGGCAATTTCAGTGCCCGGATATATTATTCTTGGTTGTTTCAATGGCATTCTTCCGTTTATCAATGAAGTGCCATTGGCAGATGATATAGTTATCTCAAAGTCATCAATATCCAACTTATCGCACACACTTTCATGGAGTTTCAGTGTATAGTGAATCCTATTGGTCACTTCCAGCATATTTATT
Organism: Fermentimonas sp.; assembly: GCA_050945215.1. Lineage (GTDB taxonomy): Bacteria > Bacteroidota > Bacteroidia > Bacteroidales > Dysgonomonadaceae > Proteiniphilum. The sequence goes on along the minus strand of JBMNSN010000049.1, from coordinate 2,451 downwards.
GCAACATCCGCGAATACTGTTCCATATTCCTTTCGGTCGGGTAGGGCGATAACCTTGCTTTCTCCTTGCCAAACCTTGTGGTCGCCGAGTGCTGCTGCTTTGTTCTCCTGCAATTTAAGCGCCATCATAACATCTTCCTTCGTTGTTGTGCCAACAACAAAATCGCTCAAATCAAAGAACTTTGTTGCAGTGCCTGCCCAAGCAATAAAAGAGTATTGACCCTCCTCAACGGGAGGCAACTCTATTTTATAAGCTTTAACGAGATCCACTAATCCCTCTACCTTCTCAACCTTCACCAGCTTGTCATTAAGGTCAAACGCAAACAGATGCAACCCAGCTACTTCGCCCACCTCGCCTGGTTCATCCATACATGGGGTCTGGTTGTAAAAACTGATATTAACTCCTTGCGGACACTCCTCAAGGTCATCATAAATATACTTACCACAACCCGTGTACAGAAACATTATCAGGGTTGAAAGCATCGGTATGATTAGAGTTCTTATTTTCATAAAGCTTATTAATATAAATCTAAAACAGCATAATTAAAATCTATAGGAGTACCTCCTTAGGTCATGAGCACCACGTGGTGGTACTCCCATAGCAACATTATAATTTAATCCTCAGTGAGGAATAAATATTAATACCTATTAATACCTATTACCAAGATCTACTGTATAGCTGTGGATTGAATAGTTAAGAACTTTCAACTGCACAGAAAGATATGTCTTCTGAGTCTCAAGTGGATCTTCCGGCTTAAATGGATCTTCCGGATCAGTTGGTTCCTTAGGATCTTTAGGATTATCAGGATCATTATTAGGAGACCAGTTCAGGCCAATTTCCTTAAAACCTGTGATATGTGCATGATAAACCTGGTTGCGATATACAGGAGATTCAGTAATAAGCTCTTCTGTTTGATCATAACCCTTGTTTGGGTTAATCCAAATATTATAGAACATAACGCCACCGGTGTATTTTACAAACTGTTGCAATGCATTATCAGAATCTGCTGTACCTAAAAAGTTCTCATCTTTCATCATAGCTCTGTCGGCAGTGGTGTAGAACTTACCATCAGTCTTACCAAGATATACAGAACCATCAGCTTCGGTAGGTTCTACTAAAGTTTCAGCTCCATCAACCATGTTATATGCATCAAATTCTGCTCTTATGGTAAAGAACGCTGTATTACCTTTTTTATAATTATTGCTCTCGTGTGTGATTGGCAATAAGAATTTAGAAGTACTTTCAGCTTCAAGAGCTGCAGTAATTTCTGAATCTTTTGGAGTATATTCTTCCATAGTAGCAACTAAGGAGTAAGAATCTGCATAAGAGAAAAGCTTCTTAGAGTCTGTTACAGTGGTTCCGGCAGCATCGGTACCGTTGGTTCCTGTGAAGTCTGTCCAATATGTTGTATTTGGCACAAAGTCATAAATTCCCTTAGGAGCCTTCAAGTCAGTCGGCTGAATAGGGTTCAACTGAATAGAACTACCAGTAGCAGCATAGCGCACTTTTGTTATTTTAACTTTTGAAGTGGTTTCTGTATTGCCCGTACTAATGTTCGTTCTTTTAACATCAATCTCTTTTTTTGCATCTTTTGCAATAGTCACCATAGCACGAGATGCTACACGAGCTACATTAACCTTTATTTGGTTATTTACACCTTGTTTAGCTTGATCAATAGTGACATTTGCATCTACTGTAATTGTTCCTCCATTAGTTGGATTCGGCTCTTTTTCATTAGTCATCATAATGACATCCTTTATGCCACTTGCATCTGCTGTATAAGTAGCTACTTGTGATACAGATGTCAGTTGAATTGCCTTGTTAAATGCAGTTGCAAAATCTGTAGTAGGCTTTGTTCCATTTTCAACCATGCTCCCCAAAGGCCAGCCGGCAGTTCCCAAGGCTCCGGTTATAACTTTATTTACATCATTGATGACAACATAAGCACTTACCTCATCACCTGAAACAGCTTCAAGTGCTAATCTTGGCAATAAAACACCGTTTTCATCAATACCATCAAAATCCTTCTTAGTGAAGTATTCTGATGTAACAGCCTTGTCTTTTGTTACCAGATAAACCGTAATAGACTGCAAATCATCACGACCTTGCCAAGAACCTTCTACTGGATTGTAGTTTTCATCTTGAGTAGCCTTAAACACAGGATTAGCTGTCGGAAATTTAATGGAAAGACCTACGTAGGTATCTCCGCCTTTCTGACCTAAGTCAATGGGTTGATCCTCATTCTTGTCACAAGAAGCAAAACCCAAAACTAATGCGAGCGCAATAGCTCCAAAGGTAAAAATTTTCTTCATTTCTTTGTTTTTAAGGTTCTACCGTAATTAGTGTATATTAACTATATGCTTATATCAAGATCACCATAGAAGAAAAGAATTGCAATTCGATAGCGTTCGGCAGTACCATATCCTCTGCCGATGGTCTTTAATTCTTGAA
>JBMNSN010000048.1:0-5680 GCA_050945215.1 Fermentimonas sp. | reverse complement strand
AAAACGCATGCGACAAGCATAACATGAAATTCGGAGTTTATTTATCACCATTGGATCATAATGCTGAAAGCTATGGTAACTCTGTTGCATATAACGAACTTTATGCCAAACAATTAGCGGAACTGCTCAGTAATTACGGAGAAATTCATGAAGTCTGGTTCGATGGAGCTAATGGTGAAGGTACAAATGGTCGTGTACAACAATATGACTGGCGAAGATTTTACAATGTCATTGACAGCTTACAACCCAATACTATTAAAGCAATAATGGGCAACGATGTGCGTTGGGTAGGCAATGAAGACGGATTGGGGCGACAAACCGAATGGAGTGTCACGCCACTTCAACCTGGTATTAATGAGACATTCATTGCTGAAAACGCAAGATTAAACATATCCCCCACTTCTTATGACTTGGGAAGCAGAAATTTGATAAATGACTCAAAGACATTGTATTGGTATCCCTCTGAAGTCGATGTTTCCATTAGACCCGGATGGTTTTATAAAGAAAAAGAGGATAAAGATGTAAAATCATTGGCTGAGCTGATCGATATCTACTATCGTTCTGTAGGAATGAACTCGGTGCTTATTCTGAATGTCCCTCCTGACACAAGAGGAAGGATAAACACTGTGGATTCAACAAGAGTAACAGAGTTTGGCAATTATATTAGGACTGTATTTGATAACGAATTAATAGAAAATGGCGACGCTGAGTGGAAAGCTAAAGCCGGCACAAGCAAAGAATATGTAATTACTACAGGTGAAGGCTTTAACACCCTGATGATTCAGGAAGATATCACTAAAGGTCAAAGAGTTGAAAGATTTAGTGTTGAAGCATTCGTTTCAGGCGAATGGGTTCCATTAACCGAAGGAACCACCATTGGCTATAAAAGATTGCTTAGATTCGATAACTGTAAGGCTTCAAGGATAAGGATTAATATCGATGAAACCAGAGATATTGCAAATATCAAAAAGGTAGGAGCCTATTATGCTAACCCTTTGGTGGAATCAACTACAGCAAATGAGAATAATGACTCTTCTGAAAATATTGAATAGACAACAATATATGAAAATACGTATATTACTAATTATTAGCATTCTGACCCATGTAACCTTGTATGGTCAAACCATTGATGATATTTTTAAGACTATGCCTGCCGATCTTTTGCCCGGCATTTCTGAAAACAATAGGGCTTTCTTGTTAATAAATAAAGATAATGCATCAGTACCTTATACATTCGGTGAAATATCTAAAGAAGAACACGGCGACACATACATTCGTATACGCACTTCCGATATTGGCGACACACAGATAAAACTGTTGCCCGTTGCCAATGATTCAATGATAGTTAGTGTTGTTAATACTGTATGTGGAGGCATAGATAAAAAAGTATGTAGCAGTGATATATCATTCTATACAACCGAATGGAAAAAGATAGATGATGAATCGCTATTTCCCAAGATTGATGCTGAGTCCTTTATTAATCATGAAGCCAACGGAAATATAGATTTGAAATACATTATTTCATTAATCGACATTGAACCCATCTCTATAAAATACAATGACTTATCCAATAATATGGTTCTAACTCTCAATTATAAGAACTACGTCTCTCCTGACGTATTGAAACAGATTGAGGCAATAATAAAAGAAGACTCCATTACATTGAAATGGGACGGAAAAAGGTTTAATTTATAACAAACAATATATATTTGAATAATATTCTCTCATAATATGCACCCGTAGTTTAATGGATAGAATATCGGATTCCGGTTCCGACGATGCGAGTTCGATTCTCGCCGGGTGTACGAACATATCTAAAATCAAACACTTACAACAAAATGCAAGACTAAATGTAGGACTTTAATCATAAAAAAAGTCATAAATCACCAGCACTATTGGCTAGGGGATAATAAACAATGGTACCCAGAATGATGTAATCTTTAAGCTAAGTAACCCAAGAGTAGTCATTAAATATCGAACCGACTCAGCTATGTTCTCCACATTCAAGAAATTCTATGATTCAATCGACGAAGTCCAGTCCAATGGATAAACGGCAAGACAGATTCATATACAAGGAAAGAAATATTGAAATAAACGTGGAAATTTCTATGTATCGAAGATAGAATATTAGAGAATGATATTGATATTCAAGTATCCGACTTGTTAGGGGAGGATATTGGAATTGAAAAAACATAACATAACTCGAATTTAAAATACTCGAATTCGATTACATTAGGAGTAAAATAATTCCTCGTAAGCTTTACAACCTAACCGACATCAACTCTTCGCCTATTAGCTGTATATGCTTCTCTATTAGTTTCTCTCGCTCTGCCGATGGGCGTTTATTTCCACTTATGTATTGAGCAAACAGGCTTTGCGATATACCCATACGTCGGGCGATTGCCGATGCATTTAATTCTGGGTGTTGCATAAAGAACTTGTACAAATCCGTGTGTTCCTCCTTGTTAAAAAAACCCTCAAAGCACAAGTCCTCATCCAAAGCTTCCCAATGCAGGCCATAAGGCAGAACTTCATATGCGTTTCGCTCATCCTTTGTGGCATCGCGCAAGCGTGGATAGTCGGCAAAACGTTCAAATCCTCGCACTCCGTCTTCACGCTCTACCCAAATCTCGGTCTCGGTTGTCCATACTTTTATTATTTTTTTCATAATCATTTGTTGCCGTTAAAGAACGTATTCCAACGTTCAATGATAATTTCTTTGTTTTCCTCCACTATAGCCTCTATCAATTTTAATTCTGACGGCTTCATCCCATTATTTTCCACCAAAGTGACGCATGGAAAGACGTTAAACTTTGCTCTCGTCCCGCCTTTCACGACATGGATGTGTATAGGTGCATGGTCGTTTGAATAGAACATAAACTTGAACCCGAATAAAATAAACAATGTAGGCATATTCTTTTATTGTTTCTGTGTTGCAAATATAGGTAATAATTTTATTACCTATAAACTTTTGAATCTTTTTTTACAGTATTACAGGTAAGACATTTAGTTGTTTTATTTGCAAATATTTTCAGGGTATAATTCTCGCCGGGTGTACTTGGATAAGGAGAATACACATCTTGTAACAATATTTTTCATCAAAATATATCGTCATTTATTTTTTTATACTATATTTGCGACATAACGAATAAAACATATGAGAGTAAAAGGTTTCCATCATCATCATTTTCATTCTTGCAATCAGGCGAGGTGATGTAGGTGTGTGGTAACATTAACGTATATATTTAGAAGCCCGTCTGATTCTATTCAGTCGGGTTTTTTATTTAATAACAAGCATAATAATTATGTTATGAATGCAGATGAAAAAATAAAAATTGCGATTCAGAAGAGTGGTCGTCTAAGCGAGAAATCATTGAACCTATTATCAGAATGTGGAATAAAGATATCTAACGGCGACCGTAAGCTCAAAACAGAAGCCGGAAACTTTCCTTTGGAAGTCCTATTCTTGAGAGACGATGATATACCCCAATATGTCGAACAAGGTGTCGCTGATATTGGTATACTTGGCGAAAACGAGGTGTGGGAAAAAAATCAAGATGTCATTCTAGTGGACAAACTTGGCTTTGCTAGCTGCCGAATGTCGCTTGCAATACCGAAAGATGAAACCTATACCGGGCTGGAATACTTTGATAACAAGCGAATTGCAACCAGCTACCCACGCATACTATCCAATTTCTTCAAGGAGAAGGAGATCAATGTTTATATAGAACAATTAAGTGGCAGTGTAGAAATTGCTACCGGCATTGGTTTGGCAGATGCAATTTTCGATATAGTCAGCACTGGCAGCACGTTGTTGATGAACGGCCTGAAAGAGGTCGAAGTAGTAGTTAGAAGCGAAGCTGTATTGATAAGCAATAAAAATTTATCTGGGTCAAAGAAGGAGATACTCAATGAGCTTTTATTCAGAATCAAATCATCCAAGAACGGAAAAGGCAAAAAGTACGTGCTTCTCAACGCACCCAACGATGTCATTCCCGAAATAATCAAACTGCTCCCCGGCATGCGTTCTCCAAGCATACTACCTCTTGCAGAAGATGGTTGGAGTAGCGTACACTCTGTTATCAATGATGAAGACTTCTGGAAAGTTATCGACGAACTCAAACGTCATGGAGCCGAAGGCATCTTAGTTATACCAATCGAAAAAATGATATTATAAGATATGAAGACAATTACAAGACCATCCCTATCAAAATGGGGGAAGCTGGCTGAACGCCCTTTAATCAAACAACAGAAGTTGATGCGCACTGTTGACAAGATGTTCTATAACATTAGCAGAAAAGGAGATAAAGCAGTTCTCGAGTACAGTAGGCAATTCGACTATCCCAATCAACAAACTCTAATCGTCGACCAAGAAGTTATGGATGCATCTGAGTCACTTGTTTCAGAAGATCTAAAAAAAGCCATAAACATGGCAAAACATAACATTGAAGCATTTCACAGATCTCAGATAGACAAGATAGTCAAAGTTGAAACTTCACCCGGTATTACATGTTGGCGCGAATCGCGACCAATTCAAAATGTTGGAATATATATCCCCGGAGGCAGTGCTCCACTATTCTCATCTGTGCTTATGTTAGCTATCCCCGCAAAGATTGCCGGTTGCAAAAATATCACCCTTTGTACTCCTCCCGATCAAGAAGGAAACATCAATCCTGCAATTCTATATACAGCTAAGCTTTCAGGAGTAAATAAAATATTCGCAGTAGGTGGAATACAAGCTATTGGCGCAATGACATTTGGAACTGACACCATAGCCAAGGTCAACAAGATATTCGGCCCGGGCAACCAGTATGTTATGGCGGCCAAACGAATGGCTCAATATTATGGTGTTGCCATCGACATGCCGGCAGGTCCCAGCGAATTGCTAATCATTGCAGATGACACATGTAACCCGGCTTTCGTCGCATCCGACATACTTTCTCAAGCCGAACATGGTCCTGACAGTCAAATAATTCTTCTTTCAGATAATAAGAGGATTGCCAAATCCATCATCAAAGAGATTGGCTCTCAAATAGAATCTCTTCCAAGAATTGACGTCATAAAGCAAGCTCTAAAAAACAGTAAAGCCATCATCTTTAGCAACATCGAAGAATGCTTAAACTTTAGCAATCTGTATGCTCCCGAACACTTAATACTTGCTGTAAGCAATTCAGACACAATCAGCCAAATGGTAGAGAGTGCCGGTTCAGTATTCTTAGGCAATTGGAGCTGTGAAAGTGCCGGTGATTATGCAAGTGGCACCAACCACACTCTCCCAACCGATGGTAATGCAAAAGCCTATAGTGGCGTGTCTGTAGACAGCTTTGTAAAAAAGATAACATTCCAACAAGTTACCGAAGAAGGCATACTAAGTATCGGAAGAGCCGTTGAAACTATGGCTGAAGCTGAACAACTTCAAGCACACAAAACCGCGATGTCACTCAGAATTGCAGAAGTCGAAAAAAAAACAGAGTAAACTAAAACATGAACAATATTGACTTAATGACTCTTGTGCGTCCAAACATCTGTAGACTTGAGCCTTACTCCAGCGCCAGAGACGAGTTCAAAGGAAAACAAGGCATCTTTCTTGACGCAAACGAAAACCCGTTCGGAGAATATAACAGATATCCTGACCCTCACCAGACACAGCTTAGAAAAGCTCTTGCTGAAAGGAAAGCCA
>JBMNSN010000047.1:0-5967 GCA_050945215.1 Fermentimonas sp. | reverse complement strand
ATGTCTCCATCTCTAAAAAATGCAGTTAAATCTCTACCCTTCAGCTGATTATACTGACTCCCCACCATTCTGTCTTGAATTACCAAAGCATAATCTTTAACCTTTGCCTTGTCAATGGTCGAATCATTTAACAGTACATCAATCTGATATCCTAAAATCTGATTATTCTCATTCCACAATACAGGGTCTCCTATCATATAAACTGTAGAATCCGCTGAAGAGTAATGCAATGAATCACATATTCCTTGAATATCTGACCTATAAAACCTAACATTATAAAAGGCCTTGACATCTCTATATGTGGAATCAGTCATCATTACCAAGGTATCTCCATGCAAGAACAAGCTATCTCCTTGCGAGTAATCAATTGCATAAGCATTATCTGTTGCTAACGCATACTCTGTCTTTTCATCATAATAGCCATAATCACCCCTCAAAACAGCCTTTTGGCCTTTATCCTCCATATACATATCACCAAACACTTTGCCTATACCTGTTAAGCGATTATAATAGATAGTATCTCCTATTAAAACCTTCGATCGATCATTGCTGTACACCTCAGATCTGTTTAACAGTTCTGAATCCTCTGTTACGGTATTATACCATCCATTATCGGTATAAATATAACCACTATCCGAAACAATTTCAGATGGGCCCAACAGATCGGCTATCTTGGTATCAGTGTTATATTTCAGTGTGTCTGCATAAATAGTATAATCTTCATTAACCAATTTCACACTATCACTAAATAATGCTTCTTTTGATATGGTAGAATACTGCCCCCAATACGAGGTCAAAACATTTTCTTCATCAACCAGCATACCCCCGTCAAAATAATAGCCCAAATCTGTATTCCTATCATAGTCAAGGCTATCAGTAAAAAGCGTAGCATTGCTGTCCTCCATCCTAATATTATCTCTCAGGCGAGCCAAACGGGTATTGCCATCATAGTGAAGATAATCACCATATACAAATATAGTGTCACCTTGTTCCATGCTGACATTTCCAAAAGCCTCAAAACTGTTTGTCTTTTGATAAAGATACGCACTGTCACAGTACATAAAAGCCCCTTCGTGATAAAACACAACATCGCCTGAAAACACTTCTGCATCTACTCCTTCAGTCCTGCTTAACAAATCTGCTTGACGCAACTCTATCAGACGAGTTGGTCTGACACCATTTTGCATTGAATCCGCGACAACAGAACTACTGTCAACCTGGGCATTTACAGAAAAAATAGTCAAAAAAAATAGTACAATATAAATACTTATTTTATCCATCCACTATACCTAAATTCACATTTTTGCCACTTTGGATCAATTCTCACGTATGTTGTCTTTATTTTTTCTTGAAGCCACGAATCTATCAAACTCTGCTGCTTTTCATTCTCAGCCATCTGCTTTATTATCTGATAGTCATTGTTAATATTTGCCTTATGTCCCTCATTCCTGTCTGACACTTTTATTATTGCGGCAACTTGGCGTCCTTTATCATTTATCATCAAGAAAGGTTGCGAAATTTCTCCTGGTTGCATCTCGCCCGCCACCCTGGCAATATCCTGATTCAATTCATTCAAAGCAAAACGAGATGTTCCTGAATTAGGACTATTTGGCGAATTATTCACCATAATACCATTGTTGTTCCTCGTTTCTGAATCTGCAGAAAAAAATGTGGCAACCTCATCAAATGTCACTTTATTATTGACAATACCACTCCTTATAGAATCCAACCTTACAATCGCTGTATCTAATGAGGCCTGTGGAACCTTTGGCTTCAACAGTATATGCCTGAAGTTAGCCATCTCTCCTCGTCTCTCAATAAGCTGTATGATGTGATACCCGTACTCTGTCTCAACAATATTCGAAACCTTATTAGGGTCATTCAAAGCAAATGCAACATTAGCAAACTCTGGAACAAACCCAGACCTTGACATAAAACCTAACTCACCTCCTTTTATCGCAGAACCATCCTCAGAGTGGAGCAGGGCCAACGTAGAAAACTCTGCTTGACCGCTATTCACCTGGTCTGTATAATTTCTTAGTCTCTCTTTCACTGCATCTATCTCTGCCATCGGTATCTCCGGCTCAACAGTTACTATCTGTACCTGCAAAGTAGTCGGAATAAATGGCAAACTATCTTGAGGCAGGTTGTTATAATATTTGCGAATCTCCGATGGCGTCAACTGCACATTGTGAAAATGCTTCTGCTGCACACCATTTATCAGCTGTTGCTCACGAAGTTGTGTACGCAAATCCTCTCGTATAGCAGGAAGTTTCTTACCATAATACTCTTCCAATCTCTCAACCGAACCACTATTTGCTATATAATTATTCAAATAATATTCAAGATTGCTATTTACCTGAGCATCAGTAACCTCTATACTATCCAACTTAGCCTGATCAAGAAACAACTTCTGAATAGCTATCTGTTCAGGAATAAAACAATATGGATCTCCATCTATTCTTTGATTCTGAAGCAACATCTCTTTCCTAAACTCCTCAACATCTGACTTCAATATAGCTTCATCTCCCACTATCCATACTATCTCATCAATGATATTGTTCTGCGACAGCAATAGCTGACTGCATAACAAAGAAATGAACAGAACGAATAAAGAAATCTTAACTCTCATAAGCAAAATTCTAGTTAGTAATACTAATGTAAAAGTAGTTATTTTAGTGATAAACGCCAAATAGCACACAGGTTAAAAGTAGTTATAATAACTCGCGTCAGATTTATCTAAAATCATATGTAACAATCCATTTACTCCTCTTCCTAAATAGAACTTTATAATATATCTTTTGTTATAAATATTCCAAATATCTAATCAGTAAAGCAACTCAACAACTTTAAAAAACAAAACAAGAATATAATGGCTTCATATTTTCAAGACAAAGTAGTTGTTATCACTGGTGGAGCAAAAGGCATTGGAAAATGCATTGCCGATATGTTCCAAGAACAGGGCTCTAATGTCTGCGTTATCGATAAAAAAGAAGGCAATCACTTTGTAGGAGACATTGCCAATAAAACCACGCTCGAAGATTTTGCTGAACAGATCATTCAGCAATTCGGGCATGTAGATATAATCGTAAACAATGCCCTCCCTTTGATGAAAGGAATTGACAACTGCACTTATGAGGAATTTCAATATGCTCTTAGCGTAGGTGTAACAGCTCCATTCTATCTCGTTAAGCTACTTTCCAAACATCTAACACAAGGCGCTTCCATTATCAACATTTCCTCATCTCGTGACCGCATGAGCCAACCTCAAACCGAAAGCTACACAGCTGCCAAAGGTGGCATCTCTGCACTAACTCACGCCTTGGCAATGAGCTTGGCAGGCAAGGCGAGAGTCAATTCCATATCTCCTGGATGGATAAACACTTCTAATACGGAATATAAAGGTTCGGACGCACTTCAACAACCTGCCGGCCGTGTTGGCAATCCCATGGACATCGCCAACATGGTTATGTTCCTATGCTCAGATAAAGCCGCATTCATAACAGGTGAAAACATATGCATCGATGGAGGAATGACTCGTCAGATGATTTATCATGGTGATAACGGATGGGAATATAAGGTAACAGAATAATGTAGTTCCACATAAATGATCTCAATTGAATTCGAACACACTAACAAACAAAAATAACAAAGGCTGTAACTCTACTATTTAATGAGCTACAGCCTTTAATATAATTAATCTATCTACACTAACAACTATCCTTCAATTGCAGCTTGTGCTGCAGCAAGCCTAGCTATTGGCACTCTAAAAGGAGAACATGATACATAGTTCAATCCAACGGTGTGACAGAATTTAACTGATGACGGATCACCTCCATGTTCACCACAAATTCCACATTTTATCGATGGCTTAACCTCACGCCCTTTCCTTACAGCCATGCTAACCAGCTGACCAACACCATTTTGGTCTAAAACAGCAAATGGATCTTGTTTCAAAATTCCCTTGCCAATATACATTGGTAAGAACTTAGCAACATCATCCCTACTATAACCAAAAGTCATCTGAGTCAAGTCATTAGTACCGAAAGAGAAGAAGTCTGCCTCTGTTGCAATCTTATGAGCAGTCAAAGCAGCACGTGGAATCTCAATCATAGTTCCAATCTTATATTCTACTGAATCATTTCTGTCAGCAAATACTTTCTGAATAGTAGTCTCTATAATATCTTTCTGAGCCTTAAACTCGTGAACAATACCGGTAAGTGGAACCATTATCTCTGGAATTGCTATAATTCCTTCCTCCTTCAAATCTAATGCAGCTTCAATGATTGCACGTGTCTGCATCTCTGTGATCTCCGGATACAGGTTACCCAAACGACATCCGCGCAATCCTAACATAGGATTAGATTCTATCATTCCTTCAACTCGTTCATGAATATCTTCGTATGAAATACCCATAGCCTTAGCCATTTCCATCTGACCTTTTTCGTCATGTGGAACAAATTCATGCAATGGTGGATCTAACAGACGTATAGTAACCGGCAGTCCATTCATAGCTCTGAATATACCCAAGAAGTCTTTTTTCTGCAATGGTAAAAGCTTTGCCAATGCTTTTCTCCTTCCTGTTTCATCTTTTGCAAGTATCATCTCTCGCATCGAAATAATCTTATCATCTTCAAAGAACATATGTTCAGTACGACACAAACCAATACCTTTTGCTCCAAAGTTTCGAGCCACCTTAGCATCTCTTGGTGTATCAGCATTAGTACGAACATCCATACGAGAATATTTCTCTGCAAGACTCATCAACTCTTTGAAGTTATCATCCAACTCAGCATCTTGCGTTGGTATTTGTCCTTCATAAACATTACCGGTAGAACCGTCTATTGAAAGCCAATCTCCTTCGTTGAATATTTTACCATTGAAGTTTATTGTACGTGACTTGTAGTCTACAATCATATTGTTTGCAGCCGAAACACAGCATTTTCCCATACCTCTGGCGACAACTGCTGCGTGTGACGTCATACCTCCTCGTGCTGTCAATATTCCTTGTGCTGACGACATTCCTCTCAAATCTTCAGGAGACGTTTCCACTCTACACAAAATCACCTTCTTGCCGTTATTGTTCCACTCTTCTGCATCATCAGCATGAAATACTATCTGACCGGCTGCGGCTCCTGGAGATGCAGGCAGACCTGATGTAATTGGTTTTGTTTTCTTCAAAGCCTTTTCATCAAAAACCGGGTGTAACAGCTCGTCAAGTTTTTCAGGATCGCAACGCAACAATGCAGTCTTTTCATCAATTACACCTTCGTGAAGTAGGTCTATGGCTATTTTCACCATTGCAGCACCCGTCCTCTTTCCACTTCTAGTCTGAAGTAACCACAACTTACCATCCTGAATGGTGAATTCAAGATCCTGCATATCTTTGAAATAATCTTCAAGCTTTTGCTGTACAGATATCAAATCTTTTGCACATTCAGGCAAACTCTCTTCCAAAGAAGGATAAGTAGCCTTACGCTGTTCTTCCGATACACCTTGAAGCTTTGCCCAACGGCGCGATCCTTCTGTAGTAATCTGCTGAGGCGTTCTAACACCTGCCACAACATCTTCACCTTGAGCATCAATCAAATACTCTCCGTTAAATAAGTTCTCACCTGTAGCGGCATCGCGAGTAAAAGCAACTCCGGTACCTGATGTCTTACCCATGTTCCCATAAACCATAGCTTGAACGTTGACAGCTGTACCCCACTCTTCTGGAATATTATTAAGCTTCCTATAAAGTACCGCTCTTTCTGTTTTCCAGCTGTCGAATACAGCACATACTGCACCCCAAAGTTGTTCCCATGGATCTACAGGGAAATCCTTGCCTGTTCTTTCCTTTACAGCTGCTTTAAATTGAACAACAAGCTCTTTTAGATCTTCAGTAGTTAAGTCCGAATCTAATTCAATGCCTCTCTGTTCTTTCATCTTATCCATGATCTCTTCAAATGGATCGATATCGTCTTT
>JBMNSN010000046.1:0-7355 GCA_050945215.1 Fermentimonas sp. | reverse complement strand
AACCTTTAACTTGTTGATCATTTTCAATCAATTCATCTTTTACGAACCCCATATACCTTTGAATCTGTCCGATGACTACGTCTGAAGCTCTTCCGCGTTTTAGCTCGATTATGAGCATTGTTTTCTTGTCTTTGCTGATTGCCAAAATGTCGATAGGACCGGTATCTGTTGGGTATTGCTGTCCAACGAATACTCCGTCTTCTTCATAGATATCGTACTTTTTCCCGACCTCAGTATTTTTCCAGTTTTTTACTAAGAAGTCTTCAAGGTGTTTTTCCAAGGCAAAAGTCGATGGGTCCTCTACATCAGGAGTGGAGGCTATTATTACCGTAGGAACCTGTTTGTGAATAAAACCTTCGAGTTCCTCATAGTATGAAGAAATATCGCAACATGTGCCGATTGAACCTATTGAACGCTGTAGTTGCTCACTCATTTCGGAACGCTGTATTACAACAGGTAACCAATCAACTTTTCGTCTATGAGGCAGTGTTTCTCCCGGTTTATAGTAGTAGTTGCCGGTTATTTTACCTACATAATACTCACCTCTGCCGTTAGGAGAGAGAACAATGTCATCCACCTGTAATCCTTTGCATACGGTCCAAAGATTGCCACACGCCAATCCAGCTGCCACTTTGGTTTTGTCAGGATGAGATCTTAGCCATACGGGTATAAACTCTTTGTTAAAGTCGTGCCAGTCTTCATGCAGTCGGTCGGTGAGGTCTGTGTCAATTAAAAAATCGACACCTATGAAACCATCTGCCTTGCATTCATCGGCATGACATCCACCTTTCCCCAACATCACTCGGTTATACTTTTTTGTCATAGTTGTTTATTTTTAATGTTTATAACTCAATACAAGGATCAGATGCATATTGTATAATTTACTTGATCTCGCAAACATAGTTGACTATTTGTTTATCTGTTTTTTTTGTGTTAACCTTCTTGTATGCACGGTATCTATATTTGTTTAGAGGAGCATGTATTTAATGTAAATTGATATTTTGTTTGTACACACCCATATGAGAATACTGCCAATATTGCTTACAAAACTAACAAAATGTTTATTTTAATCATACTTTATTTGCAGTAAAAACACAAAGAGTAGTACGAAACTCTTATACTATATCTACATTTTAGAGGTAATTTCTGTTGTAGCTAAAGATTATAGTTCTTATACAATCAATTATTGTTTAATATGTTTTTAGCTGTATGTTTAGGTGTTAAGTAATGCATACATATTAATGAGCTTAGGGAATAGGAGGGTGTTTGGGCATTATGCAATAGAAGTGTATCATTAATAAGTATAAGTAGTAGACTTGGTGATTTGAAACAGTAGATTAGAATTATCAACTCTGCTATTTTTTATAGAATATTTGATTTGTTTATAATATAAATTTATAAAATATAAGTTGCATAACTTATGTATTAAATCGTCTTTTTGCGTTCATATTCAAAAAACATAATTTGGTTTTCGCTTTTTGAGGAAGAAAAAATTTATTACATTTGGCATTAGATTTATGCTGTTAATGTATTACTTTAATAGACTGAGTGATGAGAAGGATTCTTATTTTGATAGACTATTCAAGTGGTTTTAGTAGAGATGTTCTCAGGGGGTTGATACAATACTCTAATGAACATGGGCCTTGGGTTTTCTATCGTTTGCCTACTTACTATAAGATACTATATGGTAAGGAAGGAATTGTGGAGTGGGCAAAAAAATGGAAGGCAGATGCTATTTTGGCTCAGTGGGACCATGAGGGAACGAATTTGTTGTCTACGCTTAATATCCCCGTGATATTGCAGAATTTTAAAACGAGAAGTTCATGTTTTTCAAACTTAACGGGTGATTATGAGGGCACGGGAGCTATGGCAGCTAAGTTTTTCATTAAAAGGCGATATAGGAATTTTGCCTTTTATGGCAACAAGGGAGTTATTTGGTCAAAAGAGAGAGCCGATGGCTATAGGAGAGAGGTTGAGAGAGTGGGTGGAAACTACTACTATTTTGAGAGTGAAGACCTTGGTGGAAAGAGATGGAATGACACCTATGTTGAGCTTGACAACTGGTTGAATGATCTGCCAAAACCTGTGGCGTTGTTTGCTTGTGATGACGACTTTGCCTTGAGAATTTCGCAAATTTGTAAGCTGAACAATATTAAAATACCCGAAGATATTGCTTTGTTGGGAGTGGACAACGATGAGTTGATATGCAATTTGTCCGACCCGCCAATTTCTTCCATAGTGACTGAGGTTTTTAAGGGTGGATATGAGGCCGGCAGGCTGATTGACAGGATGTTGCAAGGAGAGATATCAACTCCTTATGACATTAAAATAATGCCTACGCGATTTGAGTTGCGTAAGTCCACAGAGAAGTATGACATCGAAAATGCTTACATAGAGAAGGTTGTTAAATATATAGAGGATAATTTCAGGTCTGAGATAGACATTTCCTACTTGACAGAGTTGGTACCACTTTCGAGAAGGAGCTTGGAAGTTAAGTTTAAGAAGGAAATGGGCACAACGATATATCAATTTATTTTGTCATGCAGAATAGACTATTTGGCGCATCTGCTTATAACTACTGACAGAACTTTGTATGATATTGCTTTAGATGCCGGATTCAGCGATCATAAGAATGTTTCGAGAAATTTCAAGAAATATAAAGGCTTGACACCGGTTGAATATAAGAAGAAGTATAGTCAAATTACCGAACAATAACGTTTTTTGAACACCATCTTTCGCTTTTAATGAACTAATGAAGATGTTAAGGGCTACCTTTGTGTACTTTTATATCAATATTATGTTCTTAAAGCAATCATGATGAGTACAACAAACACTGTAAATCACATAAGCGACAAGAAAGCAACTGTTCAGTCTATGATAATTCTTGCTCTCTTGTTCTTTATTTTTGGTCTGGTTTCATGGGTAAACACTATTCTGATACCTTATTTTGAATTGACCTTGAATTTGACGCGTTTCCAATCCTATTTGGTGACATTTGCGTTTTATATTGCCTATCTTATTATGGCAATACCGTCGTCGTTCTTGCTTAACAGCGTAGGCTATAAAAAAGGTATGATGATCGGACTGTGGTGCATGGCATTAGGAGCGTTTATGTTCGTTCCTGCAGCTTACTGGCGTGTGTATTACATTTTCCTATTTGGCTTGTTTTTGTTGGGTACAGGTTTGGCAATATTGCAATCGGCAGCCAATCCATACGTCACAATAGTAGGACCGATAGAGAGTGCCGCAAAGAGAATGAGCATTGTTGGAACGGGAAATAAGCTGGCAGGTGTGTTGGCTAATTTGATATTTGCAACGGTGGTCATCAGAGAGTCGGACAGAGAGCTGATGAGGCAGATAGAGGCAAATGCATACAGCGGTCCTGAATTGGAAAATGCTCTTGACACGTTAATTAAAGGAGTTATCAATCCATATCTTATTTTAGCGATCTTTTTGTTTGTTTTTGGCATTATAATAAAGTATTCACCACTTCCTGAACTTGATCCTTCGGTTACGAATAAGAGTGCTGACGAGAGTGGCAAGGATAGAAGCTCGATTTTCAAATATCCATATCTTGTGCTTGGCGTTATTGCTATGTTTTTTCACATAGGAACACAGATGATAGCCTTGGGTACGAGTATTCAGTATGCGGGCACTATGGGCGAAAGTCTTGCCGGAGCAGCTAAAAACATACCATCATATACAATGTTACTGACTTTTGTTGGGTATTTTTTAGGTATAATACTTATTCCTAAGTATCTAAATCAAAGACACGCTTTGGTCATAGCAGCTACAATCAATTTAATACTCTCAATATTGATATTGACAACGAAAGGTACAGTCACATTTTTGGGACTCACGGTCGACATTTCGTTGTGGTATCTTGTGTTGATGGGGTTACCCAACGCATTGTTGTATGCCGGGATATGGCCGCTTGCCATCAAATCATTAGGTAAGTACACGAATCTTGGTTCAGCCATGATGGTCATGGCGCTATGCGGTAGTGCATTGATGCCATTGATTTACAACGCATTTGTGAGTGATGTGCCAACGTTTGAGTCTATGAAAACAGCATATTGGGTATTAATACCATGTTTTGCTTACATAGTTTGGTATGGAGTAAGAGGATTTAGAATAGATAGTTGGAGTAAATAAATAAAGATATGAAAAACAAAACTATAATTATCGGTGGAAAAGTTGTCTATCCTGACAGGATTGAAGATAACACATCCATTGTTTTGGAAGACGGGAAAATTAGTGGCATCATAAAAGGTGCAGCCCCTAAGGTTTCGGATGACTATTGTGTGATAGATGCAAAGGGGAAGTATGTTTCTCCCGGGTTTATAGACATACACACTCACGGTGGTGGTGGTCATGACTTTATGGATGGAACTGTGGAAGCCTATATCGGTGCTGCTGAGATGCATGGCAAACATGGTACTACCGCTATGGTGCCAACAACGCTTACAAGTACTTTTGATGAGATGCTTACTGCATTTGATACATATAAGGAGGCTAAGAGTAAAGAGTACAAAGGTGCGAAGTTTTTAGGATTACACATGGAAGGTCCATATTTTTCGTATAATCAACGAGGTGCACAAGATCCTAAGTATTTGCGCAATCCTGAACCAGAAGAGTATAATAAGATACTTGCCGCTACTGACGACATCGTTCGTTGGAGTTTGGCCCCCGAGTTGCCCGGTGCACCAGAGTTTGCTGAGGTGTTGACAAAGAGAAACATACTGACTTCTGTGGCACACAGTGACGCCATCTATGAAGAGGTTTTGAAAGCATACAAATCAGGATTCACTCATACGACTCACCTATACTCGGCTATGTCGTCGGTGACAAGGAGGAATGCATACAGATATGCAGGTGTTGTTGAGGCTGCATATCTGATTGATGGCATGACGGTTGAGATAATTGCCGATGGCGTGCATCTGCCAAAATCGTTGTTGCAGTTTGTTTATAAATTTAAAGGATCTGACAAGATTGCGCTATGCACCGACTCAATGAGAGGTGCAGGAATGCCTGACGGAGAGAGCATACTCGGAAGTTTGGAAAAAGGTCAAAAAGTTATTCTTGAGGATGGCGTTGCTAAACTGCTCGACCGTTCGGCATTTGCCGGTAGTATTGCTACTACAGACAGGTGCGTAAGAACGATGGTGAACATTGCAGAGGTGTCGCTGGAGGAATCAGTTAAAATGATGACTCTTACACCTGCTAAGATAATGAAGGTTGACGATAGAAAAGGTTCGATAGAGGTGGGCAAGGATGCAGATATTGTAATTTTTGATGATAATATAAACGTTTCACACACAATTGTAGAAGGAGTTTTGATATATGGAGACAAGTAAAAATGTAAGAATCTTCAAGGAAGGCGAATTGGAGATTATGATTTTTCCTAACAGAACGGAAATGGGAGAACAAGCAGCTAAAGATGTTTCACAAAAGATTCAGGAGCTGTTGAAGGACAAAGAAGAGATTAATATGATTTTTGCTGCTGCGCCGTCGCAGAGCGATTTCATGAAGGCATTGGTTGATGATAAGTCCATCGAGTGGCAACGTATCAATGCGTTTCACATGGATGAATATATAGGTTTGGATAAAGATGCGCCCCAAGGGTTTGGTAATTTTTTGAGAGATCATATTTTTGGTAAGGTTCCTTTCAAGAGCGTGCACTATGTTAACGGGCAGGCAGAAGATGAGCAAAAAGAAACAGAAAGATACTCCGAATTGTTGAGAAACAATCCTGTTGATATTGTATGCTTGGGAATTGGTGAAAATGGTCACATAGCATTCAATGACCCTCCGGTTGCTGATTTTAATGATCCTAAGCTGGTTAAGGTTGTTGAACTGGATAACGTGTGCAGACAGCAACAGGTTAATGACAAGTGCTTTGCAGAAATTGATGAAGTGCCAAAGAAGGCATACTCTTTAACAATTCCTGCTCTGTTGAAAGCAGATTATATGTTTTGCATGGTTCCTACAGCATTTAAGGCAAAAGCAGTGCACGACACAGTTTATGGCGAGATAAGCGAAAAATGTCCTGCATCAATATTAAGAACAAAAAAAGGTGCAATCCTATATTTGGATAAAGACAGTGCATCATTATTGAAATAAAAATAAGACATAATCATGAAATTAAGAATAGCATTAACCATAATACTTTCAGTATTTCTGTCATCAATATTTGCACAGAAGAAAGTAGGTATAATAGGACTTGATACTTCGCATGCAATAGCATTTACGAAAGAGCTTAACGGCGAAAACAAAAAGGAACAGTATAAGGATTTCAAAATTGTTGCGGCTTACCCGTATGGTTCAAAGACAATAGAATCCAGTTACAAAAGAATACCCGGATATAT
The DNA here is from genome assembly GCA_050945215.1 of Fermentimonas sp. Classification (GTDB taxonomy): domain Bacteria; phylum Bacteroidota; class Bacteroidia; order Bacteroidales; family Dysgonomonadaceae; genus Proteiniphilum. Next base: position 987 of record JBMNSN010000046.1, on the reverse strand, counting down.
TGAGCAAGTTGAGGAGTTGGGCGTTGAGGTAGTTAAATCTATAGACGATCTTATAAAAAAGGTTGATTATATTTTGCTTGAAACTAATGATGGCAATGAGCATCTTCAACAGGCCTATCAAGTGTTTAAGTCAGGTAAACCTGTGTTTATAGATAAACCTCTTGCTGCAAGTCTGTCGCAGGCTATTGCTATAGATATGCTTGCAAAAGAGAACAATGTGAAGTACTTCTCTTCTTCTGCAGTAAGGTTTACTCCTGATAATCAGAAGTTCAGAAAAGGTGAGATGGGTAAGATCTTAGGTGCAGAGAGTTATTCTCCGGCAACAAGAGAAATATCACATCCTGACTTTGGGTGGTATGGAATACATGGCATTGAAGGTTTGTTCACAATTATGGGTACCGGATGTGTAGCAGTCAACAGGATGTCGGCAGAAGGAACAGATGTTGTTAATGGTCTTTGGAATGATGGCCGCATTGGTACGTTTAGAGGCAGAAGAACAGGGAAAGCCATTTTTGGAGGAACAGTTTATACAGACAAAGGAGCAGTTCCTGCAGGAGGTTTTGAAGGATATTCAGTATTGCTTGACGAGATAATTAAGTTCTTTAATACAGGAGAAGTACCTGTATCTTCAAAAGAGACCATCGAAATATTTACCTTTATGGAAGCTTCAAATGTCAGCAAGCGCAATAATGGTGAGATTGTTTACATGGAAGATGTCTACAGACAAGGCTTAAAAGAAGCTCAGGAACTTTTGGCAAATTTGAAGAGATAGGTTATGAATAGATATACTTTTGTTCTGATTTTGACGTTAGCAGCTTTTATATCGTGCAACAATGCCAATAAAGAGTCGTCGAATGATGTTGCAACATTCACCGGCGCTCCGGGTGAGGTGGAGTTGGTTGTACTTGCACCTGGGCATTTTCATGCCTCATTGTTGCAAAACAACAATTTGCCACAGGTTAATGACACTGTGCAGGTGTTTGCACC
>JBMNSN010000045.1:0-7676 GCA_050945215.1 Fermentimonas sp. | reverse complement strand
TCCGAGAACTCAGGTAAATATATATCTACTTGTGCTGATTTAAACACCTTTTTCATTTCTCAAATTTTCCCCTTGAATAATCTATTTGCCTCCTCCAATGTCTCAGGCTTTCCCACATCTATCATATACCCTTTCTTAGGTACATAGCAACATATGTCCTCATTGTCGCAGATAGACAGATAAAAGTCTATGATAGAAAACTTATCCGAAAAGTCGGACATCAGGTTGAATACACGAGTATCTATGGCATGTATGCCCGAAAATGCCAATTTGCGATATCTGCTGACATCAAAGTCTTTAATTGTAGATTTAACCTCCCCGGTCTTGACATTTGTCCAACCACTCAGACGGTCATCATCATCAAAAAGTAGATAACGTGATGTCTCTCTATCGCTACACACTAATGTAGCTGTATGTCCGCCTTTCACATGGAAGTCGTACAAGTCTTGCAAGTTTATATCTGATAATATATCAACATTATGTACCAAAAAAGGGCTGCAGTCATCAAAAAACCAACCGGCTTTTTTTATGCCGCCACCCGTGTCTAACAATCTGTCTCTTTCATCCGAAAAATCAATCCTGGCACCAAAAGAGTCTTTCTCTCTCACGAAATCAATTATCTGTTCAGCAAAATGATGTACGTTTATTATTATCTCATCAAATCCTGATCTTATAAGTTTCTCTATTGTGTGTTGAAGCAATGGTTTTCCTCCAACCTCCACCAGAGCCTTAGGCTTATAGTCGGTCAACGGCCTTAATCTAGAGCCAACACCCGCGGCAAAAATCATCGCTTTCATACAACTAAAATCCTATATTTCTTAATGTGCGGACCATCACTTCAGTTACAATCCTCATAACAATCAAATAATTAAACCGGAAACCTCTATTTAAAATCCTGCTCCAAATTCTGTTCTCTATGAACTAATGACACTTTCACGCCAAACTTCTTATGAATATGCTCGGCAACTTTTTGCGCAGCATACACCGATCGATGTTGTCCTCCGGTGCAACCAAACGAAATCATCAAGTCTGTAAAGCTCCTATCCATATAGCGTCTAACATGCCTGTTAATAAGCGGATATATGTTGTCTAAGAATTCCAAAATTTCTCCATCCTCTTCCAAAAACTTGATAACCGGCTCATCTAACCCATTAACGTTTTTGTATCTTTCAAACTTACCCGGGTTGTTTATTGCTCTACAGTCAAACACATAGCCGCCGCCATTGCCTGACACATCATTGGGAATTCCCTTTTTATATGCAAAGCTGAAAACACGTACCTTTAGTTCTTTCTTTTGTGTGTCGGCAAACTGTTTCAGGTCCACCATGCGCCTAAGCATGCCATCCATGTATGGATATTCATCAAACACATCTTCCAGCAGTTCGCGCAGGTTGTTCAATGCAAACGGAACACTTTGTATGAAGTGAGGTTTCTTCTCAAAATATCCTCTAAAGCCGTATGCTCCCAACACTTGAAGTGTCCTGAACAGCACGAAATGACGCAAATGTTTCATGAACATCTGCTCATCAATATCCACATATTTGCTCACCGATGCTATGTAGCTTTTAATAAGCTCCATCCTAAGCTCCATGGGAAAGTTTGCCTTAGCCTGCCACAAAAACGATGCAACATCATAATACACAGGTCCTTTGCGGCCTCCCTGGAAGTCGATGAAGTATGGCTCGCCACCCACAAGCATCACATTCCTCGACTGAAAATCTCGATACATGAAAGTTTCCGACTTGTCGCTCAGTAGCGTGTCTGCCAACCTAACAAAGTCGTCCTCCAACAGGTCCTCTCTAAAGTCCATTCCGGTGGTCTTCAGAAAGTTGTATTTGAAGTAGTTCAAATCCCAAAACACGGACCTCTCGTTAAACTCTGCCAATGGATAGCAGTGACTGAAATCAAGTCCTCGCGCACCCAAATACTGAAAGTCGGCAAGCAGAGAAATTGTCTTGTGCAACAGTTCTTTCTCTTCGTTGCTGAAAACACCTGTCAACCTGCCGCCTTTTATTGAATCAAATAAATTGACATCGCCCAAATCTCTCTGTATATAGTACATTTTGTCCTCTGACACCCCATAAACCTCCGGAACGTTGAGCCCTTGCTTAACAAAATGCTTGTCAAGGTTGATGAAAGCTTCGTTTTCATCTTTCGACTCACCATGAACACCGATTATGGAAACGCCATTCTTTTTCAGTCTGTAGTATCTTCTGTTAGAGCCTGACAAAGGCAACGCCACAATCTCAGGGTCCGGCAGACCTGTATAATTCTTAAAAAGCGTATTCAATTGTTTCATCTTGCACTCCTATCAACTATTCAAGTTCTTCCATCCACGTATTAACCATAGCATCGCTTGGCATTCTCCAGCTGCCCCTGGGCGACAAGTTTACAGAGCCTGCCTTTGGCCCGTCGGGCATGCATGAGCGCTTGAACTGCTGTGAGAAGAAACGCCAATAGAACTTTTTCAGCCATTTCAATATCTCTTCTCTTTCGTATTCCCCTTCAAAAGCTCTCTCCGCGATGAATAATATTCTGCGAGGGCTGTCTCCGTAACGCAACATGCGATGCAAGAAAAAGTCTGTCAATTCGTACGGACCAACCGATGCCTCTGTCTTCTGCTCAATATTTCCATCTTTGTCAGCAGGCAACAGCTCCGGGCTATATGGAGTATTCAAAACATCATATATGGTCTCCTTTGCCTCACCTTCCATTTGGTTATCGGCAATCCACCTAACCAATGTTTTAACCAAAGTCTTAGGCACACTGGAGTTAACTGCATACATCGACATGTGATCGCCGTTGTATGTAGCCCATCCAAGTGCCAGCTCCGACATGTTGCCCGTTCCTATCACCAACCCATTTGCCATGTTGGCCACATCCATAAGTATCTGTGTACGCTCACGAGCCTGGCTGTTCTCGTATGTAATATCTTTAGTCTCAATGTCGTGACCTATATCCTTAAAATGCTGTTTAACAGATTCCACTATAGAAATCTCTCTAATGGTTATGCCCTCTGCTTGCATCATCTTCAAAGCATTATTATATGTTCGTCCTGTAGTGCCAAACCCTGGCATGGTTATCCCGATTATATTCTTTCTGGGCAACCCCAATAGGTCAAAAGTCTTAATAGTCACCAGCAATGCCAGTGTAGAGTCCAAGCCTCCGGAAATGCCAATTACAGCCTTATCTGTTTTTGTATGCTCCAGCCTTTTAGCCAAACCATGTGTCTGAATGTTGAACAACTCTGATAGGTTCTCATCCTTGCCTTCTCCTTTAGGAATAAATGGGTGAGCATCAAAGTCGTGATACATCTTATCCGTAGATATTGCACCAATATTAACCTCCACACTTAGTGCTTCTGACACGTGACTGTTGTAGTTGGTGTTGATAAGTTTGTCGTGACGCAAAGCCTGTACATCTATGTCGGCAATAGTTAGTTCGCTGTCCAATGAAAACCTCTTACCCTCAGCAATTATTCTGCCGTTTTCAGCTATGAAACAAGCTCCCGAAAAAACTACGTCGGTAGTTGATTCGCCAACTCCTGCCGAGGCGTACACATACCCCACATTGCAACGTGCCGACTGTTGCATGATTAGCGACCGGCGATAACTGTTTTTACCTACCAACTCATTGCTCGCCGATAGATTGAAAATTATATCAGAATTCTGTAACGCACCACTCGATGATGGGGGAGTACGCACCCATAAATCTTCACATATCTCAATACCAAAATTGGCGAATGGTGTCTCAAAAATCATTCCCTTGTGAAACATTACTGCATACTCATCGCCAATCGTTAGATGCTTAATATCATCAAGGTCGTTCGCACTGCTAAACCATCTTTTCTCTTGAAACTCTCGATGGTTGGGAATATATGTTTTTGGTACAAAGCCCATTATCCCCTCACTGCCAAGCACAGCGGCAACATTATACAGGTTGTTCTCAATCCTGATTGGCAAACCTACTATAGCAACAAAGTCCTTTTTACTCTTAACATATTCCGAAAGCTCAAGAAGCTTCTCTGATGACTTTTCTATCAGCCTGTCTTGATGAAATAAATCTCCACAGCTGTAGGATGTGATGCTAAGCTCGGGAAACGTTAAAATCTGGACCCCTTTGTCGCATGCTGTGTCAATTACTTTCTTTATCTCTTCGGTGTTGTAGTCACAATCTGCAACTCTCACCTTGGGGCTTGCCGCTCCAACTCTAAGAAATCCAAACTCATTAATATTCATATATCTCAGACTAAACTATTATTAGCAAAGATAATGAATTATGATTGTAAACAATAACCTATTTACGTGTATGTTCAATAATTTTTGACAGCTCTTTTCTCAACTCATCCATAGAGTTAAATACCGCTGCAGCCCCCTCATCTAATAGCAACTGATTGTCCAGTGGTCCCGTATTTATCGCAATAGTGAATATATTTGCACCTGTGGCCGCTTCAATTCCCAGAGGTGCATTCTCAATCACAACAGCCTGGTTTGGCTCGAGATTTCCTCCAAACTTTAACCCTTTCAAGAATGGCTCAGGATGAGGCTTCCCTCTCCCCACATTAAAAGCCGTAACCATAGTCTCAGGCGTAAATATACCGGGAAACGGTTCACTTATTTTATCTAATAGTGAAGGCTGTCCCGAACCTGTTACCAACACTGGCGTCAACCCTTCTTTTTTAACATAATCCAGCGTCTCTTTTGCCCCTGGAATAACTTTGCCATTATTGTATTTCTTAAATAATGCCGATTTGCGTGCATATATCGTCTCCTGTTCCTCTTTAGTGGAAGGTCTCCCATAGTTGCGACGAATAATTGAGTCAATGGTGTCGATTCCGAGTCTGCCCTCTTGCATATAAAACTCGTTAGGCTCATATTTCAAGCCCAACTCATCCATTGTCTCTTTCCACGATTTGTCATGGTCTGGCATTGAGTCATATAACACGCCATCCATGTCAAAAATAACCGCTTTAAGGTCCAAGCGGTCATAACCATTTTTCTCTAAATACTTGTTCAGTAGTTCTATAATCATAAAATAAAAAACCGCAGGAAGCACTTTGTCTGTGTTCTTGCGGTCCAATTAAAAGTTAATAAATTACAATCTGCTCTTTATAAGTCTGGTAGCCTCTTCGTGCCCTGGTTTCTCCAACAAAGCAAACATATTCTTCTTATAAGCTTCAACACCCGGCTGATTGAATGGGTTCACGCCAAGCAGGTAACCGCTTATACCACAGGCCTTCTCAAAGAAATATATCAGCTGACCTATAAACTTGTCGTCAAGCTCCGGTATTTCAATCAAGATGTTTGGCACACCTCCGTCAACGTGAGCAATTCTCGTACCCAATTCGGCCATCTTGTTAACCTCATCAACACGCTTGCCTTCAAGATAGTTAAGTCCGTCAAGGTTCCTCTCATCGTGAGGTATAACAACCTTATTGTTAGGCTTTCTAATAGAAATGACAGTCTCAAATATGCTTCTTTCCCCCTCTTGAATCCACTGTCCCATAGAGTGAAGGTCTGAAGTGAAATCGACAGCTGCAGGGAATATGCCTTTCAAATCTTTTCCCTCGCTTTCGCCAAACAGTTGCTTCCACCATTCTGCAAAATAGTGTAGTTTAGGATGATAGTTGACCAAGATTTCAATCTTCTTACCATGCTTATACAGCTCATTGCGTATAACCGCATAGATAGCAGGAAGATTAACATCAAAGGGAGTGCCCGGCTCTGTTGCTTTTTCTATTTCAACAGCACCTTTCACAAGATCTCGAATGTTGATGCCTGCCACAGCTATTGGCAACAAGCCAACCGGCGTAAGAACCGAATATCTGCCACCAACATCATCGGGAATAACAAAAGTTTTATAACCTTCGCTCGTGGCAAGTGTCCTAAGAGCGCCTTTCGATGCATCAGTTATTGCAACAATTCGCTTTCTTGCCTCTTCAAGACCCACCATCTTCTCGAGTTTCTCCTTCAATATGCGGAAAGCTATTGCCGGTTCTGTTGTTGTTCCACTCTTCGAGATATTTATTATACCAAACTGTTTGTCATCAAGATACTTGTCAAGCTCAGCCAAATAGTCCTCGCTTATGTTTGTTCCGGCAAAGATGATAACAGGATCTTTCCTCTTATCTATTGGCTCCAACCAATTAAAAGAACATGAGAGTGCGTCTATCACAGCTCTTGCTCCTAAGTAGCTGCCGCCAATGCCAATAACAACAACAACCTTACATCTTGTGCGCAGTATGGTTGCCGTATCTTCAATCTCTCTAAAATCCTCATCACTGATAGACGATGGGAGGTTTACCCATCCCAAAAAGTCATTACCTAAACCAGTTCCCGTATGCAATGCCTCATTGGCGGCAGTTGCCAGCTCCGACTTAATTAATATATCCTCTTCGCTGATTATGTCGGTCAGGTTCTTAATGTTTAATTGAATAGTGTCCATTATAAATAATATGTCGTATTAAATATTGTAGTTTTTACAAAAACTCTATGAGCTTCTTGATTGCTGCCTGAGGCCTCACACGTTCGTATAGGATATTATAAACCGTATCGGCAATAGGGATGTCTGCCCTGAAATGTTCGTTCATCTCATGTATGCACTTAGCGCCATAATAACCCTCTGCAATCATCTCCATCTCAAGCTGTGCCGATCTTACCGAGTAGCCCTTGCCAATCATCGCTCCCAATGTCCTGTTTCTGCTGAACTGAGAGTATGACGTAACCAACATATCACCCAAATAATGCTGGTCAGTTATGGTGCGCTCCATTGGGGTTACCACGTTAAGGAAGTGACTCATCTCTTTTGCACAGTTGCTCATCAACACTGCCTGAAAGTTGTCGCCGTAAAGCAGTCCGTGGCAAATACCCGTAGCAATTGCATAAATATTCTTCAATACCGATGCAAGCTCAATACCCACCACATCGGTGCTTATCTTGGTTTTCAATAACCTCGAAGATATTTCCTCGCTCAGCATTTCTGCTTTTCCCATGTCTTTGCTGGCAACTGTAAGAAAAGCCAATCTCTCAAGTGCCACCTCTTCGGCATGACAAGGACCGGAGATAACTCCGATGTTCTCAAGAGGAATCTTGAACGTGTCAGCCAGATATTCACTCATCACCATGTTTTCATTCGGTATGATGCCCTTAAGTGCCGAAACAACAAATTTTCCCTTAAAGGTACTGTTCCAAATTCGCCTGAAATACTGCTTAACATATGGTGAGGGAATAGCCACAATTATTGTGTCTGAGTCCTTTATGGCCTTCTCAATGTTTGAGTAGAAAGTAATCTTGGCAAGATTAAACTTCACATTAGTAAGGTAGCTGGGGTTGTGTCCCAACTTATAAAAGCCCTCAATTTGTTCGTCGCGACGCATGAACCAATTGATGTGGTCCTGCTTCATCAACACCAGCTTGGCGAGTGCAGTGCCCCAAGTTCCACCTCCTAAAATGCAAATTTTGCCGATACTACTCATTATATATTATATCTTATCGTTAGAACAAACAGAAGGCAATATTGTTAGCTGAAACCTCTATTAATATCTATTCGTTCTCTTCAGTTGTTTTCTTACTGCTCTTTTTAGGACGCATAAGCGGGAATAGAAGAACTTCCTGTATGCTGGTCTGTCCTGTCAGCAACATTGCAAGGCGGTCCATGCCGATACCCATACCCGATGT
>JBMNSN010000044.1:0-8653 GCA_050945215.1 Fermentimonas sp. | reverse complement strand
AGCAGTTCCGCTAATTGTTTGGCATAAAGTTCGTTATATGCAACAGAGTTACCATAGCTTTCAGCATTATGATCCAATGGTGATAAATAAACTCCGAATTTCATGTTATGCTTGTCGCATGCGTTTTTCACTTCTCTCACAACATCACCATTACCATTATGCCAAGGTGAAGACACAACTGAATAGTCAGTAGTGGATGTCGGCCATAAACAAAAACCATCGTGATGTTTGGCAGTCAGGATGATCATTTTGAAGCCGGCATTTTTAAGTGTCACAACCCATTGCTCTGCATCAAAATCAGTAGGATTGAACAATTCAGGAGAATCGTCACCCGCACCCCATTCATTGCCTGTAAAAGTGTTTATTCCAAAGTAAGCAAATGCGATTAGTTCCATCTGTTGCCATTCGAGTTGATTTTTAGTGGGAACTACATAACCGGCAAGTTTTGCTTTTTGGTCATATGTGGCAAGTCCTGGCAATTTCAATCTCTTTTCGAAATAGATATTGGCTCGCTGATTGCACCCTGATAAAATCAGTAGAGCTACCAAAAGAAGAGAAGTTGGAAATGACTTGTTATGAAAACAACTTATCATACAAAAGCAAATTATTATTTCAAATAATAACCTCATTACAAGGTAATGACAAAGTTAGCAATTTGCGACAATTAATAAATAGAAAAACAAACTAAAAGAGAGCTTTTACGGTAAAAAACTCTCTTTTGATTGATAATATAAAAGCAGAAAATTAATTATGTTTATTTTTCATCGGAGGCCTCTGAGTTATGTGTACAAGAATCGTTTGATACTTTGTTTAGGGGTTTTTTCAAATTCAGTCTTCCTAATCTCTATGTCTGCAATTCTTTCGTATTGTGCCACAGTATGATTAAGTTTTTCCTTGTTTTCCTTCATTATTTGTTCCAACTCACTTTCGCTAATGTTGTCGGCTTCAATTGCCTTAAAATCAGGATAAACAATTGCGATTAACCTTGAATTCCTTAGTACAACAATGCTCTCTATAATATATGGCATGTTGTTTAATCTGGATTCAATCTCCTCGGGGTATATATTTTGACCATTTGCCGAAAGTATCATGGTTTTTATACGCCCTTTTATGAATAATCGCCTACCACGCAATATCCCTGAGTCTCCGGTTTTCAGCCAACCGTCTTCGGTGAATGCTTCTGCTGTAGCCTCCGGATTTTTATAATACCCTTTCATGACATTTTCGCCCCTTAGTTGAATTTCGCCGGGGATATTTTCAGGATCTTCAGAGTCAATTCTGACATCAAGGATATCCAGCACTGAGCCACAAGATCTTGGGACAAAATTAAAGTGCCTGTCGTGTGCTACCAGAGGAGCGCACTCCGTCATGCCATATCCTACAGTAAATGGGAACTTCATTTTGTGAAACAGGTCCTCAACCTCTGCACTGAGTGCTGCACCTCCAATAATAACTTCTCTGAAATTTCCGCCTAATGATTCCGTCAGGCTTTCGTTCATCTTTTTGTAAATGAGAGTATTAATGCCTGGTATCTTAAGTAAAACTTTTATTGCAGGTTTGCTGATGATGGGTAACAGCTCTTTTTTATAAATCTTTTCAAAAATCAGAGGTACCGAAATTATCAAGCTTGGCTTAACTTCCTTAAATGCTTTTATCAAAGTTATAGGTGCAGGAATAGCACCCAACAAAGTTATATGGGCACCAATCGACAGAGGAAAAAGAAAGTCAAAAGAACATCCGTAGACGTGAGCCATAGGCAGAAAAGCCAATGTTCTGTCGCCTCTGAAGAGTACATTCATAGTTGGGGCATAAGTTATGTTGCCTGCAAAGTTGTTCGCGGTAATCATAACTCCTTTGCTATATCCTGTTGTTCCAGATGTGTAATTGATGCATACAACTTCCTCGTTCCTTACGTCAGCATAAGAAATATCTTCTTTTTCGAAGCCTTTTGGATATTTTTCTTTAAATTTTCCATCAATAGAATCACAAATAGCTTGGGTGTTTTCATCTTTGCCTTTGATGAGAGTATAGTTTGGCACCTCAAATACAGGCACATTAATGCCATCATGATGTATTTTATCCCAAATATTTTTATTTATGAATATTAGTTTAGAATCTGAATGGTCTATTAATGTCTCCATGCTTTTGGGGTTAAACTCATGCAGGATAGGAACTATCACAGCTCCATAGGTTATAGTGGCCATGAACAACATAGCCCATGATGAGTGGTTTTTCCCAATAAGTGCAATCTTATCGCCTTTTTTTATTCCTAACTCAGAAAAAAGAATATGTAACTTGGCGATTTCTCTTGCAATGTCTCCATATGTGTACGTAGCATTATCGACTTTATAGTCTGTAAGGGCAGGCAAGTCCCAGTTATCCTTAAAGCTATTCTCGTACAATTTTATGAAATTTTGTTCAATCATAAGATGTCATTTTATATCTTTACTGCACAAAAACAGTAAACGTGTGCAAAAATAAACTCTAAAATTCTATTATCAAAGAAAAAAACGATGTAAGTTACTACTTATATTGTATTTTTGTACATAAATGGATACAAAAATTTACGTTACGAGTGTGATTTAAATACATAACTTAGACATCTGTATTTAATTACTACCTATAATAATATGATTGATCAAACAGTTTTTAATAATAAAACAGCAGCATACTATACATTAGGATGTAAGCTTAACTTTGCCGAAACATCCGCTATTGGTCGACAGCTTCTCAAAGCAGGAGTGACACGTGCCAGGAAAGGTCAACAAGCCGACATTTGTGTTATCAATACATGTACTGTAACAGAACTTGCCGACAGGAAAGGGCGCCAGGCTATTCGCAAAGCCATTCATGAGAATCCTAATGCTTTTGTTATTGTAACAGGATGCTACGCACAGCTGAAGCCTGAAGATATAGCCGAAATAGAGGGTGTAGACCTAATTCTTGGTGCTGAGCAGAAGTTGGATGTGTTAAAATACATGGACTCACTGAAGAAGAATGAAGATAGTGAGATAATTACGTCAAAGACAAACAAGATAAAAACCTTTGTTCCGTCTCTGTCTTCAAACGACCGTACCAGATACTTTCTTAAGGTGCAGGATGGATGTAACTATTTTTGTTCTTTCTGCACAATACCTTATGCTCGTGGACGTAGTCGAAATGGGTCTATTAGTGAAATGGTTAAACAAGCCGAACAGGTTGTACAGGAGGGTGGTAAAGAAATAGTTATCACGGGTGTAAACATTGGAGATTTCGGGCGAACTACCAACGAGTCGTTTTTCGACCTGATAAAAGAGCTTGACAATGTTGAAGGTATAGAACGATACAGAATATCATCAATAGAGCCAAATCTACTTACCGATGAGATTATTGACTTTGTAGCAAACTCTCGACGTTTTGCGCCTCATTTCCATATGCCACTACAGGCCGGCAGTGATAAGGTGTTACAGCTTATGCGTAGAAAGTATGACACAGCATTATTTAGGCACAAGGTAGAGAAAATCAAACAAGAAATACCTCATGCTTTCATAGGTGTTGATGTTATTGTTGGCACTCGAGGAGAAACTGACGAGCTTTTCGATGAGGGTAGGGCATTCTTGGAAAGTTTGGACTTTTCTCAACTGCATGTGTTTACCTATTCGGAAAGGCCTGGTACAAAAGCTTTGGAAATAGAGCATGAAGTGTCACCTCAGGCTAAACATAAACGCAGTAAAATCCTATTGGACCTATCAGACGAGAAGTTGAAAGCATTCTATCAATCACAAATAGGGACTAAACGCAAGGTGTTGTTTGAAAATACGCGTAGAGGTAAAAATATGCACGGGTTTACTGAAAATTACATAAAGCTTTACACAGAATACAACGACAAGTATGTAAATGAAGTGATTACTGTTGAAGTGGGTGAATATGATGCCGATGAAATGGCTATGAAAGCAATATTTAATGACTAAAAGTAACTCATATACCAACTTTAGATATAGAATCTTATATGGCATTGCATATTTGCACTCCCTTTTGCCATTTGCTCTGTTGTATATTATTTCTGATATACTTTTCTTCTTGGTGTATCATGTGGCTAGATACAGAAGAAAGTTAGTCTTACAGAATATAAGAAATTCTTTCCCGGAGAAGTCGGAATCCGAAATAGCCTCCATATCAAAACAGTTTTATCATCATCTGTGCGATTACTTTGTAGAGACTATTAAAACGCTGAGCATCTCGGATGAAGAGGTAATGAGACGCATGAAGTTCGAAAATCCTGAACTGATAAACAGGCTAACCGCCGAAGGACAGTCATGTATTCTTAGTTTGGGACACTTCGCCAACTGGGAGTGGGTGCCGTCTATAGGTCTCTATTTAAGTGAAAATGTGTCACAAGGACTTATGTACAAGAAGTTGCACTCCGAAACATTCGACAGGCTTTTTCTTAAGATACGCAGCCGTTTTAAGCCCATACCCATAGAGATGAATTCAGTTTATCGGAAGATGATAAATGCACAAAAAAAAGGTGAAACTCTGGTCGTGGGGTTCTTGACCGACCAGCGTCCACCACAACATATGCCAGGTTATTGGACTACTTTTCTGAATCAGGACACAAAACTGCAGATAGGCATGGAGCGAATAGCAACAAAACTAGGTTGTTCCATAGTATATCTTGATATTCAAAAAACTAAGAGGGGATATTATGAGGGCAAGTTTTTTCTAATCACTCCCGACGCTTCTTTGGAAGAGAAGAATGATATCATGGAACGATATGCCCAGAAGTTGGAGGAAACTATCAATCGCCAACCTGCGTACTATTTGTGGTCACATAACCGCTGGAAATATAAGAAAGAATCGGATGAAGCAGTCAGAACATGATATTATTGCGAGTGTTGTCATTTTAAATTGGAATGGGCGCAAGCTACTGGAACAGTTTCTGCCATCTGTGGTAAGATACTCTGCAGATGCGTCTGCTCAGGTTGTGGTTGCCGACAACGGCTCTACTGATGATTCAGTTGCGTATGTTAAAGCCAATTTTCCAACGGTGCGAGTAATCGAATTGCCGGAAAACTATGGCTTTGCCGGTGGCTACAACAAAGCTCTCGAATATATTGACTCTAAGTATGTAGTGTTACTTAACTCAGATGTTGAGGTTACACCCAACTGGTTGGTACCACTCATAGGATATATGGAAGAGAATGATGATGTTGTTGCTGTTCAACCAAAGATTCTTGCTTATCATAATAAGTCAATGTTTGAATATGCAGGTGCATCGGGTGGTTTTATCGACAAGTATGGCTATCCTTTTTGTAGAGGTAGAATCATAAATAAAGTAGAGGAAGACAACGGACAGTACGACACCATAATACCTGTGTTTTGGGCAACCGGAGCAGCTCTATTCATCAGGCTCGATGAGTATAAGGAGGCGGGTGGCCTAGACACTCGTTTCTTTGCCCATATGGAAGAGATAGATTTATGCTGGCGATTAAACGCACGTGGTCATAAAATAATGTGCATTCCAACGTCGGTGGTCTATCACGTCGGTGGTGCATCGCTCGGCAAGGAAAACCCCAAGAAGCTGTATCTCAACTTCAGAAACAACCTGTTGATGCTTCACAAGAATCTTCCAAAAAATAGATATCCCACAACGTTTATCGTGCGTTTTTTATTCGATGCGGTTGCTTTTTTGCAACTCGTTGTAACAGGGCAGTTCAAACAAGCTAAAGCGGTTGTTAACGCTTATAGTGACTTTTTGAGAACAAAGTCATCATTCAATGACTCAAGACGTTTGAACATATCAAAAACTGTTGTGCCCAAACCTTCAGGTCAATATATGGGAAGTATATTAATTAAGTTTTATACCGGTTGCAGAACATTCAGCTCCCTAAATAAAGAACATAAGTAGTTGTTACTCACTACTCAAAGTTGAAACTGAGAGTTACCATTCTTTGAGTTGCTTTCGAAAGTGCCTTAGAATATTTTATCAGTGACTCCTCTTTCAAATCCTTTCTGTCAGTTTCCAAAATATCCATCAGTCCGAAGCTGAATTTAAGTTCTGGCGCAAGCTTAAACATAGGTAAATAAAAGTCACAACCTATACCGACCTCAATTCCATAATCATACGGCTTAAGTAAGACAGCTTTATTTTTGTTAGATGCAAGCTCCATACTGCCATAACCACCAATAATGACATAAGGCCTGTTATTATTTATTCTATCAAAAGCAAACTTAAGCTGAACGGGTATACATAAGTAGTTATTTCTTATGTTAGTTTTATACTCCTCGCCTGATGCTTGTTCTCTAAACACGAATTGTTTTTCTCCCAAATGTATGGTAGGTATAACCCTGAGGTTCATAAATCTATTTACATACATGTCGCCAATCATTCCCACCGAGAAACCGGGAGAATATCGTGGTATTTCAGAGAACCAGACTTCTCCATTGTCATTGACATTACCGGAGTTTTCAAGAATTAAATCCTGCGTGTGTATTCCTAGCGTAAAACCGAGATGGAAAGTCCTCTGGTCGATGTACGGCTGATTTTGCAACTTCATATGCTGAGCCATCACACACCATGATGTGCACAACATAACCAAACATATATATATTCTAATCTTAATCATTTATAAACATAAACGTGTTTTTATTTCACTTATTGTCATAATTAAAAAAACTTGTTATCTTTGTGGAAGACAAATTTATTTACAAACAAATTAAATTTTTATCAACATGGCTTATGTAATTGAAGACAGCTGTATCGCATGTGGCTCTTGCATCGATGAATGTCCGGTAGATGCAATATCAGAAGGCGATATCTACTCAATAGATCCTGACACATGCACTGACTGTGGCGCTTGCGCTGATGTATGCCCAACAGAGTCAATACATCCGGCATAACGTTAATCAATCACAGTTGAGAAAAGACAAAAGAGTTGTTCCTTTGGAGCAACTCTTTTTTTATGCCAATACAATAAAATTGGGTAGTAACCGAAGCAACTACCCAATTTCAAATATTATTAAAACGTTAATAATCAAATGCCACTACATTGACTCTAACTGCTTGTTAATCCAGTCTTTCAGTTCGTCTATTGATTTTCCGGTCTTTCGTTGAAGTCTGCCGAAAAGTTCATCTTCTTTTCCTTCTTCGTAAAGCAAATCATCATCAGTCAAATCTGCCCATTCCTGTTTTGCTCGTCCTTTAAGCTCGTTCCATTTCCCTTTAAATCTTAAATCTTTCATAGTTGTATTGTTTTAGTATGAGATCCCTTCATTGAAATCTCTATAATTAAAACAGCGTCACACAACAATTGTTCAAAAAAAATCCGCAGGTCTTTTTCAAAACCTGCGGATAAATATTTGTGATATACCCGATTAAACGGGTAATATTAAAGACTTAATAATGCAAATTAAGCATTAACTTTAGCCATGTGAGCAATCAGTTCAAGAAGCTTAACTGAGAAACCCCATTCGTTGTCATACCAAGAAAGAACCTTAACGAAAGTTGGGCTCAATTGGATACCACCCTTTTCGTCGAAGATTGAAGTATGTGGGTCACCCAAGAAGTCACTTGAAACAACAGCTTCGTCAGTATATCCAAGTACACCCTTCAATTCACCTTCTGAAGCTTCCTTCATAGCCTTGCATATTTCTTCATAAGTAGTTTCTTTTGATAGACGAGCTGTAAGGTCTACAACTGAAACATCAAGAGTAGGTACGCGAAGTGACATACCTGTTAGCTTACCGTTAAGTTCAGGGATAACTTTACCTACAGCCTTAGCAGCACCTGTTGATGAAGGAATAATGTTACCTGAAGCAGCACGACCACCTCTCCAATCCTTAGCTGAAGGACCATCAACTGTTCTTTGAGTAGCAGTTGTTGAGTGTACTGTAGTCATCAAAGCTTCTTCGATACCGAAGTTGTCATTCAAAACCTTAGCGATAGGAGCCAAACAGTTAGTAGTACAAGATGCGTTAGAAACGAATTGTTCACCCTTTTCATATTTATTGTGGTTTACACCGTAAACAAACATGCGAGTGTCATCTTTTGAAGGACCTGACATTACAACATACTTAGCACCTGCGTCGATGTGTGCTTGAGCTTTTTCTTTTGTCAAGAAAAGACCTGTTGATTCAACAACATATTCTGCACCTACAGCATCCCACTTAAGGTCTTGAGGATTTCTTTCAGAAGTAACACGTACGGCATTTCCGTTTACTACTAATTTGCCGTCCTTAACTTCGATAGTTCCATCAAATTTGCCATGCATTGTGTCATACTTAAGCATATAAGCAATGTAATCAACATCAAGCAAATCATTGATACCTACAATCTGAATGTCGTTTCTTTGTTGTGCTGCACGGAAAACAAGACGTCCGATGCGGCCAAATCCATTAATACCTACTTTAATCATAACTTATTTGAATTTTTTATTAAAAGTGTTCTATTTTATTTCCTAAAAACTATACCTCTTTTTCAACTACAAAAATAAAAAAAATAATCCACAAAATGAAACTTTTATCCCCATAATTCTGAAAAAATTGTATTTACCTTGAATTCGCAGCTTAATTATTTGTTATAAATGCAAGTCCTTGACAAACATTTGTTTGGAAAGACTTGCATATGTCAGGATTTTCACTTAACTTGGTGCTACGACACAACCGAGTAAGTATT
>JBMNSN010000043.1:0-9683 GCA_050945215.1 Fermentimonas sp. | reverse complement strand
CTACGTATCGAGGAAGAGCTTGGAGATAGAGCAGTATATGGATACAAAAAACTTAAATAATTGAAATATCATTATATAAGTTTATAGTGACAATATTAAAGAACCACTTCTTATGAGGTGGTTCTTTTTTATAGTTATTTATTAAAATAAGTAGTTCTATATTAATACTTTTATGTATATTTGAAACATCATAAATATTGACGATAGTATTTATAAATTATAATAAAACGAACTATGAGCTTTCTAACAAATGACAAATTAACAATTGTAGGAGCAGCTGGTATGATTGGTTCCAATATGGTTCAAACAGCTGCAATGATGCGTTTAACACCAAACATCTGTTTGTACGATCCATTTGAGCAAGGCCTTAAGGGTGTATTCGAGGAAATGCGCCACTGTGGATTCGAAGGAGTAAATTTCACATACTCATCTGACGTAAAAGAGGCGTTCACTGACACAAAATATATGATTTCGTCAGGTGGTGCACCACGTAAAGATGGTATGACACGCGAAGATCTGCTTAAAGGCAATGCAGCTATTGCAGCTCAATTAGGAAAAGATATAAAGGCCTATTGCCCAGACTTGAAGCACTTAACAATCATTTTCAATCCTGCTGATATTACAGGTCTTGTAGCATTGATACACTCAGGTTTGAAGCCTTCACAAGTTACTACACTTGCAGCATTGGACAGCACGAGATTACAGAGCGAGTTAGCAAAACACTTCGGTGTAGATCAAAGCAAAGTAGTAGGTGCTCGTACTTATGGAGGTCATGGTGAGCAAATGGCTGTTTTCGCTTCAACTGCTAAAGTTGATGGCACTCCTTTGAAAGACCTTATAGGAACAGATAAGCTTACAAATGAAGAGTGGGCTGAAATAAGAACTAAAGTAACAAAAGGAGGTGCAAACATCATTAAACTTCGTGGACGCTCATCTTTCCAGAGTCCTGCATATTGTTCAGTAGAAATGATACGTGCAGCAATGGGTGGTGAAAAATTCCGTTGGCCTGCAGGTTGCTATGTAAACAGTCAAGGTTTCAACAATATAATGATGGCTATGGAAACTGTAATTGACAAAAACGGTGTTTCATACGGTGAAGTTAAAGGGACAGAAGAAGAGATAGCTGAATTAAAAGAAAGTTATAGCCATTTGGTTACTCTTAGAGATGAAGTAATCTCTATGGGTGTTATACCTGCAATTGAAGAGTGGAATTCAATCAATCCTAATCTTTAATTAGAGCAAATATTATTACAGAAATCAAATAGTAAACCGGCCACGTGGCCGGTTTCTTTATTCTTATCGTTACCATTTTAACACAAATACCCTATATTGTACATAATCTTTTATACAAAAAAACAAGATATAATTAAAATACTATATATTTGCATAGGAAAACATAAGTTATTAATAACCAAATATTTTTATTATGGATAATAAATTAAGCAGAAGAAGTTTCATCAAGACTGCTACAGTTGGAGCAGTAGGTGTAACAGTGTTCCCTCAATTCCTCACTTCGTGCAAAGACAAAAAAAGTGCCACTGTAGTGGATGACGGTAAAATACGTCTTGGCTTCATAGGATTAGGACAGCAAGCAATGTATCTATTAAATGGTTACATAGGCATGGATGATGTCAGAGTAGTTGCAGGTAGTGATGTTTACGGAGTAAAGCGGGAACGCTTCTTGAAACGTGTAAATGAACATTACGCATCAAAGAATGTCGAGAATACTGTAGAAGTATATGAAAACTATCATGATTTGATTGCAAGAGACGACATAGATGCAGTAGTAATAGCAACACCCGACCATTGGCATGCATTCATAGCAATAGATGCTTGTAAAGCAAAGAAGGACATCTATCTTGAAAAACCTCTGACATTCACTATTAAAGAAGGCCGTGCTTTAGTTAAAGCTGTTAGAGATAATGGCGTTATCCTTGCTGTAGGTAGCCAACAACGATCTGATGCTAACTTTCAACACGCAGTCAGAATGGTTCAAGAAGGTAAGATTGGTAAGATAGAACATATAAACGCTTATGTTGGTGCACCTCCTACGCCATATGATCTTCCGGAGGAACCTGTTCCGGCTGATTTAAACTGGCCACTTTGGTTAGGACCCTCAGAGTTCTATCACTACAATAGTCAGCTCAATCCACCCATATCTATTGACCCTGAACAAAACGAACAGTTTTGGGGGGCATGGAGATGGTATAAAGAACTTGGTGGTGGCTTCACAACAGACTGGGGTGCTCATATGTTTGACATTGCTCAGTGGGGACTCAATATGGATGGTAATGGTCCTGTTGAAGTTATTCCTGCAGGATATGAGGGTACTAAATATATGACTTTCAAATATGCTAATGGCACAATCATGACTGAGGAACCATTTAACGAAAAGAAGACCAAGGGTGTTAAGTTCTGGGGAGAAAAAGGATGGATTGAAGTCTCAAGAGAACATTTCCTTGCATCTGATGACAGTTTATATCCTGCCAAAGTTGAAGAAACAGAAGGAGCTTATGAAACTAAGATACCTCATCTAATCAACTTCATTGATTCTATTAAGAATCGTAAAGAGCCTGCAGTACCTGTAGAGATTGGGCATAGCTCATGTATCGTTTGTACACTTGGCAATATTGCAGATGATCTTGGTCGTCCGGTAAAATGGGATCCTAAGGCTGAGAAGTTCGTTGATGATGACGAGGCAAATGCACACAGATTATATAACAAGACTTATGCAAATGGTTATACTTTGTAACCTAAATGTGCTGTAAATATAAAAAAGCTGTCATTTGTGACAGCTTTTTTATATCCATACTCTATAGTTTATTTATTATTCTCTTTTATTGTTATCCCTAGTTCATCAAGCTGTTCAGGAGATACATTAGAAGGAGCGTCTATCATCACATCGCGTCCTGCTGTGTTCTTCGGGAATGCTATAGTGTCACGTATGCTGTCCAATTCCGCAAATATTGAAACAAAGCGATCAAGGCCAAATGCGATACCACCATGAGGAGGGGCACCATATTTGAACGCATTCATTAAGAATCCAAACTGTGCTTCAGCTTTTTCCTCTGTAAAACCTAATACAGAGAACATTTTCTTTTGTAGCTCACTATCATGAATTCTTATTGATCCGCCACCAACCTCAACGCCATTAATAACCATGTCGTATGCATTAGCTCTAACTGCACCCGGGTTGCTATCGAGCATAGGTATATCCTCTAACTTGGGTGATGTAAATGGGTGGTGTTTAGCGAAATACCTATTGAGCTCTTCGTCTTTTTCTAAAAGAGGAAAATCAACAACCCACAAGCATTTATAGTCGTTCTTGTTTCTAAGGCCCAACTGATTACCCATTTCAAGCCTAAGTTCGCACAACTGCTTTTGAGTTTTCTCTGTTTCGCCTGCCAAGACCAACAATAAATCGCCGGGTTTTGCGTCACATCTCTCGAGCCAAGTCTTAAGAGTATCTCCATCATAAAACTTATCTACTGACGACTTTATCGTCTTATCTTCGTTATAGCGCACATATATAAGTCCCTTGGCACCTACTTGTGGGCGTTTAACGAAATCAGTCAACGCATCAACCTGTTTGCGAGTGTATGATGCACAACCCTTGACACATATAGCGCCTACATATTCTGCCGAATCAAAAACCACAAAATCCTTACCTTCTGTCAAATCCTTTATCTCGTTAAAGGTCATGCCAAAACGAGTGTCAGGCTTATCCGAGCCATACAACTTCATAGCTTCGCTATAGCTCAACCTCGGAAAGTCAGGAATATCTATATCCTTGATGGTTTTGAATAAATGTTTTGTCAGTCCTTCAAAAATATTTAATATGTCTTCCTGTTCCACAAACGACATCTCGCAGTCGATCTGAGTAAACTCCGGTTGACGGTCAGCCCTCAAATCCTCATCCCTAAAGCATTTAACAATCTGAAAATATCTGTCAAATCCTGATACCATCAACAACTGCTTGAACAGCTGGGGTGACTGAGGCAACGCATAAAACTCGCCCTGATTCATTCTTGACGGAACAATGAAATCCCTCGCACCTTCAGGTGTAGAACCTATCAATACGGGTGTCTCAACCTCCAAGAAACCTCTCTCGTCAAGATATCTTCGAGTCTCGAAAGCCATTCTGTGACGAAGCTCAAGGTTCTTACGAACAACTGAACGTCTCAAGTCCAAGTATCTATATTTCATCCTCAAATCATCTCCACCATCGGTATCCGTTTCAATGGTAAATGGGGGAGTCTTTGATGAGTTGAGAACTGTCAGCTCAGAAGCAATAATCTCAATGTCACCAGTCGGAATGTTGTTGTTCTTACTACTCCTTTCTTCTACCGAGCCGGTAACTTGAATAACCCACTCGCGACCCAACTTATTTGCTGCTTCGAACAACTCATGATTTACCTCTTGATTAAACGAAAGCTGAGTCACACCATACCTATCTCTCAAGTCGATGAATGTCATGCCACCCATCTTCCTAATCTTAGAAACCCAACCGGCAAGAGTAACCTTCTTATTTATATCGGTAAGTCTCAACTCACCACAAGTATTGCTTCTGTACATAAATTACTATGTTTAAAATACTATAAAACTTAAAGCACAAATTTACACAATTATCCTGTATATACACAGTAAAATAAATTTTACTATTGCATCGTAAGTGTGATATTTGCTTTAATAACCCATAAACAAAAAAAGAGACTGACAACCGTCAGTCTCTTTTGACTCATGTGAGTAATATTGTAATCTTTTCTAAATCTATAGCTTAATATTAAAATCCAGGAGTCGTTTGTTCCAGTTGAGGATTAGCATTAAGTGCTCTTGAAGGAATTGGGAACACTGTCATGTCCTTAGAGTCTTTTGGTTTATCCCACCATTCTTCACCAAAACGATTCCATCTGATAAGGTCAGTACGACGATGTCTTTCTCCCAAGAACTCACGACCCAACTCATCAACAAACTCGTCTTCAGTAAGTTTGTCAATATTTGCTACATAACTATGTTTGTTCCATTTGTCTGCCGGGAAGTTACGCTTACGAACAGCATCCAACATTTTTGCGGCCTCAGCCACTTTGTTTTCTCTCATCAGACATTCAGCAACTATGTAATACATTTCAGACAATCTGATTTCTGCAACATAAGCATTCATGAACAAGTCTTTGCTGTCAGGCAACCATGGGAACTTGATGAAACGAACTCCGGAGTTTTCTTCACCTGTTTCCACGTGTGAACCCTTGGCTAATCCTTTTTCACCTTCAGAGAAACGACCTACTTGGTCAACATAAGCAAGTGGCTTATCCAGCCATTCTTCAGTACCAAGCATTTTTTCATCAGTGAATCCATAGCCCTTATCGTAGTTAAAACGATATTGTTGACCGATCAAGAAGAAACCCTCATATTTATCTTCAGTAGTACGGAATGGTTGCTTTCTGAAATCATCATCACTAAACTTCTCATAAGGTTTACCAAGTTTGTAAGGATATATATCACCCTTCAAATCTCTTGATGGAGATAGAACAATACCATTCCAACCACCCTTGTTGTTATCCAATGAGTATTTTGCCTGATAGTGCATAAATGCATCATACATCCAACCAAATTCGTAAATGTTTCTTGCGTGAGGGAAAACCCAAATATTTTCCGGAGATCTCCTGCCAAAAAGTCCATCAGAGAATGGTCCGCGATAGTCAGTATCTAATTTGTAATCACCATAAACACCATCGATGATATCTTGAGCCATTTTCTTAGCATCTGCATATCTGTTTTGTCCCGTCCATACTTCTGCGTTCAAATAAAGACGTGCTAAGATACCTGCAGCAGCTGCTTGATTAAGACGGCCGGTAATACCAACTTTTGGCAATCCGGGTAAGCTCTCTTTCAATTCTTTTTCTATAAAATCGAAAACCTCTTGAGGGGTTGATTGACCAACTATAGTTGTGTTATCTGTTGATATAGGAACATGCCTGAAGAAGTCAATCAAGAACATGTAGTACCAAGCCCTTAAAGTTCTCAACTGTCCTATGTGGTTAGCCTTGTCAGCTTCAGTCAAACCGTAAGAAGGGTAATCCAATCCCTCAAAGTCTGCAATAAAAGTGTTACACTGAACAATTCCTTGGTATGGTCCAACCCATCCACCGTTGATAACACCTTCCTCAATCGTCCATTCGTGACGATGCAATCTAATCCAGTTACCTCCGTCGTAACCGTGTCTTCCTTTCTGTGGCCAAACAAAGTTGTCAGCAGTAAGTTCCTGGAGGTTCCATCTGTCACCATCCCAGCCACACCAGTGTCCATGCTCAAATGGACGTACCAAAGCAGCAATAATAGAGCTCTTGTCTTGATAATAGTTGTCTGCCGTTATGTCCGAGAATACCTCCTCGTCCAAATTCGTACAGCTCGAAAATACTATGGCGCTTATTAAAGCCAATATAATATATTTATTGATTTTCATAATTGTATGTATGTATTTTTTAGAAAGTTATTTGCATTCCCAATGAAAAGTTTCTTGCACTTGGATACAAATCCAGACTACCTACACCCGGATCCAATCCTGAGATAGTAGTGTTAGCAGGGTCTATACCAGAATATTTAGTCAATGTAAACACATTTCTCACAGTTCCATAAACTCTCAAGTTAGTGATAAGCTTAGAGTTGATCTTTGGATTATATCCCAATGTTATATTGTCAAGTTTCAAATAGTCTCCACTTTCCAAGAAATAGTCAACGATATGTTTAGGCCCTTTTATGTGAGCGTTACGATCGAAGGCATCTTCCAACAGGTTGATCTTAGGTTGCGCTTGCAAACCATAATACATCTGATAAAGATTAAGGATCTTATAATCAAACTTTCCTCTGAAGAACAATGATAGGTCGAAATCCTTATATCTAAATGTGTTACCCCATGAAAGTTCAAGTCTTGGCATACCATGTCCGATGTAGTCCTTGTCCAAATCACTACTTTGATCTGCTCTTATTTTCTCGCCATCAACAACACCATTTTTCCATACCATGATGTTTCCTTCATCGTCAACACCTGCGTATCTCATACCGTAGAAGCTACCTATTTCTTTTCCGTCTTCCAATCTTTGAGCCGGTCCTGGGTTCCCGGGTGAAGGCAGGTCGCTTCTGTTCATGTAACCCTTAGAGTACTGTTCATTAGAGAACTTGTCAAGTACTGATTTTGAATATGATGCAACGATGTTAGTTGTATAATCAAAATCCTTGGTCCTAACGGCATCCCATTCCAAGTTCAATTCAACACCTCTTGTGCTTGTAGAAGCTACGTTGGTGAAGATCTGCTCATGAATATTTGGAGGAACAGGAGCATCATAGTTAGCAATAACGTCCTTACCTAATCTGATGAAATAGTCCAAACTACCAGAAAGTCTTTGGTCAAACAGAGTATAATCTACACCAAAGTTCCATGATTTTTGCTTTTCCCAGTGAAGGTCATAATTAGGGTTGTTTGCAGGACCGTAAACCTGTATCCATTGACCTTCGTCGTCCATATATTTTCCATAGCCGGTGTATCTAGCCAAGGCACTATATCTATTGAAGCCTGAACGACCGGTAACACCGTAAGATACTCTAACTTTAAGGTCATTAACAGCGTCACTTTCAGCTATCGCCGGAAGCTTGTTCAATCTGTATGCGGCAGAGAAAGCAGGGAACAATCCCCATTTGTTATCCTTACCAAACTTTGAGTTACCTTCATATCTAAGTGAAGCAGAAAGCAAGTATGTATCATCAAAGTCATAGTTTACTCTACCAAAGAAAGCAATATTCTTTTCTTTGCTCTTCCATGAATCCATACCCAATCTGCCCTTCTCTAATTGCCACTGACCGGCACCAAGCTTGTGGTAGTTGAAAGCATCAGTTGGAAAGTGCATATTCTCACCCCACATACCTTCATTAACAAACTGTTGGTATGAATAACCGGCCATAACCTTTATGTTATGCAGATCGTTGATTGTTGTAAAATAGTTGTTTACCCATTCAAGAGTGTGGTCTTCCCAGTTCTCATATTGTAGTCTTGCTCTACCACCACGAGGAGCACCATTTACTTCATTGTCTCTTGAGTCTCTATGGAATTTATTATAATACTCATAGCGTTGCATCAAGTGAAACTGGCGAGCCAATTTCAACTCACTTGTTAAGTTAGGTAGAAGATTCAACTTAATGTTGAAGTCCATTATGTTATACTCTTGCTTAGCACCATTCAAGCGGTCCTTCAAGTCACCAACAGGGTTATATGTGTCATAACCTTTAAAATAAGCATACTTTGTTGGATCATCTTTATCCATGATACTCAATGTAGGGTTCAACTGAGCTGCCTGTTTGAAAGCACCATAATTTGTGTATGATTCATCCACAACTCTATGAGAAATATTACCTGATAGTTCCAACAAACCATCTATAGCTCTTTGATTAAAGTTGGCTCTAACACCATATTCTTGTCTGTCACTGGCAATATCAATACCAGTTTTGTCCTTATAGTTGGCAGAAATTCTGAAAATAGTGTTTTCGCTACCGCCACCTACCGCTACATAGTGGTTATGTCCAAAGTTGTTATGTCTGATAAGTTCGTCATACCAGTCTGTTTTATAACCATAATCGGTATCTCTGCCCAGTTCCACAAATCTCTCGGCTGAAAGCAAGTTAGGCTTTTTGTACACAGCATCGTGTTCAATATATGTGTCATAAGTAACAGATACTTTACCTGCCTTACCTGACTTGGTCTGAATAATAATCACACCATTAGCGGCACGAGAACCATAAATAGCTGCTGCCGAACCATCCTTCAATACTGTTATTGATTCGATATCCTGGTTTGCAATGTTTCTAAGGTCTCCACCCGGCATACCGTCAATAACAACCAAAGGAGTATTTCCTGCCTCCAATGATGAAGATCCCCTAACCTGCAAGTTTTCCATAGGGTTTCTGTTAGGGTCAGCTGCTCCATAGTTAGAAATAGTTACACCGGCAACTTTACCATCAATCATCTGCATAGGGTTGTTAACGGCTCCTTGTAAGAAGTCCTTGCTGCTAACCTTAGAAACCGCAGAAGTCAAATCTCTACGTTCAACGGCTCCATAACCAACTACAACAACTTCTTGCAAAGCGGCAACATCTTCTTGCATCACCACGTTGATAACTTTCTGGTTGTTAACTGCAATTGATTGAGTACGCATACCAATATAAGAGAAATCTAAGGTAGCATTCGATGGAACATTGTCCAACGAGTAATTACCATCTAAGTCGGTTACTGTACCCGAGCCACTTCCCTTTATTTGTACGGCAACACCGGTAAGAGGTTCTTGATTTGCATCAGACACCTTCCCTGACACGGTGATACTTTGAGCAAAAATTGATAGAGAAATAGCCCATAGAAGAGCTAATACTCCACCTCTCAAATAATTAAACAAATGGTCATTTCTTTTCATTTCTTTTCATTTAAATTTAGTGATAAGTAAAAGATTATTATTTTTTCAAAGTTTGAATTTATTAGGTAAACTTTTCATAACACTCACAAAAATAAAAAAATAGGTTCTGTGGGATTTAGTGTAAATTAACACGCTGAAATTCGCAATAAGTGGCATGAAATGTGTTCTTTTGCAGTCATTATGAAAAGAATCGAAGATATATTATCCAAGCTACTACTCCAGAATAAT
>JBMNSN010000042.1:0-9707 GCA_050945215.1 Fermentimonas sp. | reverse complement strand
AGTCATTTAAAGCTTCAGGTGAAACAGTAAAATCATAGGATGCCCAATCCGTAAAAAGATTTTGATTGTTCGGATCCGATCCCCAAATCCAGGCAAAGTTATAAAATAATGATGTAAAACGCACTACTGTTGTATGCGGATGATCTTCACACCAAGTCTTTAACCAGTTCAATATGTAAGCCCTGGCTTGAGAATTATATGGCTGCAATGGTATTAATGGTTCAGACACCCAGCTGTTGGTCGTATGGTTGTACATGTTAATCTCTTCCCAGAGGCGCCAGGCCAAGAAAGAAACAGTATATTCATGCCAAGGTTTTGAATGAATAATGACTTCACCTTTGTTCGAATCATAAGTCCATTGATTTTCACCTATTTTTTCATTTGTTGTTCTGTCATAAACCTCCCAATAAGAAAAGGAAATCGCTCTATCATCAATTTGAAACTGTCCTTGAAAGAAATCTTCCATTAACGGCACACTCAGCTGATTTGTTGTGGCCATACGAGCCTTTGTGCAAAGGAATGTGCTTTGTCTTGCTTCTGGATTTTCTTTTAACCAAGCATTGTGGCCTCTAATAATACAGATTGTTGAATAGATACCGTAACCCGATTCAATAATTTCATCTGATAAATGTGTACCTTCAGAATCCCTTATCACATCTGCTCCCCAACGTTTGGCTAATTCTAAGGTATACTTTTCAAAACCCGTTTGACCGGGCATAGTAAATCCGCCTTTTTTATTTTTCAAAAGAATTTTTTCAAGATCTGAATTCATTTCCATTCTATATAACACCTGCACTTAATTTTTTTTAACATAATGATATCGAACAATCAGTTTTGATTTCTAACTTACGAACTAATACAAATCCATATATTCCTGCTCATAATATGTTTATATATCTTTATTTTACATATTGAGTTTCATCATGCCCTTTTTCATACTTAAATACAAAACCTTCACAAATCAATGTAGATTCCAGCACGTCATAATAGGGTTTAAGGTCTTTGCAGTAAGATGCAAAGTCGCTCAAGTTTTCAAAATCAGTTATAGACCCTGCAAAGCAAAGATATGCAGTATCTCGTCCCGTTACTCTAAACTCACAATCAAATAGCACATCATTATGCTTAATTAAAGTTCCGGAACTCCATAGAGCCAAAAAGCCTTTATCTTTCGCAAGGAAAATCCAGTGTTTTTCAAATAAACTTTCAGAAAATTTATTAAGAGGGCAGAAAACATGTGTAAACTCTATGGGATGATTGTGGCTTAATTTGTAAATACTCCCAATAACCCCAACATTTTGTACATTCTCTTTTTCTGTTACAACAGTAGTCAACTTAGATTGTTTAATTGCAGGAATAATCCCATTTCCAAACCAGTATCCCGGGCGCAATCCAGTTACATCTGTAGTTGTTCCAGGATGATTTACAAAAAGGATAGCTTCATTTGTTAATGCCGCATACCACAAGTGTTGTTGATAACCATATATGCCAGGTGTAAAATTTGTCGTCCCATGAAAACGTTCATTGAGACTTTTTACATATCCCTGAATATCCTTCTCATTTTTTATAACGCTAGATACTATTGGCCATCGTTCGTATTTTTCAAACCTTGGAGATTCCACCGAGGTAAGACAGTAAGATTCATTTCGATCCAAAACTACTACAGCATTACCTGTTTTACGCCGAGAATATACTGGGGATTGAATCAACCTATCAAGATTTTGAGGCAGTTTGTATTTACTGGTAGCAAGATGGGCTAGCCATCCTTCACCAAAACTCGTGGGAGCTGCTGGATTAATCCAATTGACCAAGGACTGAACACTGCTTTTAAAAGGATATATAACAGATCGATACACCCGTCCCATCGGCGCAATTGAAGATCCTTTAAAACTATGTCTTGCTAAATCTTCAACAATAGAATCAATAATGGCAGAAGCACGATTTGAAATTGATGGCTCAGCAAAGTCTACAAGATTTAATAACGGAGCAATAGTCACTGGCGAATAATCAGCACTAAGAAACTCCTCAAGGTGATAGTCTTCCACATCATTTAACCAAGATTTCACACGTGCCTCTGATAGTTTTGCAAGCTCTCGACCTGTCATACCTGCTTTTGTAAAGAAATCATCAGGATATAGTTCACCAGCAAATAGCGCAGAGGTATAAAACATCAAAGAGTGATTCTCACTCCAAAAACACATACCATCGGCACCTTCCATATCCATCCAATAGCGGTAGTTAAGAAGCACTTCACGTGTACGGTCAGCCAATAAATCATCTAATTCATAATTATGAACATATCTAATTAAACCAGCTACAAGAAAATCAGAACAGTCAACTCTTTTCTCAATCAAATCGAGATCTGCGAGAAAAAGTTCTTTATCGTTTTGGGCACTGTTACCACAATATTTTCTTGCCAAAATATTCATTATAGAAAAGCCAAATCTTCCACGATTTAAGCTTTTAACTGATGCTATATCTTCTACAACTCTTTGAAAATTCTCCTCTATACTTGATAGTTTTTTCGTTGAATAGCTCGGTTGTATATGCTCATTTATCTCAATAAAACGTGAGAGACTATATGATGCATTTTCAATATGAACCTCGACATTAGTAACACTTGAAGGAATTTCTAAGATCTTCCTCTCAGATGAAATATTCAAATTTTGCATACGGTTTTCAAAATAAAAGTCAGGCGAACTAAAAATTGCATCTACACGAATTGTGCTACCAGGAGATGGAGCTGAAAACTTTAACTTATCGTCCGATAAAGAAACATTTCCTAAAACATCGATATCATGGTAGATAGCCTGTTGCTCAACCTCTAAACAATTAAATATCTCTTCTGAACTCTCTAAAAGTTGAATTCCAACAATATTTCGTGTGTCCCTGACTCCTAAGTTCAAAGCTACCCCATAAAGTACGTTTAATCCCTCATTCAACTCTAATATAAAATCTTGTGATTGGATTGGCTTATAAACCGGCCTTGTAATTGTTGCTACAGCATTTCTATTAAGAAACAGTTCAACTGCCATATAACTCCAAATTCGCATTTTCACACGTTGTTTCCGTTTACTAAACAAACGAGTGTAGAAATGCAAATCAATCCGTTTTAATGTTGAATAAAAATCAGATAACTCAATAAAATCGTTTCCATATTCATAATAAATGTTCCACTCACTTGAAGCTTCTGCCTCAGGTGTTAAAGGCAACGCATCCCAGAGTTTTCGTTTAGGCGCAGCTGCAATTTCCGTACGCGCTTCGGCTTCAAAACGCAGTTGATTAAAACTTCTGCTCTTCGCATTAAAATCCTCAACAAAAGGTCCCTGAATATAATATTGTCGAATAAAATCATTTGCTTTTAAAGGCCACATATAATTAGTGTCAAACATATTAGTTCATTCCTCCAATCATCCTTTTACTGCCCCCGCTGCTGCACCACTCATAAAATATCTTCCAAAAAACAAATAAATGATAAGCATTGGCACAATAGCAATTGTTGATCCAGCAAACATAATATTCCAGGCAGCAGTGCCATCTCCTGCGTTCTTAAGCATGTTTACTCCAACCGTTAGTGGTCTAAGATTTTCGTTTGTCATTGTAAACACCAAGGGAAGAATATATTCATTCCAGCCTTGCCGGAAAGAGAGAATTGCAATGGTCGCTAACACTGGTTTCAATAAAGGAAGTATAATCACTCTATATATTTTCATAAACGAGCACCCATCTATTTTTGCCGCTTCATCAAGCTCACGAGGTAATTGGTCAATAAACCCTCTACTTAAGAAAATATAAGTGGCCTGTCCCCCTCCCACAGAGATAAAAATTACGCTAAACAGACTTCGATTCAAGTTTATTTTTACAGCAAGTTCAAATAGTGGTCTAAGAGCAATTGAGCCAACATTAATAAACATAAATGCTACAAAAAGACCATATAGTAATTTTTTCCCTTTGAAATTTTTCCTAGAAAAAACATACCCCGCCATCGTTGCATTAATTAATGATAAAAACATTACTCCAAAAGCAAGAATTAAACTATTAAGAGTATACTTTGCAAAGTTAGCCTGCTCCCATGCTTGAATATAATTATCAATAGACCATTTTTTCGGGAAAATTCGTGTTCCTCCGACAAGTAACTCTGCGTTAGTTTTAAAAGATCCAAAGATAATATACAAAATCGGAAAGACTACGATAATTGCAAAAACAAATAGGAAAAGCCAAATAATGACATGAGAGAACTTTAATCTTTTGAAATTTATTCTTTTCATTTCATACTCCAATTATTCAAAAACTTTATCCAGTTTTCTTGCTGCTAAAAGGTATATACCTGTAATCGCACCAACGATTACTGCTGCAATAACACTTAAAAGCGCGCCATAACCGATCTGGGGTTGTGATGTTGAGCCTGCTCCAAAAATCATATTATAAATATATAAAAACATAACCATTGATCTATTCCCCGGACCACCTTTGGTTAGTACCATTATTGCCTCATAATCTTTAAATGCTGTAGTAATTGCTAAAAGTAGTACTACCTTTAGAACAGGAGAAAGCATCGGTAGTGT
Source organism: Fermentimonas sp. (assembly GCA_050945215.1). Lineage (GTDB taxonomy): Bacteria > Bacteroidota > Bacteroidia > Bacteroidales > Dysgonomonadaceae > Proteiniphilum. The sequence goes on along the minus strand of JBMNSN010000042.1, from coordinate 5,145 downwards.
GACATAAAAAAAGTTTTGTACGGCATTAGCCCCATCAATTTTTGACGCCTCATATACCTCTGTGTCTATGCCATTAATACCTGTAAGGAAATACAACATGTAGTTTCCTAGTCCTCCCCAGAGAGCAACTATCAAAATTGCTGACATAACATAATCTGTACTGGCTAGCCATTTTATTGGGGTGTCAATAATATTTAATGCTTGCAAGATGGAATTCAAAATGCCATTCTGCGTTGCAAAAATAAAACCAAAAATCATACTTGAAATAGATGATGCTATTACTGTTGGCATAAAGTATATGCTACGAAAAACAGTTGAAAAATATAAACGCATATTTACTAATATAGCTAATAAAAGTGATAAGGGGATAATAAATACAAGCTTCAAAGCCGCATATTCAAACGTAGTAATAACACTTTGCCAAAACTGCTTATCACTCAGCATTCTTTTGAAATTTTGTGAACCAGTATATACAGCGGTGAAGCCATTATAGTTATAGTTAATATACCGAAAAATCCAAATAAAAGGATATATTGAGCAAATGATCAACATTAAGACGGCTGGGCTAAGCATAATTCCAGCCGAAATATTTCCCCTCCAATCAGTTTTTTTCTTTGTTTTCATAAATTTCTCCTTATTAAAAATACTGCTCCACTAGGAAAGAGGAGCAGTATTGATTGTAGTTTGATACGTTATTTATCTAAATATTGAACTGTGCCTTCATTTGGCTTCATAGGATTATAGTCTGTGATGACAAGTCTTTTTACTGTTCCTGACGCTATATCGGCATCAAGCGCAGCATTGTATCTCTCGTTTAAATCATTAATTGCATCGTCTATTTCTACATAACCCATAACAGCATTCCATAAAACAGTTCTATAATCATCTCCTTGAAGATTTACTAAAGGTGCTGTAGGGTAAACAGATTCATGCTCGAGCAATGAAAAATCTGCAAGTCTACCAGTTTTACTATGATCTATCACTCCATTCATGTACTCCGTAATTGGTAAGCTAAACCCTCCCTCTAGGTACCCTTTCAGGAACTCTTCTGATTGGAAATAGTGAATCACTTTCCATGCATCATCAATAGAATCACTATTAGATACAATTCCATAAGCCTTAGAAGGAGTAATTTGCAACGCACCTTTAATTTCCCCATCTAATGTTGGAACCTCTGCAACTCCCCATTCAAAATCCGTAACAGGAATCTGTTTAGTGAAAACACCAGCTTCCTGTGAAGCATTACTCCAGAGAGCAAAAGAACCTTGGGCAAAGAGCGCACGCATGTTATCAACACCTTGTTGATCAGGATATGCATATTTCACAAGTTCTCGGCCTTTTTCTAAAATTGGTCTGTATCCAGTGAAATCAAATTTTCCGTTTACATAGTCATAAAAATAAATACCAGAAGTTTGCGCGGACATCTCCAAAAGGCGTTCGAAAGGAGATGATGAGGGAAAGCCAATCCCATAAAATTCACCCTTACCTGCCTCTGTAATTTTTTTTGCTAAATTAATATAATCATCTAGTTTTTTAGGAATTTCATTTGCTCCAACCTGGTCTAGAATAGCTTTATTATATTCAACTCTTACACCAGATCTCATTCCACTATAGACCATATAAATCTTACCATCTTTTACATTGGACCCCTCAAAGGAATTACTGTACGGATCATTCACTTTTTGAAATTCAGGATCTTTTTCAATAAAATCATTCAACGGCATAAGAATACCTGTATCTGCAAATTGATTAAGTGGCAGAGAGTTTGCTCCGACAACATCAGGCGCCGTGCCTCCATTATACGAAAGCGAAAGCATATTTCTATAATCTTCTGTAATTAGATTTAATTTTATTTCGATATTGTCCTCATTAGCTTCGTTGTATTTTGCCACCATCTTTTCTACATATTCTTGATCATGCCGGTCCTCAGACCACACATCAATAATGGTTCTCTCTTCTGCTTTACTTCCCTTTGTATTTTCAGAGTTTTCTAACGAGTTGCCACTTTGAATTTCATTTTGTTCTGTGTTGACAGATGTCGTCTTTTCTTGTTCATTATTGCATGCTGCCAATAGTGACATCATAATTGAACAAGCAAGTATTGAACTAAGTATTTTCTTCATTTTCCCCTCCTGTGCACATTGCACTGTTTTTTATAATTCAACCTTATCACGAATGGCCATTGTATGTAAACAACTATTTCTAATTACTATGTAGCTTTATCTAATACTTGCAGTTTTATAGAATTAAATAGAGAATACTCAAAAGAATGACAATACAGGCGGTTAATAATGCATAAAAAAACATACACAGCTGTCCTATGTGATGACGAAAGCTCACTTTTAGATTTATTGCAAAATTCTGTGGAGTGGGAAAAGATGCAAATAGATATCGTTGGTACCGCAAAAGATGGGCAAACCAGCGTGGAGAAAATTATTACCGAACAGCCAGATTTTGCAATAATTGATATTAATATGCCTATATATAACGGAATCGAAGTAATTAGGCGTGTTAGAATTTACCAAGAAAAAACACAGTTTATTATACTAAGTGGATATGATGATTTTGAATATGCTCGTAATGCAATGCGTTATGGTGTCCGTTATTATCTTCTTAAACCGCTAAAAATGACAAATCTATTTGAAGCAATATACGCACTTACGAGTGTTGTAGATAAGAATGAAAATATAGAAACATCTTCTGAGCTTAGAGATCATATATTATCCATTGCTTTAGAGAGCTTGATTTTAGGGAAACGCACAAAATTTGAGGATATTGACTCCATAATCAGAAACTTTGATTTGCCAATCAAAAATTCCAACTCCTTCGTTATTGTCTATCGCCCACTAACAAGTCAATCGCAAAGCTTAGACATTAAAAATAAATTGTTAGAAGCAAAAGCTCGTTTGGAAGAAGACAAAAAAAATCCGCCATGCGTATTTTTCCTACATCAAGAAGATTTAATAGTAATATGCAACTCATCTGAAACCAAAATTTTAGGTATTGCTGAACAACAACTAAAAACAATTGAAAACATTCTAAAAATTCCCATACTATGTGGGGTAGGTAAAGAAATTAATAACCTCAACAACTGTAATTTTTCTTACAATAAAGCTTTGTTGGCAATGGAAGCATATTTTTATAATCAGAATCAACATTTATTCAGTTTCTATGATCTGTGTTTAAGTTATCCTCCCAAAATTAATATGCGTAAAAATGCTCTTTTATTTTGTAATTTAATTCAAAATGAAAACATCAATAATCAAGATATACAAAATGCTGTTAATAAGTTTTTGAACAAAATTGTCTTTGCAAACAATGCTCCTACTAGCTATGTAACAAGTATGTGTCATCTGCTTTTTCAAGAGATTAATATTAAATTTCAGGAAGAAACCCAATGTGATTTAACGAATATTTTGGACTGCGAATCTTTCTTTAACGTTAAATCCTTTCAAGAATTGCGACAACTGTTAATCAATTCGGTTGAAGAGGCTTTCATCTATTATCGGGCTATGTACTTTTATACAAGATATAACCTTGAAGAATTTAAAACATCAACCGAGGACCCTATTATCATGAAAGCACTAAACCTTATTGAAGATAACTGCACTCTTAGCATTGAGAACGTAGCTGAAGAACTCCATTTTAGCCCCGCATATTTTGCAATTTACTTCAAAAATAAAACAGATATTAATTTAAGTGATTTTCTTTTTGACCGAAAAATGTTACTAGCGCGTAAGCTTCTTCTACAGAATCAGTTATCAATTTTTGAAATATCAGAAGAACTTGCTTATAACGATTACCGCTCATTCTCACGAGCTTTCAAAAAATACCATGACCTATCGCCTTCACAGTTCTCACGTTTTTACCGATATGAACGACAAGAATAAAATGGCCTTCAATATGAAACACAGATTAAAAAGATTTTATAAAGAACTAAAATTATTAACAAAATTACGCTTATTAAGTATTTTTGTCACCGTGTTACTATTGCTAATGCTTTTTGTCATTACGTTCATATTTAATCGTAATTTTTCAAGACAACAAATGTCTCAGTACTCAAAAAATTCATTTGATTATGCTGCTAAAGATTTAGATATGACAATACACGATGTCATTAGATGTTTTACGTATTTATGCGGTACTGAAGAATTTAAAGCTACATTTAGCACCATTAAAAATGAGGAGGTTAATAGAGATACCGCTCGTTATATATTACAAGACGATTTACAGAAACTAACAAGAGCTCATTCTTATATCAACCAAGCAATTTTGATTGATAAAAACCATTTTGTTTATTCGCTCTATTCATCAGCATTAAGTAATAACTCGGAAAACCTCATTAATCCAAATGAGCTAAATGAATGTAAAGGAATACAGATACTCCCATCTCGTCGACTTGATTCAAACGTTGAAGAACTATTTCCTCTTGTCATTCCTCTTTACCTTGACAATTATTATGTAAAGATAGATGAAACAGGAAATCAAGTAGATTTATATTTAGTGTTATTTTTGAACTCAAAAAAATTAAGTTTATCAATGCACAATAACCAATCACACGCAGTTCAGTTCAATTATTACCTCTATTCCAAAAGTAAAAATTTGATAATCCCATTAAAATATGATGCATCTAATCCACATATTGTCGATTTACAAGAAAATAACGATTCTTTGTATACCTTTCTACACACTCTTTCATCAAACAGTATTGATAAACAGTATGTACGTACCGGCAATTATATTTATACTGCTCAATCAATTCCTATATTAGATGTGTACCTATTAATGATCGTAAAAGAGAAAAGCTTTATAAGTGTACTAAGTGATATGAAAGTCGTTTTGTTAATCTTTTCAATAATCTCACTAGTGCTAATCTCTACAGCTTCTTATTTCTCTACTCGTTATGTCAGTCGTCCAATTCTAAAACTTCTAAAAGTTGTAGAAAGTATAGAATCCGGAACTTATGATAAAAAACTACACTTTAAAACTGATGATGAAATAGGACAGTTAATGAGGGCAATGGTACTAAGTCAAGAAATCGGAGAAGCTAAACTCGTATTAATGAACCTTTCTAAGGTAAATAGTTTAACTTCTTGTAATTCAATTTCTTCCTCCATTTCCTCTAAATATTTAGCTTCATAATCG
>JBMNSN010000041.1:0-10094 GCA_050945215.1 Fermentimonas sp. | reverse complement strand
CCACTATCAATGATTAGATCTACCATAAACGAAAGGCAAGAAAGCAAACAATTTGCAGTTAATGACATAACTTCTAAATGGGGTGGAGAGCAGACAATAGCAGGTCCGCTGATTGTTGTGCCATACAAGAAGGTTGTCAAAGAAAAAGGGGAAGAGATGCTTAAAGAATACTCTCTTTTACTATTGCCGGAAACGCTTGATATTGAGTCCTCGGTTGGAGCAGAAGATAGAAGAAGAGGCATATACGATGTTTCTGTATATAATGCTGATGTGAATATTAAGTCGGTGTTTGATTCGGAGGAACTCAAGAAATTCATCATAGACCCCGCATTGGTGGAGTGGGGCAATATGCATGTCGTAATGGGTTTGTCGGACTTGAAAGGAATAGATGAGCATGTAGTGCTTGAAGTCGGAGATGACAAGATTACGTTTAACTCAGGAATACATCTTGAAGGTCTTGCAGAGAGAGCATACGTTAGTGACAGCTATGGAGGGCCGAATACTACTGCATCGTTTAGCGTTGGATTGAATGCTGACCTTGACAGCCTTGGACGTAAGTTGGTTGATGAAGGTAAGCTGGAGATGAATATTTCATTGAAACTGAGTGGCTCTCAAGCACTTTATATGTTGCCTGTAGGTAAGACTACATCTGTTGCAATGAATTCTGACTGGAAGACTCCTAAGTTTGATGGCGAATTTCTCCCCAATAGCTATGACGTGAAAGATAGTGGTTTTACTTCAGAATGGAAGGTGTTGGACTTGAATCGCAATTATGGTCAATTGGTTGCTGCAGATAATATAGAGGTGCTGAATCAGATGGACTTTTCGAGATTTGGTGTTAAGTTTATTCAGTCTGTGGACCAATATCAGCAAAACATGAGAAGCGTTAAATATGCCATATTGATAATACTCTTGACATTTGTAGTAGTGTTCTTTATAGAACTGTTTCAGAAGCGTCCGGTTAATTTGTTCCAGTATCTGCTGGTTGGTTTGGCATTGGTGTTGTTCTACGCTCTGCTACTATCGCTGACTGAGGTTATCGGATATAACCTCGCCTATCTGGTGGCTGCTGCAATGACCACACTGTTGATTATGTTTCACATGATGAGCATCATCGATCGCAAGAGAGGAATAACGATTGGTGTCCTTCTTGCTGCATTGTATGTTTTTGTATTTGTGCTAATACAAATGGAAAACTATGCATTGCTAACCGGTAGCTTGGGCTTGTTTGTAATTCTTGGAGTAATTATGCACTACTCCAAGAGGTTGAGGATGTAATAATTCATTCATCATAAATTTGGTAGAGGAAATCGTTGTACGGAAATCGTGTAACATGAATCTCCTTTACCTTCTGATATAGAAGTTCTTTAAGTTCTTCAATACCGGTCTTCTCAAGAGCTGAAATGAAGATGCAGTTTTCGTTCATCTTGTTCAGCCAGGTTTTCTTCAGCTCGTCTAGAGAGATGTTCTCACGTGTTGCGGGAGTGAGGTCGTCTTCGTCTTTCTCTGTGTAAGTGAACGCATCTATTTTGTTGAATACCAGTATGGTAGGCTTCTCAGTCTCATTGAGTTCAAAGAGAGTCTTTTCTACGACCTGTATCTGTTCCTCGAATGCCGGGTGAGATATATCTACTACATGGAGAAGTATATCAGCTTCACGCACTTCGTCAAGAGTAGACTTGAACGATTCGATAAGGTGAGTCGGTAGCTTGCGAATAAACCCAACAGTGTCAGTCAGTAAAAAAGGCAGATTGTGGATAGTCATTTTTCGAACAGTAGTGTCTAGAGTGGCAAAAAGCTTGTTTTCAGCAAACACTTCACTTTTGCTGAGCATGTTCATTATGGTTGACTTTCCCACGTTGGTATATCCCACAAGAGCCACTCTTACAAGCTTGCCTCTGTTCTTGCGTTGTACCTGTTTCTGTTTGTCTATCGTTTTGAGTTGATTCTTAAGCCTTGATATCTTGTTAAGAATGATCCTGCGGTCGGTTTCGAGCTGTGTTTCACCAGGTCCGCGCATGATGGTACCGCCACCCCCTCGTTGCCTTTCAAGGTGAGTCCATAATCGTGTCAGGCGAGGCAGTAAATATTCATATTGAGCAAGTTCCACCTGAACCTTAGCATTGGCTGTTGTGGCACGCATTGCGAAGATGTCTAAGATAAGGCTGGTTCTGTCCATTATTCTAACCTTAAGAACTTTCTCTATATTCCTTATTTGTCGTGCAGAAAGCTCGTCGTCAAATATAACTACTCCAATCTCGTTGTCTTCATCTTTTACGAAAGCTTCGATTTCTTCAAGTTTCCCTTTGCCAACAAAGGTTGCTGTGTTTGGCAAATCGAGTTTCTGTACAAAACGTTTAGTAGGATATAACCCTGCAGTCTCTGCAAGGAACTCCAGCTCGTCGAGATATTCTGTTACTTTTTCCTCTGTTTGTTCTGCAGTTATCAGACCAACAAGAACGGCTTTTTCACTAACTATGTCTTGTTTTACAAAATCTTTCATCTATATCTTGCTTTAGAACCAGAAACCAAATCCGGCAGTTAAATAAACTTGAGAGTAATCTTTAACTAACTGGTATTTCAGCTCGAAAGATGCTCTCACTCGGTAGGCAATGTCATGTTGGAAGCCAAGTCCGAGATTTGCCCCTAATCTTTGTCTATGCTCTTCTTTATACACTTCAGGGTCTAAGCTCCAGTTTGAATAGTGAAGCCCGGCAATAGGATATATTGATGCAGTTATTGATACTGGGAAGATGTAGTGAGCATCGGCATCAATCGACCACGCATGACTATCCTTTTTTTCAAAGAAATAGGTGTACGATGGGGCAAAACGTAAATTGTTGGTGTGATAGTAATGAAGATGCCCTCCAAAGCCCAGAGTGGCTGTTTCTGTCTCGTATCCAATGTGTGCGCCAAAACCTATAGTCCGCTCAAATTGTGCGAATAGCTTTGGGGTTGTCAATGCTATAAAAAATGCTACTATTATGATATATTTTATGTTATGCTTCATAGCGACTCGTCCAATTTTATATAATCATTCCACTGCCTATACATAGGTGACTTTCTTTATCATATACAACGCCAAATTGTCCTGCTGCAATACCCTGAACTTGTTCGTCAGACTGAATCCTGTACATATCGCCTATCCTGGATATCCTTCCGGAAGTAAATTCCGGAGTGTGGCGTATCTTAAAAGTTATCTCCTTTTCATCTTCAAACTCTTCCCATGGATCTTTTGTTATGAAGTCGAACCCTTGAAGATTTATAGTGTCACCATACTGAAACTTAGTGTCATAGCCCCTCGATACGTAAATTATGTTGCGTTCGATGTCCTTTTTGATTACGAACCATGGCCCGCCACTTAGCCCCAATCCTTTTCTCTGCCCAATAGTGTGAAACCAATATCCCTTATGTTTGCCCAATATGTTTCCCGTTTCCAGTTCTACTATCAGCCCCTCTTTTTCTCCTAAATATCTTTTTATGAAGTCATTATAGTTTATCTTACCCAAGAAGCATATTCCCTGACTATCCTTCCTTTTCGCTGAAGGCAACTTGCTTTCTTCGGCGATGGCTCGTACTTCCGATTTAAGCAATCCACCTATTGGAAACATAAGTTTTGACACTTGTAAATAGTTTATCTGTCCAAGGAAATATGTCTGATCTTTTACGTGGTCCTTTGCTGTTGACAGCCATGTGAGGCCATCAATCTCCGTCGTTGTGGCGTAGTGACCGGTTGCAATCTTGTCAAAATGATGTCCCCATTTTTGCTCGAATACTCCGAACTTAATAAGCTTATTGCACATCATGTCAGGGTTAGGTGTCAAACCTCGCTTGACAGAGTCTATGGTGTATTTCACTACATTATCCCAATACTCTTCGTGTAGAGAAACTATTTCCATCTTGCAACCATATTTCTTGGCTATGTATGTTACAATCTCAATATCCTCTTCCGAAGGACAATCGATATATCCATCCTCATCCTCCATGCCAATCTTTATGTAAAATATTGTCGGGTCATACCCCATCTCCTTTAGTTGATGGACAATGACCGAACTGTCTACTCCCCCCGAAACCAATGCTGCTATATTCATCTTTTGTTCCTTATTCTGTTGTCTTTGAATAACAAAGGTAATAATTTATGAGCAATCAAGAAAAAACGATAAGCTGTAGAATATGGCTGACGGAAAAATATTAGTAACTGTTTATGGCAACCTATTTGACCAAAATTGCACATGTTTGCATATATCAATGCGACGGAATAAATATTTCTAAACATTTCATATAAGAAATATAGTAATAACTAATAAATAGAAAAATAATAGTATCTTTACACGTTCGGTGTAGAAAACTGCAAATTCTGCAACTGAGATTCGCAGGTATATAATTAGTAAGAGACTAAACCTGCACATATGACCGAAGTGATTTCGGCTTCCGCGAGAAAATAAAAACAACATATATAAATGACTTACAAATGGAATTATTCAACCCTTTCAAACGATCAAGAATGTAAAAGAAATGAATTAGCTAAAGAAATAAATTTACACCCGGTACTCACTGATTTGCTCATCAATAAAGGGATAGAGACAAAAGAGGAGGCATACAAGTTCCTGCATCCAAGTCTTGACGATCTTCACGACCCTTTTCTTCTGCCCGATATGGACAAAGCAATACGAAGAATTGAAAAAGCAATAGGCCAGAAGCAACGAATCCTTATTTATGGAGACTATGATGTGGACGGCACAACAGCGGTGGCGTTGGTGTATAAGTTTTTTAGAGGAATAACTAATAACATTGATTATTATATTCCGGACAGAGATGATGAGGGTTACGGCATTTCGTTTCAGGGAATCGACTATGCCATGCAGACGGGAGTGAAATTGATAATATCTCTCGACTGCGGTATTAAGGCTGTGGGAAAGGTGGAATATGCCAAGGAGAAAGGCATTGATTTCATCATTGTTGACCACCACATGCCTGATGAAAAGCTGCCGGATGCAGTTGCTGTAGTAGACGCAAAGCGACACGACTCTACATACCCGTACGACGAACTGTCGGGTTGTGGTGCCGGGTTCAAACTTGTGCAAGCATTCTCACTAAGGAATGGATTGCCCTTTTCTGAAATTATACCACTGCTCGATTTGGTGGCTGTCAGCACAGCTTCAGATATTGTTCCCTTGACAGGGGAAAACAGAATCTTAACCTACTACGGTCTCAAGCAGTTAAACTCCAACCCAAGCTTCGGACTAAGGGGTATAATAGAAGTATGTGGTCTTCAGAAGAAAGATATCACGGTTAATGACATAGTGTTCAAAATAGGGCCACGTATAAATGCTTCAGGCAGAATGACCAACGGCATGGAGGCAGTCGATCTGATGCTTGCCCCTGATATGGCATCGGCAAGAGTAAAGAGTAAAAATATTGATAAGTATAATGAAGATCGTCGTGAATTAGACAAAAGAATAACCGACGAGGCTATCGACTATATCGAAAAGAATATCGACATAGAAAAGCAGAAAAGCATAGTTCTTTATAACGAAACATGGCGCAAAGGCATTGTGCCTATCGTTGCTTCAAGACTCAGCGAAAGATATTTCAGGCCGGCTATAGTACTGACAAAGTCAAACAACGGCATGATATCAGGCTCCGCCCGCTCGGTAGTTGGTTTCGATATCTATAAAGCCATAGAGTCCTGTCGTGATATTCTTGAAAACTTTGGCGGCCACACCTATGCAGCCGGATTAACGCTAAGAGAGGAAAAGTTGAAAGACTTCAAAGAGAGATTCAATAAACTGTCGTTTGATGTTATAGAGTCAAAGATGATGGCACCTCAAATCACAGTTGATACTGAGATAACGTTTGCCGACATAACGCCCGACTTAATCGAAGGCCTTGAACTGTTCAGTCCGTTTGGCCCTGAAAACGAAAACCCTGTATTTCTTACAAAGAGAGTTTATGATGCCGGCAACAGTAAGTTGGTGGGAAGAAACAACAGGCACATAAAGATGGAGCTTTTTGATGGCACCAATAAACTGCCCATGTCGGGCATAGCCTTCTCTCAGTCAGAGTATTTCAGCAATATCAGCAAAGGTCACAAGGTAGATATATGTTATAACATAGAACAAAACAGACACGGTAATAAGACCTACACACAGTTGATGGTTCTCGATATTAGGGAGTGATGGATTTTCAAGAAATACTTAAAGAGTATTGGGGATACGAGTCGTTCAGACCACTTCAAGAAGATATCATACGTTCTGTATGGGACAAAAAAGACACCCTTGGATTGATGCCAACAGGTGGAGGAAAGTCATTGACCTTCCAAGTTCCTGTTATGGCAATGGAAGGCATCTGTTTAGTTGTCACTCCACTTATATCGCTTATGAAGGACCAGGTGGACAACCTCAAACAGAGAGATATCAAGGCTGCTGCCATCTATTCAGGCATGTCACGAGACGAGATAATCACCACACTTGAGAACTGCATATTTGGTGGTTACAAATTTCTCTATGTATCGCCCGAAAGACTATCTTCTGACATTTTCATCACCAAGTTGAGGCACATGAACGTATGCCTGCTTGTTGTCGATGAATCGCACTGTATATCGCAGTGGGGCTACGACTTCAGACCTTCATACTTAAAGATTGTGGATATTAGGGATGTATTGGAAGGAGTGCCGGTATTAGCCCTTACTGCCACAGCAACCGCCGAGGTGGTTAAGGACATACAAGAAAAGTTACACTTCAAGAAGGAGAACGTATTCAAAACCAGCTTTTATAGAGAAAATCTCTCCTACGTTGTCAGAGAAGCAGAAAACAAGTCGAGTGAACTGGTCCATATATTAAGTTCCGTGCCGGGCACCGGAATTGTCTACGTAAGAAATAGGAGTAGAACGAAGGAGATAGCTTCAGAACTACGAAATGCCGGCATCTCTGCCGATTACTTCCATGCCGGCATACCGCACGAGGACAAAACAACAAAGCAGAATGCTTGGAAGAATGACGAATGTAGGGTTATTGTTGCCACCAATGCCTTCGGTATGGGAATCGATAAGCCCGATGTACGCATTGTGGTCCACATGGACTTGCCCAACTCCATAGAAGAGTACTTTCAAGAGGCAGGGCGAGCAGGCAGAGACGGTAAAAAATCCTACTCTGTTGTCCTATACTCCAATAGCGACATTACAAAACTCAAGAAAAGAATCACTGATTCGTTCCCCAAGAAAGAGGTAATTCTTAGAGTCTACGAAGCTTTAGGCAACTACCTGCAAGTAGCTGTCGGAGCTGGCTGTAACAGTATATTTGATTTCGATATAACTGAATTTTGCATAAACTTCAGGCTGCCACCTCTGCAGACATATCATTCTCTGAAAATCTTAGAATTAGCAGGCTACTTAGAATACACCGAAGAGGTGGATTTCCGTTCTCAAATACAGTTCACAATCTATCGCGATGAATTGTATAAGTTAGACCTAAGCAAAGAACAGGACGAACTTATCCATCTAATCATGCGAACATACACCGGTGTGTTTGCTGACAACATATATATCGATGAATCATATATCGCCGCAAAGCTAAATATCACACGTCAGGATGTATACAACATGCTGGTGGGCATGTCTAAGATGGGTTATATCCGATACATACCGGCAAAAAAAACACCGTTCATCGTTTACACTACTTCGCGTGAAGAGACACATTTCATCACAATTCCAAAGGATGTTTACGAGGATAGAAAAAGGCGCTTTGTCAAGAGAATAAACTCGATGATTGAGTATGTTCAAGGTTCAGAAGTATGCAGAAGCAGAATGTTGCTTGCCTACTTCAACGAGACAGATTCAAACGATTGCGGAATATGTGATGTTTGCCTAAAAAGAAACAACCTCGGCCTCACAAACTATGTTTACAACAACATATCATCAGCAATAGATAAACTGCTGAAAGATGATGATGCTTATAAGCTGAACGACCTTGTAGACAAAGTCTCAGAGTCCGACCAACAGAAAGAAAATGTAATAAAGGTGCTGCGTTACAGAATAGACTCCAATGAGCTGTCACTTAACGATGATATAGTTTCTGCTATTTAACAAGAGGTATAACATACTTCTTCATGGCACTATCCTGCAGCGATTTTGGTACAGCCTCCTTAATCTCATTGATGATTATTTTAACCATCAACTCCCTGATGTACTCTTTCCTGGTTATTAAACTTATCTCCCTTACTGGTGTTGCATTCTTGAAAGGCCTTACGTTCTTTTTCTGCTTTTCGCTGAGGTTGGCAATAGCCATCTCCGGTATCACAGTTATGCCATCATTGTCATCAACAATATTTATCAAAGTGTCAATGCTTCCTGCCTCATAGCTGAATATTGATCGGTTGGCACCACGTCTTCTCTTTAAGTTGCAAAGGTGAAGTATCTGAGTTCTAAAGCAATGAACCTCGTCTAGCATCCACAGCTTGGCATTATTTAGGTCACTCTCATCTAAAGTGTTCTTTGCAAATAATTCTGTTTCTTTAGGCGACACATACCCAAAAAACTGCTCATAGTAAATTGGATACTCATTTATGTCCGGTTCATTCAGAGGTGTTGCAAGTACAGCACCATCCAACTCATTATCCAACAACGCTTCAAGTATCTGTGCTGTTGTAAGCTCCTCAACCTCAATGCGTATATCATACTTATTGCCGCTATGCACCTGCATCAGTCGCGGAAGAAGATATGGAGAAACCGTTGGAATCACTCCCAATCTGAACACACCTTTAACTATGCCTCTCTCTTCATTGACAATCTCGGTTATTTTATTTATCTGAGCAACAGCAACTCGAGCCTGATTTATTATGCGAGTTCCTAACTCAGTTGTCTGTATTGGCAATTGAGAACGGTCAAATATCTTAATACCAAGTTCTTCCTCAAGTTTCTGAATCATCATGCTCAAGGTAGGCTGTGTGACAAAAGAAGCCTCGGCTGCCTTTGAAAAATGGCGATATTTGTCAACTGCAATAATGTACTCTAATTGCTGTATATTCATAGCTCTTACTTATAATTGGAAAAATACTTCATAAACTGAACTCTCTCATATAGGTTCGGATCGCCGATGTTTGCATAGTTCATCTTACCCTTGAAGTCAGCAATGTTATCATAGTTATTCTGATCCATCCACTCCTCTATGCATGTAAGCATGTTGTTTACCACATCCAACCCCTCTTGATACAAGATGCTGCACAGCTGTATTGCTCCGGCTCCTGCCAATATGCCTTTTACTGCATCCTCCCACGAGTGCACCCCGTATGAACATGCAATATCGAAGTTGGGGACCATGCCCGATGTAATTGCCGTCCACCTCAATGTGTCGCTGAAATCGGAAGGATTACTGAACACAGGACCTGCCACAATTTCCATCTTGTTGATGTCAAAATCCAGCTGATAGAACCTATTGAAAAGCACAACACCGTCCGACTTCAATGATTTCAGCTTCCCAACCAACCCCGGCAGGTTGCTTATGCTCTTGGCAATCTTAATAACAACAGGTATGTTGATAGTCTTTTTCAATTCTCTTACTATGCTGACGTATGTTTCTTCAAGGAAGTTGTCTCCATAGTCGCCCGTGTTCAACACATATAGGTTCAGCTCAATTCCGTCTGCCCCTGCGTCTTGTATTGTCTTTGCAAAGTCTGTCCAGCGCGACATCTTATAGCAGTTGATGCTCGCAATTATCGGTACTTCGCACTGAGATTTAGCCTCACGAATCAAGTTCAAGTACTTGTCCATGTGGTTCATCTCTATGTATGTGTTGATGTAGTCTGCAGCCTCCGGATAGTCTGTTATCTCGCTCAGCTTCTCCGAGTGATTCTCTATTTGCTCTTCAAACAGAGACTTCAAAACTATGGCGCCGACGCCGGCTGCTTCAAGTTCTTTTATCTTATTTATGGAATTTGTCAATCCACTACTAGCAGCAATCAGAGGATTCTTTAGCTGCAGTCCTGCAAAAGTAGTTGCTAAGTTAGCCATAAGCCAGTTAAATGTTTTTCAAATTTAATATATAACAAAGATATCAATATTATTTATATAATTGCTGTTATCTATTGCCAAATATTAA
>JBMNSN010000040.1:0-11769 GCA_050945215.1 Fermentimonas sp. | reverse complement strand
ATCTGTTTTCTCTTAGGACCATGGGTTTTAGAGGAGAGGCATTGCCATCCATTGCGGCGATAGCTCAGTTGGAGGTAAAAAGTCGCAGGAAAGAGGATGAACTCGGTACAATGTTGTGTATTTCGGGGTCTAAGATAGAGAAGCAAGAGCTTATTTCTTATGTAGAGGGAACATCAATAGCTGTTAAAAACATCTTTTATAATGTTCCTGCGAGAAGGAAGTTCCTTAAATCAAATGAAACGGAGAGGAGGAATATTTTCAACGAGATTGAGCAGATAGCTCTTGTGCATCCAGGGATAGAGTTTATTCTTATTGAGAATGATATAGAGACATTGAATTTGCCGAAAACTAATTTGAGACAACGAATCGTTCAGCTTGAGGGAAAGAAAATAAATGACCAGCTTTTGGAGATTGAAGAAGAAACTTCTCTTGGAAAGATATATGGTTATGTTTCAAGACCAGAGTTTGCGAAGAAGAGTAGAGCAAGTCAATATTTCTTTGTTAATAATAGATATATTAGGCATCCATACTTCAATAGTGCTGTAATGAGTGCATATAGTCATTTGATTGATGCGAGGGAGAAGCCGAGCTATTTTATTTTTTTTGAGGTAGATCCTAAAACTATAGACGTAAATATTCATCCAACAAAAACAGAAGTTAAGTTTGAAAATGAGCAGGCTTTATGGCAGATTTTAATGGTCATAGTGAAGGAGTCTCTTGGAAGATTTAATGCTGTGCCAACAATTGATTTTGATAGAGAAGATGCTCCAGAAATACCCATTTACGATTCGAACAAGGATGTCTCGATGCCTTCGGTAAGTTTAAGTCCCGATTATAATCCCTTTAGTACTCATAATTCTCATAGTTTAGGAATGAATAGTAGGAAAGCGCCATCGTTTGACTGGGAAAAGCTGTATGAGAATTTTGAGCGCGCAAAAGATAAAGATGTCAATCAAGAGGGTGTACTCCCTGAGAATTTGTTTAGTAATTTAGATGGAAAGGAGGATTCAGGGGGTCACGACATGTCTGTTGAACATTATCAGTACAAGCAGAAATATATTATTACGTCAGTAAAATCTGGGTTGATGGTTATCGACCAGCATAGAGCACATGTGAGAATTCTCTTTGATAAATACCTATCACAAATAAAGGATAAGAAAGGTACATCGCAAAGGGTGGTTTTCCCAGAGATAATAGAGTTGTCAGCATCAGATTCTGTCGTGTTGCCAACTATAGAAGATGATTTGGAGGCACTGGGGTTTGAAATTAGTGATCTTGGGAATTATAGCTATGCAATTCAGGGAGTTCCTGTTGATATTGAGGGATTGGACGTGGTAGAAGTTATCCACTCAATGATTTCTAGTTGCAGAGAGAATGGAAGTGACGTGAAGTCGGAAATACAAGAGAGCATTGCCAATTCTTATGCCAAGATTACTGCCATACCATATGGGAAGATTTTGAGTAGGGAAGAGATGCTGTCGTTGGTCAGTCAGTTGTTTTCGCTTCAATCGCCATCGTATACACCAGATGGGAAGAAGGTTATGTCAATTCTGTATGATAGTGATATCGATAAGATGCTTAAATAAACGTTATATAATTAACTGTAATATATAGATTATGGAATATTCTTATTGTGGTAAAAGTGGTTTGCAGTTGTCAAAGATTTCACTGGGATTGTGGCATAATTTTGGCTTTGTGGATGATTATTCTATGGCAAGGGATATGATTCTAAAAGCATTTGAGGAAGGTATAACGCATATTGATATTGCAAACAATTATGGACCACCTGCAGGTTCTGCAGAGACTAACTTTGGAAAGATTCTTAAAGAGAACCTATTGTCGCATAGAGATGAGATGATAATATCTTCGAAGGCCGGATATTTTATGTGGAAGGGACCTTATGGTGATGGAGGTTCCAGAAAATATTTGATGTCCAGCATTGATCAAAGTTTGAAACGTACTGGATTGGAATACTTTGATATCTTTTATTCTCATAGATATGATCCAAATACGCCGATAGAAGAAACTATGCAGACTTTGGTTGATATTGTTAGACAAGGGAAGGCTTTGTATGTGGGACTTTCTAATTATCCCGGTCCTCAGACTCGTATCGCAATGAATTATCTTAAAGAAAGAGATGTCCCTTGCTTAATATATCAAGGGAAATACAGTTTGTTTAACAGACTGCCTGAGGAAGAAATATTGGATATAACAGATGAGTATGGTTCAGGATTTATAGCATATTCCCCACTTGCACAGGGAGTGTTGACCGACAAGTATTTGAATGGTATACCAGAGTATTCGAGAGCTGCAAATCCAACAGGATTTCTTAGGAAGGAACAGGTGACAGATGATTTGGTGGAAAAAGTTGTTAAGTTGAATAAAATTGCTTCAAGAAGAGGACAGACAATGGCTGAAATGGCGTTGGCATGGGCTTTGAGAGATAATAGGGTTACATCATTAATAGTCGGCTCAAGGAATCTCGATCAACTACTGGATAACATAAAAGCTTTGAATAATTTAGAGTTCTCTAAAGAAGAGTTGCTTGAAATTGATACTATTTTGGATGGCGCAGTGTTGTAAGAAAATAGTATCGGTTCTATTTAGCATAATATTATTAATAGCATGCGATAACGAGTCTGCGCATCAGACCATACCATTTGCCCAAGTAAATTTCACTATCGACTTGAACGGAGCTGATTATCAACTTAAAGAGCCCATAAGCTCAAAGGTTTTTTATGGGAGACGACTTGAGGCTGATAGGGTGGGATATGCAGGGTTACTTGTTGTGTCGGATGATGCAGGCTCCGGAATATATGCTTTCGATCTCTGTTGCCCTGTGGAATGTGACAGGAATATAAGAATTGAACCCACGGATGATGGAAAAGCAAAATGTAAGGTATGTGGGTCAGTATTTGTCACGATGTATGGAGTTGGTAATGTTGAGCAGGGACCGTCAGGATATAAGTTGCAACGGTATGGAGTAAGTGAGGTAAGACCGGGAGTTTTTAATATTTTCAATAATTTTTACTCTAACCATTGAACTTTACATTAAAGTTGTGTGTTTTGTTGGTTTCCAGCGGTTGTTTAAATTTTAATTAAATTCATATAATTAGCTACTATATAACTAATGAAAAAAGTCTATTTATTCTCTTTGTTGCTTGTTGTCGGATTAGTTTTATCACAAATTGTACCTCACTTATTGAGTGATAGTTTTGAAACATTCAAGTTGTTTACAAATGCACTTCTATATATATCCCTGGCTTTTATCATGATAAATGTTGGTCGAGAGTTTGAAATAGATAAAAAAAGATGGAAGAACTATGCAGTTGATTATGGGGTAGCTATGGGTGCTGCTGCGTTGCCTTGGATATTTGTTGCATTATATTATATTTTTGTGATTGCTGGGCAGGAGACTGGTATTCCGGGTGATGCATACGCATGGAAAGAAACTTTTTTGCTGAGTAGATATGCAGCGCCAACATCCGCCGGCATTTTGTTTACGATGCTTGCTGCAGCGAACTTGAAGCAGACGTGGGTTTATGACAAGGTTCAGGTTTTGGCAATATTTGATGATTTAGATACTATCATCTTGATGATACCGTTGCAGATATTGATGATAGGTATGAAGTGGCAGATGTTCGTCATTCTTATAGTTGCAGTATTATTGATATGGCTCGGTTGGAAAAAAATGGGTACAGTTAACATACGACAAGATTGGAAGGCTGTTCTTATTTATTCAATATTTTTGTTTGCAATAATAGAAGTATTATACAGAGTTTCCATGCATTTTTATGGTAGAGAAGGAGCTATTCATATTGAAATACTTCTGCCTGCGTTCGTCTTAGGTATTCTAATGACTAAGAATCTTTCAATCGAGGAGAATAAAATAGAGGAAAGAGCGTCTAATAGTGTTTCTTATCTCTTCATGTTATTGGTTGGACTTAGTATGCCATTGTTTGTTGGTGTAGATTTCAATGCTCAGAATGTTTCATCAGCATCTGTAATATCAAATATTCCCATGCCATCGTGGTCTGTAATTATATTTCATGTAATAATGGTTACGTTGCTTTCTAACGTAGGTAAGTTGTTCCCGATATTGTTCTATAGAGATAGGAGTTTTTCGGAGCGGTTGGCTGTTTCTGTTGGTATGTTCACAAGAGGAGAAGTTGGCGCCGGAGTACTCTTTATCGCTATTGGTTACAGTATTAGTGGTACGTTATTAGTAGTGTCTGTTTTGGCAATGTGTTTAAACCTATTATTAACCGCTTTCTTTATTACTTTTGCAAAGAGTTTGACTTATTCCGCACTAAGAAAAACCACAGAGTCTGCCCCGTTAATAAAATAAATAGAAAATCTGATAAAAAAAGTCTGATTTATTTTGAAAATAGAATAATCATTTATACATTTGCAGTCTCAAAACAAGAGAAATCAGTCATGTGAGATTGATTTTTGCAAATTGCGGAAATAGCTCAGTTGGTAGAGCACAACCTTGCCAAGGTTGGGGTCGCGAGTTCGAGTCTCGTTTTCCGCTCATCTTTTAATATATTTTATTTGGTGAGGGACACACTATTTGTTTAAAAATTTCTGTCTCGCTTTGACCTATAGTTCTGCTCGGATGGTGGAATGGTAGACACGCAAGACTTAAAATCTTGTGGCCATTATAGGCTGTGCGGGTTCAAGTCCCGCTCCGAGTACGTAAAGGTTACACCTCATTGATATGACCATATCAATGAGGTTTTTTTGTTTTAGGGCTAACCATGATCTAGGTAATTGTTCGCAGTATATCTTTTAGGAGTTTTTTGTTTATTGTTAGATGGAAATTTTATCATAGAGGCATACTTCTGTTAAAAACATATAAAAATGGTGTTAAATTTGTCCTTGAATAGAATCTTTTTGTATTAATAGTTATATTTGTCATACAAATCATATGTGATGCGTATTGTTGATGATTAATCATGAATGTTAATCTTTTCGAGGTATGTTGTATGTGTTCTGTATTTATATATAAAAAAGTGTCGAAATGAGTTTAAATATGGATAATCTTAAAATAGAAAGTAATTCGACAACTCTTGTTGACCAAGTTGAAGATAAGCTCTTCAGTTATTTTAAACAAAATAATTTGAAGATTGGTGATGCAATTCCAAATGAAAAAGAATTGACAGAGGCTCTAGGAGTTTCTCGCAGTGTGACACGCGAAGCGCTTAGTAGATTGAAAATGGTGGGAATTGTTGATACAAGAACACGTCGAGGCATGGTGCTTTCTGAACCATCAATATTTGGAGTAATGAGGCGTACAGTTGATCCTAGAATTTTAAGTGAGAGTACTGTTCTAGATATTTTGGAGTTTAGAATAGCGTTGGAAATAGGAATATGTGGTGAGTTATTTAGAAGGATAAAACCAGAAGATTTAAAAGAATTGGAGGAGATTGTGAAACTTAGTACCATGTATGATAATAATAGGTATGCTCCTGTAAGCGAATATGCCTTTCATTCTAAACTTTACAATGTTACCGGAAATAAAACTATTGCAGAATTCCAGAATATAATTCATCCAGTAATGGATTATGTGAAAGAGAAATTCGAAGAGTTTCTGGTACCTATAAATATCGATTTGAGAAAAGAGGGGAAGATTGTAACTCACAGTGATTTGCTGGAATATTTGAATAAAGGGGATGAGTATGGTTATAGGAAGGCTTTAGAGATGCACTTTGAGGTGTATAGGATATTTTTAGGTCAGCGTCAGCAGCATAGATGATTAATGTGGAATAGTGTTAAAAAGATTAGTCTTAATTCATATAATTAATTTTTTAATATAATGGGAGTTGATAAATTTAAAAAGCTAAAAGGATTAATAGCAGCGACATTTACGCCGTTTGATTCTAAAGGGGACATAAACTATTCTGTGATAAAAGAATATGCAAAGCATATAAAAGATTCTGGTATAGGAGGTGTCTTTGTATGTGGAACTACAGGTGAGTTCTCATCTATTTCAACATTGGAAAGAAAGCTTATATTGGAGGAGTGGATAAAATGGGGTAAAGGTGATTTTATGATTATAGCTCATGTGGGGAGCAATAATCAACGTGAAGCAATGGACCTTGCCAGGCATGCAGCGGAAAATGGTGCCGATGGTATAGGATGTATTGCCCCGTCATTCTTTAAGCCAGGAAAAGTGGAAGATTTGGTTGAGTTTTTTGCTCCTATTGCGAATTCGGCGCCAGATTTGCCATTTTACTATTACAATATGCCAAGCATGACGGGAGTAAATCTGTCTGTAACAGAGTTTCTTAAAGTAGGTAAGGATAGAATACCAAATTTGGCAGGAGTAAAGTTTACGGACAATGATCTTATGGAAATGGGAGATTGTATTCACTTGAATGGTGGCGAGTTTGAGGTTTTAAATGGCTATGATGAAACTCTTATTTGCGGGTTGGCTCTTGGTGCCATTGCCGGAGTTGGGAGCACTTACAACTATATTCCAGGAGTATACCAAAATATTATGGATTGCATGAAGAACAATGATGTTGAGAAAGCACGTAAATATCAGATGCAATCTGTAGAGGTAGTCAAAGTTATTATAAAGTATGGGGGCGGAGTAAGAGGAGGTAAGGCCATAATGAAATTGATTGGTATAGATTGTGGATCATGTCGTCAGCCTATTCCTGTATTTCAGGAGAGTGAGTATGATTGTCTGAGGAAAGATTTGGAAAGGATTGGTTTCTTTAAATAAATATTAGGTGGAGTTTTTTTAAAAGCTCTTGCTTAGATAATTGAACACCACTAATTATATAACCTAAACAAAACAATATCAAAAATGAATAGATTTTACACATTACTAATTATAGCATTGGTGTCTACCTTTAATCTGATAGCACAGGATGTTAGCATAACCGGGACAGTATATGACAATAATAATGAGACGATGCCTGGTGTAACTGTCGTTATTAAGGGTACATCTAAGGGTACCGTAACCGATTATAATGGTGATTTTAGAATAGCAGTACCAAAAAATGGGACTCTTGTTTTTTCATATGTTGGATTTCAGTCGCAGGAAGTTGTGGTTGGTAATCAGAATAATCTGCATATTGTAATGAATCAAAGTACTTTTGAATTGGATGAAGTTGTTGCTATTGCATATGGAAAGCAGTCGAGAGCATTGGTTACGCAATCTATTTCGAGTGTTGGTGAGGAAGAGTTTAAATTGGCGCCAGGTCAGAACCCTTTGTTGCAATTGCAGGGTAAGGTGGCTGGTTTGTCATTGCAGGTGCAGAATGGTCAACCGGGAGCAAATCCAAAGGTGTTTATCAGAGGTGGGAGTTCTACAGCTCCTGAAAGCGACTCGCCATTATTTATTATAGATGGTATAGTTTCTCAAGGATTCAGGAATATTTCGGATATGAATCCGTCGGATATTGAATCTGTTGAAGTACTAAAGGATGCGGCTTCAACGGCTATTTATGGTTCGAGAGCAGCCAACGGTATTATATTAATTACAACAAAGTCGGGGAAACAGGGTAAGACTAAGGTTAATTTTAAGTATAACTTTGGTGTTGAGATGCAACCTAAAAGAATACCTCTCTTGAATGCCAGAGATTATGTTTATATAACTCGTAGTAATATTGCTAAATTTAACAAGGCTGATTTAACTTATAATGGGAAGGCCGATCCTGAGAAGTTTTTGAGTGGTTCGCATGGTATGTCGACAGGTAATCCAAGGAATGCTAAAAATACTCTAGAGTTTCTTGATGTGTATTTAGAAAATTATGGGCAGGATTATGTTAGTGATTTGCTTGAAAATCAAGGTTGGCAAATGATGGAAGATCCTGTGACAGGACGTCAACTTATTTTTCAGGACAACGATTTCCAGGCGGCTACTTTTGGTACCGGTTACAAGCATGAATATGATCTTGATGTAAGTGGAGGAACAGAAGTTGCCAATTATTATGTTGGATTGCGTTATATGAATCAGGATGGTATTTTAAAGGGTACTAACTACAAGAACTATAGTTTGCTTTTTAATGGGGATTATAAGTTGAGTGATTCATGGCGTCTTAACACAAAGGCTAATTTTCAGGTAAGAGACGTGAAGGGTGGCGGAAATACAAACAACACAATATCAAGAAGCATTCTGACTCCTCCAACATACCGTCAGTATTATGAAGATGGGACTCCTGCTCCTGGAGAAGGTATAGCATCATTTAGGAATCGTATTCATGAGTTATATTATAAGGGTAAGTATGATGATGTAACGGTTTATCGCACTACATTTCAGATTGGTGCGACATGGGATGTTTTACCTGGTTTGAAATTTATGCCGTCAGCATATTATTTTGGAACAGAAGGACTTGAGAATTATTTTGAGGCTAATAATGAGACAACAGGTAGAACAATTCGCCCTGCTTCTGCAAAACACAATTATGACAGGCACTTGCAAGGAGATGCATTGTTGTCTTATGAAACTTCGATAGGAGAAGATCAGAATATATCTGCAATTGTCGGTACAAGCTATATTAGAGATTATAGCTATAGACTGTCGGCAAGTGGTAGTGGTGCTATGATTGACCAGATTCCTACATTGAATGCTACAGCTGATAGTACTCAACGTGCTAGTTCCACAAAGACTACGGAGGCCAGTTTAAGCTATTTTGGACGTGTAAATTATGATTATGCCGGGAAGTATATGGTTTCAGCAAGTTTGAGAGCTGATGGCTCTTCGCGATTTGCCGAGGATAAAATGTGGGGTTATTTTCCGGGTCTTTCAGCAGGATGGAATATGCACAGAGAGGAGTTTTTTGAACCATTGACTGATGTAATCAGTAGATGGAAATGGCGTACGAGTTGGGGACGTACAGGTAATAATAACTTAAATGTTGCTGATTCAAGAGGTGCTTATACTATTACCGGTAGTAATTATATGGGCAGTGTTGGAATTCTTAATACGAGATTAAAAAATTCTATGCTTAGGTGGGAAACAACTGAATCATATGACATTGGTGTTGATTTGGGATTTTTTAATAACAGGTTGGGTCTTATTATTGACTATTATAATAAACTTACTTATGATCGTCTTTATAATGAGCCATTGTGGTATTCTACGGGATTCAACTCCATAAAAAGTAATTATGGCTCTATACGTAATACCGGTTTTGAGATTGAATTGGATGCCACGCCAATTGATACAAGAGGCTTTAGATGGAATTTGACTATGACATTTGCATATAATAAGGGTGTTGTAGAAAAACTCCCAGAGAATGGAGAGTTGAAAAATAGAGTAGGAGGTAATTATATTTATGATCCTGCTACCGGAGAAGATGTTAAAGTGGGAGGTATTGCCGAAGGTGAGAGATTTGGCGGCAGATGGGCACAGCACTATTTAGGAACTTATCAGACTGAAGAAGAGGCAGCCAAAGCGCCAGTTGACCCGAATGCTAAGGGACGAAAGAAGCATGCCGGAGATGCAATCTTTGAGGATGTAAATGGAGATGGAAAATTGGATTCAAGAGATATGGTTTTTATGGGATATATACGTCCGGACAAAACTGGAGGTATTGTTAATGAGTTTACATTTAAGGGATTGACAGCTCGATTTGTTATGGACTGGGCTGTGGGTCATGTGATTGATAATGGTTTTAAGGCACAGATTATGGGTAGTACAAGAAATAATAATAATGGTATAAAAGAAGTTTTGTACAACACATGGCAGAGTGAAAATGATGGAACAAAGTATCCTAAATATACCGTGCAGAGTGATTATGATTATCAATATAGGAATCATGCAAGATGGGATAATCAGGTTGGTAATACCGGGCAAGGGTCTAGCAACAACAGTTTGTATTACAGTAAAGGGGACTACCTTGCATTCAGAGAGATTTCGGTAAGTTATAATCTTCCTCAGTCGTGGTTGAAGAGTATTAAGTTGAGTGGTGTTGAGATATTTGCCGGGGTGTATAATTTAGGTTATTTGACCAAATATGATGGTATGTTCCCTGAAATATATACAGGAGTCGATTATGGTATTTATCCAAGGCCTAGGCAGTTTAATACGGGTGCTAAAATTAGTTTTTAATATATTAAACGAGAATATAACATGAAAAATAAGAATATAAAAATCTGTACACTGTTAGCAATAACGTTATTGTTTAATGCATGTGGTTTGCTTGATGTTGATACGGTCTCATCTATTTCGGGAGATGGATATTGGAAAACTAAAGGAGATGCTGAAAGTTATTTGGTGGGTATATACACGAGTTTAAGGGATGTTGTAAACTCAAGTGGGCTAACCAATTTTGAAGACA
This sequence comes from Fermentimonas sp., assembly GCA_050945215.1. Classification (GTDB taxonomy): domain Bacteria; phylum Bacteroidota; class Bacteroidia; order Bacteroidales; family Dysgonomonadaceae; genus Proteiniphilum. Next base: position 1,471 of record JBMNSN010000040.1, on the reverse strand, counting down.
GAGGCGATGCTTTTGATTTTGGTTTGATTGGAGGTCCGTCTAACCAGTGGGCTCAAAATCTTACATCGCAGAACGGATATGGCTGGGGAGGTTATTATACTGTTATACAGCATTGCAATATGTTGATAAAGAATATTGAATCAATACATTTTGGTGTTGAGGCTGATAAAAATGCGCTTCTTGCAGAGACATACTTTATACGTTCGTATATGTATTTTAATGTGTTGAGGATTTGGGGCGATGCACCAATAGAATTAGAACCGACAGAAAATGCATCAAAGCCAAAGCTGAGAAGATCTCCTGCTTCAGAAGTGTTGCAACAGGCATTGGATGATGTGAATAAATCTTTAGAGTTATTTTCTAACGAGTCTTATTCAAAAGGGAAAGGTCGTGTCTCTAAGCCTGCATCACACGCACTAAAAGCTGACATATTGCTTTGGAGAGCGAAAGTTTTGGATGGAACAAACAAAGACTATGAAGATGTGATAGCCAATGCAGAACTTGCCAGCAAGGGTTTATCTCTTGAAGAAGACTTTGCTAATATCTATGGAACTAAAAAAGGTAAGGAGGTTATTTTCGCGTTACATTTTGAAATGTATGAGAAATCAGGTCATTACAGTAGCAAGCTAAAACCTCGCGATGTTTTTGTGGAAAAGGCTGTTAATAAAGCAGATATTGCTTATGCAAAAAGTGGAGCGAGCCCAAACTATGCTCCGAGTAATGAGTTGATGTCTTTGTTTGAGAAGAATCCATCAGATGACAGAATTAAGAAATCATATATTAAGGGAGTTGATCCAGATGGGAATTTGATAGGAGTTTTCGATAATAAGATGAGAGGCACGAAAACCGAGGGTGATAGGAGTTTTGACTCGGATATTATCATATATCGCCTTGCAGAGATGTATCTATTTAAGGCTGAGGCATTTGCCGCTTTGGGTAAGATGCCGGAAGCAGTTGCTGAGCTCAATAAAGTGAGGAATAGGGCAAAGATTGGTAATTATGCAGGTGCCATGGATAAGTTGTCTGTTGAAAAAGAGATACTTGATGAAAGGGGGCGTGAATTGTATTTGGAATTGAAAAGATGGCCGGATTTACTACGCTTTCATTATTCTAAAACAATTGATGTTTATGATATTGTACCCAATCTTAGGAAGAAATTGGAACAAGGCATACGTGTTCCTTTGTATCTGGCTATTCCTTTGAGAGATTTAGATATTAATTCAAACTTAGAGCAAACAAAGGGTTATGAAAATTTATAGCAATATATCATGTTTTATTTGTTTGATAGCATTAGCAATATCGGCTCTTTCGTGTGGAAGTGATGACAATGTTGATGGTAAAACGCCACAAAAACCAGACAAAGAGCAGCCATCGGATAAACCGGAGCCGTCGCAATTTAGCTATGTTTTCGAGCAAGGTTCAGCAGGATATGAAGTATATAGAATACCTGCAATCGTAAAGACGAAAGATG
>JBMNSN010000039.1:0-12482 GCA_050945215.1 Fermentimonas sp. | reverse complement strand
TGACTGGCAGTCAAAAGGTCATCGGTTCGACTCCGATATTCTCCACAACATTGCTACTATAAGCACTCACACCATATAGGTTGTAGGTGCTTTTTTTATTACAAAACATTCAATCTATTGTCAGATAATATTATTTGTAGTTATCTTCTTACTAACTAATCCACCAACAACAAAAACAAATGTCAATAACTCAACTACAGGCATAGTCAACCAAACACCATCTATTCCCATAGCATGTTTCATAACGAACAATACTGGAACAATCAGTACTAAGCCTCTCAATAAAGAAATAGTCATCGACATTCTAGACTTCCCTATTGCTGCAGTAAAAAAGACAGCTACAAAATTAACTCCTGCAAACAAGAATGATAGAAAATACATACTTAAGCCCGGCTCAGCAATCGAGGACAGCATCTCATTATTATCACCGTTAAATATAGATACTATCTCTCTTGAAAAAGACAGCCCTAAAACAAAAAATAGCACCCCCATTGCCAACGCAATACACAACCCATACTTCAGCGTTTTTTTTACCAATTCATAATTCTTTGCTCCGAAATTTATACTCGCAAGTGGCTGAATTCCTTGCCCTATACCCGTGAAGATGGATATGGCTATAATATTCATGTTTGCAATTATTGCATAAGCAGAAACAGCAATATCTCCAACCAAGTTTAGAAGTACAATATTGAACAAAAACATTATTAACGCGGAAGAGAACTCATTCAAAAAGGAGGAAAACCCTAACATTACCACCCGCTTAGCTGAGCGTAGCCCAATTGACCAACGCCTGAATCTTAACTCACGACTATTATTCTTAATGTGAAGTGACATTATTGCCATACTCGCCAACGGAGAGATAACAGTAGCCCATGCGGCACCTTTCATTCCCATATCCAACGGGAAAATAAATATATAATCGAGCAATATATTCAATATCCCACCCACAGAAAACGCCACCATTGCCAGTTTAGGGTTGTGATCGTTCCTAAGAAAGGTGATGAACATATTATTAATAATGAATAGAAACGAAAAACCAGTCACTACATCATAATACTCCTTTGCTAAAACATAAATTTTGTCTGAAGCACCTAAGAAAGTCAATATTTGGTGAGATAACAACCATGAGAAAAGCACAAAAAGTAACCCCACAATCAACGCTAACATTGTTGTAAACGAAAAATATTCATTTGCCAAATCTGTCTGTTCACGCCCCAAAGATGTAGAAAAAAGCGTTCCACCTCCCACTCCCATCATCCAGCCTATCCCATTGATAATACTTATCACAGGCAATACAATGTTTAGCGATGCTATGCCGGCTGCTCCAACACCATTTGCAATGAAAAACGTGTCGGCCAATATAAATAACGACTGGCAGGCCATACTTGCCACTCCTAATGAAACATTTCTAACAAAATCTATCCTAAAATTACCTAACTCTCTCATATACACAACTATCACAAAAAAAGCATATCCCATCTTCACACAAAGGCCTAAGCGAAGAAAAGATATGCTTCATCATACCTGTCCGGCGACAAGCATAATTGCTATCAAAATGATAAGGCAAATATAATAAGATTACTCTTAATTATCTAAATAATCACTCTTCCAACCATCTCGAAAGCTCCATCAAGAACTCTTTCTTGTATATAAATGAATCATTAAACCCAAAACCATGACCACCTTTTGGATATAACAAGAAAGTAACAGGTATTCCTCTTTCAATCAATGCATTAACGTACATCAGACCATTTATCGGAGGAACTACCTTATCATCGGCGGCAAATATTATGAACGCTTTTGGTGTATTATCATCAACTCTCTTTTCATTTGAGTACATCGAAACTAATCCTTCTGATGGATTCTCACCCAACAGGTTATCTCTTGAACCACGGTGACAATGTTCAATGTCCATGGTAATCACAGGATACAGTAATATCTGAAAAGCAGGTCTGTCCTCTTTTTCTGTATGTGTGGCATAAGTACTTGCCAAATGACCACCGGCAGATGAACCCATGATACCGATGCTGTCTTTATTGATGTGCCAATCTTTTGCATTACTTTTAACCAAATCAAAAGCAGCTTTCACATCTGTCATTGGCACAGTATTATGACCTTCCGGCATCCTATATTTAAGTACACCGACAGCAAATCCTCTATCCAAAAAGAATGGTGCCCAATCATATCCTTCACGGTCAAGCGCAAGCCCTCGGTATCCGCCACCGGGTAGCAAAATAACCATCTTGCCATTCGCTTCTTTTGCTGAAGGAAGATATACTCTCAACGAAGGACTTTTCATTCCATTAGACTCTTTCTCATACATCTCAGGCACATAATCAACCGTCTTTAGAGCATACTCCTTATACGGAGGATTATCGCGACTTACTGCTTTTGTTTGTGAAAAGCCCGAAACAAACAAAACACTAAAAAATAATACTAATACATATAAACGCTTCATATCAATAAATTATTATTGTTGTAAAATAACTAATTTGCAAATTCAAAACTCTATTTCACTCGTAATATCCTCTATGGTGATCATTCCCAATATCTTTTCTGTTCTTTTGCCATTTTCCGTAATACATATTACATCTAGATTACGTCTGTGATTGTCTATAGTATCAATAAACATCTCATAAGCCTCATAAATAGATGCATCTTTTCGTATAAATCTGAAGTTGCGTTCAAACTCTATATATTCAAAAAAGTCACTCACTCTCGTATCTTCAAAGGAAATAGAATCACCTTCCAACATCTTTGCCGAAACCCACCGTGCAATAGTATTCGTATTGATTATTTCAACAATCAACCCATCCTCATCATACACCGGAAACTGAGAATAAGAATCTCTAACAACCTGTTCCAATATTCTTCGTATGCTGTCATTAACCTTAACTGTGGTTACTCTCTCTCCAAACAACGGGAAGACTCTTTTTGGCTTCTCCAACTCGCTCAAAATCATCTCAATACGATCACAAACATCAATATGAGGTTCGGCAATCAGTTCAGGCACTTTTCCTCGTCTCGGAGTATGCACTATAGCATTTCTTAATTCTCCATAGTCAAGCAACTCTTCCTTAAACTGTCTGACAACAGCATTACGCGATCTTACTACCTTTTTCGAAAAAGACAAATAAACTTGCCCTCCGAATTCATCATCCAGGATTTCATCAATCCTGTTATATGCATCTATAAACCTATCTGAGTTTGTCATACCTATTCTTTAGTCTATTTAATGAAGAAAAGCGTAGATTTAGATGCCTATCTGTTCATTATTTTCACAATCGGTACCGTCTTCTGACTACTATATCTCCTATACTTATATGTACCTATTTGCATCAATCGTTTTCCCCCTGGCACTTCTATTATCTGTCCATCATAGTAAGAATTACTCCCATCGGCCAGAAACAAAACATCAGTTCCGAAACTTGACGAAAGATCATTACAACTTGCTAATGCATCGCCATTCGATAGCACTTCTTCTACTTTTAATGTCCTCATCTTGACTTCTTGTTTAGGCTCATCAAACAACACCATGTCACTATTTGAAGAAGCATGCCTGTTAGAAGAAACTCTCCTATCCGACACAACATTTCTCTTTGGAGGAACACTCGTTTCGGGGGCAACATTTTTTTCAGATGAATTATTATTCTCTGAGGAAATACTCACCTCTGAAGAGGCATCCTCATCCGATAAAGCGTACTCATCGGAGGAAGTCTGCTCATCAGACGCATCATTCGCATCAATATAATTACCAATACCGATACCTACAATAATACCTAACAAAAAGATTAGAATAGATTTAATACGCATAATAACAGTTTATTATAAAATAGTTTCACTTATTTCTGAATATTTCTTCACTCATAAACAATATACTTTTCACCTAAAAAGTCCATAATATCAAATACTCTTTTCCGCTTTGCAAGTTAACATTATTTAGTGAAAATATAATCATAAATTCGGATAAATTTCATGACCTGCCCACACATAAAGAAAAGAGTAAATGTGTATGCTGATATTTTTACTTTAACAACTAATTCAAATCTCTTCATCTACTATAAAAAGTATCTCAAATTACATCATAAAATAAATATCAGACATTCATAAACAAATACAATTCACCAAGAAGATAATAACAAAACACCAGGACTTTTCAGCCCTGGCGTTCGAGATTATTTAATTATATGAATATGCAGTTTATTAATAATCTGAAATAAAATAATATTAGTAACCTGGATTTTGTTTAAATTCAGCACCATAATTAAGGTCTATCTGATTTTGTGGAATAGGCCACAAATTGTTGTGTTCCTCAATCCCTGCACCTGGAAGTAAAGGATTATCATGATATCTTTTAACTCTATCAACCAGTTTTCCCATTCTTAATAAGATTATCATCCTCATCTCTTCCAAATATAGTTCTCTAATCCTTTCATCAAGAATATAATCAATATCTACTTGCTCAGGCATAACGGGCTTAGCTTTTGCACGTGCCCTAACAACATTAATATCTTTTGCGGCATTTTCCTTATCGTTTAAGCCCAAATAAGCTTCAGCCCTAAGCAAATATGTTTCTGCCAATCTCATCATTGCAAAATCAGTGTGGGTATATCCGCCACCTCCACGTCCGGGGTCAGATATTGTAGCTTGAACAACAGCTTGCCACCCTTTCATAAAAAATGGGAATATATAATTTGTAGTATCTTTAAGCAAATTCCTTGTTCCGGGCTTAAATTCAGACAAGTCTATTTTCTTAAGATGATACTCAGACTTAGGATTATTGTAATAAAAATCTCTCTTTACATTGTGAGGTGCATTCCTAATATCATTATCCCAATTATCTTTCCAAACACCATAATAAACCAAGTTAGTACCCCTCATTCGTGCCACCTGAACTCCCAAAGTATCAGTATATCTTGGGTCAAATGCATCTTTACCGTCAGGAGCAAGACCAAAGTTTGAAAGTCTCGGACCATATATCCCTGACCAATAATGCTTTCCACCACCTAACTCCTGGTTCGGTTCAAACTGAATAACCCAAATAGATTCCTTATTTAAAGGAGGATTCTGATTGCCATACCTGAAAAGATCATAATACACATCACCACTTCCAAAAACATCATCCTGATTACCAAATCTTTCAGTCATCAAGTGATATCCAAAGTCATTAATAACTCTAGTGGATGACTCAACAGCTTGCTGATATTTCTTTTGAGCAAGATACACATCAGTCAAAAGATGCAGTGCAGCACCTTGAGTTAATCTGCCCGGTGATTTTTCGTCACCCGGCTTAGGTAAATTTTGGCTGGCATATAGCAAGTCATCTTCAATAAGTTTATATACATCTTCCTTAGGGTTTCTTATGAAATCAACTTTAGCATCACTAACAACGTAATCAACCAAAGGCACATCACCCCATAATGTCACAGCCAATCTATGACACCAAGCCCTAAAAAATCTGGCTTCTGCTATATAGGAATTCTTTTGGGCCACATCCCTCCACAATCCTTCGTCTATATTTTCTATATCTCTCAATATCATATTGGCTCTTTGAATCTGGTTATATAGTGTACGCCACCAAGTGTTTATAATATTGTATTCTGGCGTTACACTAGTTTTATAATTAGTCAAAAACCTCTGACCTCCCGGAGTCTCACCATCATATCCAACATCAGTTCCCAATCCATACAAAGCATAAGGTTGTTCACTTATCAATTGATATGTCCACTTATCTCTTATCCCGGTATATAACCCTACAATACCCTGCTCTATTCCATCAGGGGTCGTATATGCATTTGTTGGAGTCAAAAAATCCAATGGCTTTTCCTCCAAAATCTTATTCTCATCACATCCGGTCACACTTATTACAATAAGTGCAAATATCATAAAGAATTTCAATAAATTATTATATAAAGATTTCATAATATTATCAATTTACATCATTAAAAACTAACCCTTAACCCTATACTTAAGTCTCTAATCATCATATCATAATAACCTCCCAATTCTGGATCAAAACCTTCCCAGTTAGTCCAAGTATATAAATTATGTCCACTCAAATAAACTCTTAAAGACTGAATATTCATAGGCCTAATCAACTTGCTCGGGAACGTATACGATAACGACAAATCCTGCAGCCTTACAAAACTTCTGTCTTGATAATTTCCTGATGCAATTGAAGGATAATTATATATAGCAGGAGTATCAGTTACACCATTATCAGGTGTCCAGTTTTCTCTAATAGCCGGCTGATTGGTCCTTTGTGCATAGTCATAATCAGATGTAGCCTCAAGCAATCGTTTCAGGTCTCCAATATAATATCCATTTCCACCCTGAATAGAGTTTAGGAAGAAATAAAGGCTGATGTTTTTGTACGACAATGTATTACCAATACCGAACCTGTAATTAGGTGTCGTATAGCCTACAATCTTCCTATCATCGGCTGCTGTAATCTTATTATCTCCATTCAAATCCCTTAATTTAAATTGACCGGGATAGAAGTCTTTTAAGATTTTACCTGAATACAAATCCTCTTCCGTCCATACATCTCCCAACCTCTCGTAGTTGTATACAGAACTAATTGATTTACCTATAAACCACTGATTACCTATATCATCCTTTCCATCGCCATAAAGGTCAACAATTTTATCTCTGTTCAAAGAAAATACAAATCTGCTTTCCCATCTCAACTCTCCATCCAGGTTTACAGAATTAAGTTCCAGCTCAACTCCTCTGTTTCTAATTTTTCCTATGTTGGTCCATACGTTTGGATAACCTGTCGATCCCGGTAAATTACGCCTAACTAAAACATCATTGGTGTTCGACACATAGTAGTCAATATTACCAAAAAGTCTCTGATTGAAAAGTGAGAAGTCTACACCTATATTATTACTGTTAGTAATTTCCCAACCAAGGCCCTCATTACCCAATGTACTAGGAGCTAATCCAATTGATGGTGTTTTATCAAAAACATAGTTCTGAGTTACCATCCTCGATAAACTTGAATATCTTCCTATACCCTGATTACCATTCTGCCCATAAGATATACGAAGTTTTAGATGATCAATCCAATCTTTGGTTCCACTCATGAAGTTCTCCTCAGAAATGTTCCATGCCAAAGATGCAGAATAGAAGTTTGCGAGCTTGTTATCACTGCCAAACCCTGAAAAACCATCTCTTCTGAAGGTTCCGGTGAATAAATACTTATTCATCAATGAATAATTCAATCTTGCCATATAACCCAAAGAGGTCTGCTCATAAGCCGACGAACCTATAGAATATTGTTGTGCAAATCCAACATTATTATATCCCAATATCTCACTCGAAAACTTATTGGCATCAATTTTCGAACCACTACCATAAAGTTTATCTTGCGTGTACAGTAATGTGGCGTCAACCTTATGAATCTTGTTAAATGTTTCAACATACCTCAATATGTGATTAAATATCCAGTATGTACTTTCTGAGTTACTGATCTTTGCAACACCTTCCTTAGCCATACCATCGTCAACATAACTTGGATAATATGTTTTCTTGTTGTAAGTAGTATAATTGTTTGAGTAATTGAAGTCATAAACCAAGTTCTTTATAAATGGAATCTTAACCTTGGCATAACCTGTCAAAAATATATTCTTCCTCTTTTCTGAGTCATCTATATATTCATACCTTAATGGGTGTCTCATCAAAAATTCATCGTTGAACCTAGTAGGATATCTTCCATTTTCATCATACTTGCTTGCTAACGGACTGGAATTCTGCGCTCCATACATGTCTGCAGCAATACCGGAATTATCTCTATATGTGTTATTCGAATTAAAACCAATAGTTAACCAATCAAACACATCCCCTTCAACCTTAAGATTTATTGTAGTTCTTTTAAACTCATCTCCTTTCAATACACCACTTTGATTAGTATGAGATACTGAAGCAAAGTAGTTGTGCTTTTCACCACCACCTGACATATTAACATTATAGTTGGACACAGGAGCCTTACGCGTAACCTCTTTTATCCAATCTATATCGTTCCTTGCCATCCAGTTGTTTTTCTCATCTTCCGACTTCAAAAAACCCAATATCGTTTCATCGCTATATCCCGGGTGGGCAGGCTTACCGCCCTTGTCTGTCGGGCTGGTAGGCATTTTTTTATACCAAGTATACAAAGATTGAAAATAGTTATAATCAACCAACCTGTGGGCATACTGCTCTGCGTTCATCCACTTCACCGGGTTATTGGTATAATCCTGCAAACCAAATGAGCTCTCAAATGTAACCGTTGGCTTGGCGCTTTTGCCTTTCTTTGTGGTAATCTGAATAACACCATTGGCAGACCTCGAACCATATATGGCGGCAGAACTCGCATCTTTCAACACGTCAATTCTCTCAACATCATTGGGATTGATGTCGGCAATACTTCCATTAAATATAATACCATCGAGAACAATCAGTGGGTTATTACTTGCCGATAAAGTATTTTGACCTCTGATAGACATTGATGGCAAACTGCCGGCGGCCGAACCTCCTGAAACATTCAAACCGGCTGCAAAACCTTTTAGCTGTTGTGTCAAATTAGTAACAGATGTAGATGGCAGTTCCTCCATAGATATACTTTTTATGGCACCTGTCAAGTCACTTCTCTTCATCGAACCATAACCAACAACTACAACTTCATCCAATACACTAGTAGCATCTTTTAGCGTCACATCAATATTGCTACGACCGTTCAATGCAACTTCCAAATCTTCATAACCAACGTACGAAAATCTCAACTTAGAATTAGCATCTTTCAAATCCAATTTAAAATCACCATCAATGTTGGTAACTGTTCCATTCGTAGTTCCAACCTCCATTATGCTTACACCAATCAGAGGTTCACCGGAAACATCTACCACCTTACCACTGATAGGATGTGTCTGAGCCCAAGCAGTAATTATTATGCCGGGCAAAATAAAAACAACCAATAAAGAAATAACTCTCTTCCACATGTCAGTTTTCATTAAAATTTAATAGTTAATTAAGAATACATTTCACAGTACTATGATTGGCAATAATTCAGTATATGCTTCTCACGTACAAATAGCATTGAAGTTTCACTCTCCATGACTATTTCATAGAGGCAAAACTACTAGTTAGCTATAAAGAATTAAGTCCCTTTTTCGTAGATATGTACTCTAAAAACGAAAAAATATTAAAAAGACAATTAAGGTTAAAACTTTTTCATCTATGCCTTTTATCTCTCTCCAAAGATATCCTCAGACCCATCTTTCAATTCTCAAACATATACCTACCCGACCCTACTTCAAACAACACATAACTGCTTTGCTCTCCAACATTTTTTGCATATCCGGATGACTCTTTTATTTTCCTACCTAACTCATTGGGAAAGTATATTACTGCCGAACAATTTGGAGGGACAACTACCTCTAATTGCGTTTTGCCCTCTTCTCGTTTCCACCGCGACTCTATCATCCCTGCGGGCGAATCGTATGTAGCCTTTGCCCAATTTATTTGGTCCTCTGTAAACTTTGGTACACGCACATCAAACTTCATGAATCCTGGCGAATCACTCCTTCTTCTTATCCCTGCCACACCATCAATGTACCACGCACCTGGATAGAGATATGAGCTGTGCAGTAGCGAATGGCCGGGTAAATCTTTCTCCCACATCTCCCATATAGTTGTTGCATCATTCTCACGCATAAATCCCCAACTAGGATACGTTGTTTGCGAAGTCATTGAGTATATCAAGTCATCACGACCTTCTTCACGCAACACCTTAAACAGCATCGCTCCGCCTGTTATCCCTACGTCAATATGACCATTGCGGTTTATGAGTATCTCATCCTCCAAACTCTGCATCACTTTATGCCTCAACTCCCTTGGCATAACATCTCCATATAGTGCAGCAGCAAGGCTTCGCATACTCTTGTCCGAATAGTTATACTCTTCAGGAATGTAGTATTTGCTGTGAATAGCCTTACTTGACGCCTCGGCTTGTTTCAACCACTTTTCTTTCTCCGCTGTTCTACCCAAAACATTAGCAATCTTCGCTGCCGTTCTAAGGTTGTAAACTCTGTAGCAATTGTTGAAGAACACTGTCTCTTCAGAGTAGTTGTTCATACCCTGTGCCGTTGCATCCGGCCAAAGCCAATCACCCAGAAAATCCCACATACCACCGTAACGCTTAAGCAAATCATGCTCAACATGTGTATCAAGAAACTCAAGCCAACCTTTTATCAAATCAAAATTCTCCTCAAGAATACGCCTATCTCCTTGATATTCATACATAAACCAAGGCAAGGTAACGACTATGCCTCCCCATGCAGGTCCACCACCTCCATGATAGGTAGGTGCCGTTTGAGGCAATATTCCACCTCCAAGCCTGCGACCGCTGCCCTCCTCTTTCCCAGCCCATTCAGGGTCATTCATATTACCCACCATAGGTTCGGTACCTTGTACATCGCGCCAGTCCTCCATCCATTTGCTGTAAAACGCACCCATCTTATAGTTAAGCAATCCGGTCTCAGATGTGGCATGTGCATCACCTCCATATCCATCGCGTTCACGTTGCGGACAATCCACAATATATCCTCCCAACGACAGATTTTCAAACGTCCAGTTTACAGTATTGTATATCCAGTTTTGAAGCGCATCGGAACATTCAAACGTTGTTGCATCGGCAAAATCTGTCCTAACCATCCAACCCTTTATATCATCTATCTTTGGAGCCGTACGCAACCCTTTAATGGTTACCCATCTCCCGGAACTATAATTAAATCGATTTCTGAAAGTTCCTCTGCCAGACTTTCCTATCACGTATGCATTGTTATGACTGAATGTCATCTCCTCCTGTTCTCTCTCCGAAATTAAGAACCTTACAGTATCGCCGGGCATGCCCTTCAAGGCAAATTCAGTCCATCCTGCAAAGTTTACTCCAAAATCCACCCTATACGAATCATCAGAAAGCTTATCTATGCGTACAGGTTTTATCTCGTCAGACTTTCTGTTGGTCTCAACTCTTTGCGCTGATAGTTTAAGGTTAGGTGAATATACTGTTACATCACTCCAATTTTGATCGTCAACATCAGTCGTGTTCCACCCCTGCACCTCCATATTGGCATCATAAATCTCTCCCCCAAAACCTCCCGGCAAAGGGAATCCCCAATTACCGATAAGCTTATTAGGGCTATATTTAGCTTTCCACGATTCATCAGTAACAATACGTATCAATCTATCACCATCACAATCATAGATATCAGTTTGAGCCAAAACTATCGGTGTTCTCGGTTTGTCGGTAGTGCTATATGGTGCAAAGATAGACCAAGAGGTTCCAAGCCACAGTGCAATAACATTCTTCCCAGCCCTAAGTGATGGAGCAATATCATAAGCTATGTAGCGTGCACGCTGTGAGTGGTCGGTGACGGCAGGAGCAAGAACATGCTCACTTATCCTCTCACCATTCACATACACTTCATGATAGCCCACTGATGCCACAAAAAGCGTAGCCTTACCCGGGTTGACATCCAAGTGGAACGTTTTTCTTAACCAAGGATCATATATCTTGTTGCCCTCCTCCACGTATTCATAAACTTGGTCGGAACCAATCCATTTTGCAGTCCATTCTTGTTCTGAAAATAGTCCCGTAGTCCATTTTGCCGTTTCCTCAGACGCTGACAACACTCCTTTCTCATCCTTCACCAAAACTTTCCAAAAATATTCAGAGTCCGACTGTAAAGGTTTGCCCTTATAAGCAACGAGTTGCATATCGGAAGATGAAACCCAACCGCTGTCCCACATGGATCCATTATTTTCGTCAATATCCTCGCTCGATGCGCCGACTAAAATACGATAAGCTGTCTGCTTTTGATTATACATACCATCTGTGCCCGATTTAAGAGTCCAACTGAAACGAGGTTTTGCAATATCCAATCCGGTAGGGCTGGTCAAATACTCTACAGTAAGATTGGTTGGTAACATTGCATGCTGTGCCTTTATAGGTATGATTAAAAGGGTAGCAAAAACTATTGAAGCTATTATCTTTCTCATTTTATTAAATTCAATAAGAATACCACAATATTACAATTTTATATTGAAAACAGAGTAATCTTCCGCCTCTTTTAACCATAATCCCTCCGTCTCACATATACGTTTTTGTATATATAACGTATATATGATCAAGAGCTGTTAGCTACTTGGTAGGTATTAGATTATAACCATTATGTTTTATTGCTTTCCAAAAATATGGACAAATAATAATAGTTATATAAAATGCCATCTTGATTAGTTATAAATGCTTTGCCAAATAAAAATAATGCTTGTTTTTATGAGTTATATGACATAAAAAAACGAATAAGATTTTTTAAATCCTCAAATTCGCAGCGAATCCGTTTGCTCGAACCAATTTAATTGTTACGCGTGCGTGAGGCATCAGATTGAGGCCAATGATGCCTTAGTAATGCCATTATAGACAGAATTGCCCATATACG
>JBMNSN010000038.1:0-12821 GCA_050945215.1 Fermentimonas sp. | reverse complement strand
TTTGTTACTGTTGTTATCCGTAAAGTATTACAAATTCTTTAACATCTCCCTTATGACCACCTGTGCAGAAACCACTCTGTTGGCAGCTTCGGGTATCACTAAAGACTTTTCGTTCTCAATAACATCGTCTGATACTATCATGTTTCGTCTTACAGGCAAACAGTGCATAAAATAGGCATTGTTGGTGAGTGCCATCTTCTCCTTGTCAACTGTCCACGACATATCTGTGCTGATTACCTTGCCATAGTTGGGATCTCTGTATGCAGACCAATTCTTTGCATATATAAAGTCGGCACCTTCGTATGCTTTTCGCCAATCATATTCAACTTTTGCATTACCCACAAACTTCTCGTCCAGCTCATAGCCCTCTGGGTGGGTAATTACAAACTCATAGTCTGTTGAATTCATCCACTCAGCAAAAGAGTTCGGTACAGCTTGAGGTAACGCTTTTGGGTGAGGTGCCCATGTCATCACGACCTTTGGTCGCTCCACTTTTTTATATTCTTCTATAGTTATCAAGTCTGCAAAGCTTTGCAACGGATGTCGTGTCGCAGCCTCCATGCTGAACACCGAGCGACCGGAATATTTTATAAACTGATTTAGTATTACCTCATTGTAGTCTTCTTCTTTACTCTTGAACTGAGCAAAAGAGCGTACGCCTATAATGTCGCAATATGAACCAATCACAGGTATGGCCTCAAGCAGATGTTCCGATTTGTCGCCGTCCATAATCACACCTCTCTCAGTTTCCAACTTCCATGCACCTTGGTTGATATCAAGCACAATTACGTTCATGCCTAAGTTCATACCTGCTTTCTGAGTGCTTAGTCTTGTTCGCAAACTTGAATTAAAGAAAATAAGCATCAGAGTCTTGTTTTTGCCGAGCTCCTGGTCCGCAAAAGGGCGATTCCTGACTTGTTTAGCATTCTCGAGTGCCTGCTCAATATCGCCAATGTCGTTAACGCAAGTAAAATGTCTCATCTATATAGTAATATTGATTTTCAATTGTTCCAAGAAATAGTCTACCTCACTTTTGCTTATGCACAATGGAGGAAGCAAACGCATTACATTATTTTTTGCTACGCCGGTAAATATCTTACTCTTAAATAGCAGATTATCTCTCAAATCCTCATTGTTGGGAGAAAACTCTATTCCCAACATTAGCCCTTCACCTCTTACTGTATTAACACCATCAATCTTGAGTAGCTCTTCTTTCAGATATTTGCCGATAGTTACAACGTTATCAAGGAGTTTCTCCTCTTTCATAACATCAAGAACGGCAATGGCTGCACTGCATGCCAGGTGATTGCCTCCGAATGTTGTGCCTAACATCCCTTTTGTAGCCTTAAACTCTGGTGATATAAGAACTCCCGCCACAGGAAATCCATTGCCCATACCCTTAGCCACAGTTATTAGGTCTGGTTTTATACCTACATGCTGATGATAGAAAAACTTGCCTGTGCGACCGTAGCCCGACTGTATCTCATCAAGAATCAACGAAACATTATGCTCTTTGCATATAGTTTCTAATTTTATTAGAAATTCTGCTTCGGGAACAAATATTCCGGCAACTCCTAATACTCCCTCTACTATTACAGCACCAACATCTCCTTTGTCAAGCTCATGAGCCACTGCGTCAATATTATTCAATTCAACGAAAGTAACATTGTGACACTCATTATATGGCGACCTTATGGCAGGGTTGTCTGTCACCGCCACTGCCCCCGATGTCCTGCCATGAAACGAGTTCCCAAAGGCGATTACACGCGACTTGCCTGTCTTGAAAGATGCCAGTTTCAATGCATTCTCATTGGCTTCTGCTCCCGAATTGCATAGGAACAAAGAGTAGTCTTCATATCCCGACTGCTCTCCAAGTTTTTTGGCAAGCTCATTTTGTAAAGAGTTGATCACCGAATTGGAGTAAAACCCAATTTTCTCAATCTGACTGCTGATGGCTTTCACATAGGTGGGGTGGGAGTGCCCTATGGAGATAACAGCATGTCCTCCATATAGGTCCAAGTACTCTATACCATCTTTATCCCATAGTTTGCAACCTTTTGCCTTCACCGGCTCTATGTTCCACAAGTTATATACGTCAAAAAGTTTCATGTTAAAATGCGCTACCTTTAAGTTTTAACCCCATACTTTCTTCAAAACCAAACATCAAGTTCATGTTTTGCACCGCCTGACCTGATGCACCTTTCAAAAGGTTGTCTATTATTGAACTTATGTGTATATATCCATTGTGAAATTCAATATGTAGCAACCCCTTATTAGTATTCACCACTTCCTTGAGATTTACCGATTTCTCGGAGATAAATACAAATGGTGACTCTTTATAATACTCTTTATAAAGCTTAACTACCTCATCTTCCGATATTTTGTTTCCCCATTTTGTATAGACGCTTGCAAATATACCACGTGTAAAGTCACCCCTCATAGGAACGAAGTTTATCTGTGGCAAGTCTTTGTTGCCGGCATCCATCAACGTGTTTCTTATCTCCTCAATATGCTGATGTGTAAATAGCTTGTAAATAGAAATATTGTTATCCCTATAGCTGAAGTGAGTTGTTTCTCCGGGCCTTTTGCCCGCACCCGTAGATCCGGTGATTGCATGAATATGAACCTCGTCAGTTATAAGATTCTCATTAGCCAATGGAAGAAGAGCAAGCATTATTGATGTGGCAAAACACCCCGGATTGGCAATGTACTTAGCATTTTTAATCTCTTCACGGTTCTTTTCGCACAGCCCAAATACAAAGTTCTTACCATCAAACGTCGGTTCATTTCTGAAATCATTGCCAAGGTCAATTATCCTACACTCTTCCGGCAAAACATTGCTCTTCAAGAAATCTCTTGAAAGCCCATGTCCCAAACATAGGAATATCACATCCGGATTGTCAAACTTGTCTGTGAAAGTAAGATCTGTTTCCCCAATCAGATCTCTATGCACCTCATCAATTCGCTTGCCGGCCATAGTTGTACTTAGCACCGATTCAATTCTGACCTTAGGATGATTGACCAATATTCGTAAAAGCTCGCCGGCTGTGTATCCGGTTCCTCCAACTATGCTTACATTAATCATTTTCATGAATAGTATAATATATCTTCAAAGGATTGGCAGTTACTTTGGTAAATCCAACTACATCTTGTCCGGTGAGCGATTTGTTACTCTCTCCATACTCTCCAAAGCGTGAGTTCATAAGGTCATATTTGCTTGAACATCCCAACACGGCAAAGTGATAAGGGCGAAGCTCCACTTCCACCTCTCCGGTGATGTACTTCTGTGTATCGTCTAAAAAGGTCTCAATGTTACGCATTACAGGCTCCAGGTATTGCGCCTCGTGCATCAACTGACCATACCAGTCCGATAATTGTTTCTTCCAATAAAGCTGGTTTTTTGTTAATATATGCTTTTCCAATAGATGGTGAGCCTTCACCAATATAAGCGGTGCAGGTGCTTCAAAAGCCACTCTGCCTTTGGTGCCAATAATGGTGTCGCCCACATGCACATCGCGACCAATGCCATATTGAGAAGCCCTCTTATGTAGTTTGTGTATAAGTGTAACAGGAGCAAGCTTTTCACCATCAAGCATCACAGGCTCCCCAATCTCAAACCCTATCTTTATTCTTTCACTACCCGATTTTGTTACTTGCGATGGATAAGCCTCTTCGGGCAACACACATGATGATTTAAGTGTTTCCACACCACCCACGCTTGTTCCCCAAATACCTTGGTTAATTGAGTATTTTGATTTTTCCCACGAGAAGTCAAAGCCTTTATCTTTCAAGTAGTCTATCTCTTGCTGGCGGCTCAATGCCAATTCACGAATGGGTGCAATTATCTCCACCTCAGGTGCCAACACCTCAAACACCAAGTCAAATCTTATTTGGTCGTTCCCTGCTCCGGTGCTGCCGTGTGCCACAGCATCGGCACCCAACTCTTTCACATGCTTAAGCACGGCCATTGCTTGGAAAAACCTTTCTGAACTTACCGACAGAGGATATGTGTCATTTTTCAATACATTTCCGAATATCAGATATTTGATGCCCTTGCTGTAATATTCTTCAACTGCATCAATACACGTGTGTGTTGTAGCGCCCAACTTGAGTGCGCGCTCTTCAATCTTGGCAGCCTCCTCGTTGGTGAATCCCCCTGTATTAACTATAACTGTATGTACTTCCATGCCCTTTTCGTTGATTAGGTATGGTACACAAAATGATGTGTCCAGTCCGCCACTGAACGCTAAAACTACCTTTTTTTTCATTTCTTGTATATTTTACTTGTTTTCTTTGGTTTAACAACAGGTTTTACAACCTTCTTGGCAAAAGAACTGCGCAATTGATTATTTTCGTTCTTGCCATCGTAGAGTAAACCAGTGCATAAGCACATCTTAAAGTTGTTGCGCTCCAAAATGTCATAGTTCCTGCAACCCTTGCATCCGTTCCAAAACTCTTCATCATCTGTAAGCTCCGAAAAAGTTACCGGCTTAAATCCCAACTCCGTATTCATCTTCATGACGGCAAGCCCTGTCGTAATGCTGAATATCTTTGCATTGGGATACATCTTTCTAGATAACTCAAATATCGTTTTTTTTATCCTCTTTGCCAATCCCTGATTCCTATAGTCGGGATGAACAATAAGTCCCGAATTCGAAATAAATCGTTTGTGGCTGAAAGTCTCTATGTAAGAAAACCCGACCAGTTTATCACCGTCCAAAGCAATGACAGCTTTGCCCTCTTCAATCTTAGAGGCAATATACTCAGGTGTACGTTTGGCAATGCCTGTGCCACGCGCTTGTGCCGACTCATATATCAAGTCGCAAATATCCTGTGCATAACCTAAATAGCTACTGTTAGCAATATGAATTTCTACATTCATTTCAAATAAAATAAAAAAGTAAAGTTGTTATGATGAAAGAAATTGCAATGAAGCAATAAAAGCATAATTAAGGAGGGTAACAACCAAGGTTTTGGCCGTTATAATCAATGGCATCGTCGGAGCGACAAAGCCAAAATAGATATGCTTATATGTGATGTTTTCATCTTCATTGTTCTGCAAAAGTATAAATTATATTTTAATTATCTACATTTTTGAGGAAATATTCTCTCTTTTGTTATTAATTTTCACTTTTTCGTAACAAAAATGATGATGGTTTACCTCTTGTGTGTGCTTATTTACACTATTATTCTATTGCAGTTTACTATACTTAATAATATTCATGGCGTTGTTCACAAGTTTGCACCAGCCTATTACTCTCTACGTATTACATATACGATATATATACGATTTTGTATATATGATGCGGAGAAAGTATATCGTTATATCGTTGAAGTGAAGCCGTAAAGAGTGATACAGGCATATAAGTCGTTTGATTAAGAGTTATATGTATGAAAATATTTGTGTTCTTATGAAAGAATGTTGCTATTATTTTTTGTTTTGAAAATATCGTCTACTTTCGCACCTTATTGTGAATCTGCAAACTCTTATTTAGAAGAAACAATTGGGCTGATAATAATTTAGTGGCGAATACTATATAATCTTCACTCGATTATATAGTATTCGCCACTCTTAATGTTGCTCGTAAATATGTAGGAAAATTAGCAGAGAATTTGCTTGTTGGCTGAAATCAATTCTTATACTTGACCTCCCAATTCATGTTTTTCAGGTCTTTGGCATTGAGCTTGAATTGTTTTATAGGATGTTTTTGTGCATCTGACCAATTGTTTTCAGGGTTCTCCAAGAACTCTGCATCATAAATATATATATATAAATATCCACCTGTTTGTTCCAGTGTTTGTTCCCAGCATGAGAGTTGTATTCCGATTTTTGCTTTGGTAGACTCGTTTGGTTTAATTCGGTAGTCGTCGGCGATATCCTCTTTTGTGGGATTAAAATTGAAGAATCCCTCTTTTAAAGTTCCTACTGCATAGATGGTTTTACTGCTGTTGTTTGTTATAAGTACTGTGTTGTGGCAATCTTCAAATCCGTTGTCGCATGATGTGTATGTGCAAATTATGGAAATGCTGACACAAAGAAATATTATCAGATTCTTTTTCATAGTTTGAGTTGTGATATGTTTAATGTTTAGTATTCTTTGATACAAAGGTAGAAATACTTTTGTAACGGACTTCTTATTTCTGCTTTTTTTGATGTTATATCTATATATTCTCTATTGTATTGTAAGAATTATCTCTTTATTGGTTGGCAAGAGGTCTGAACAGTGTATTTTTTTTGCGTTTGGTTTTAACATTTAGGGTATTAGTGTAAGGATTAACCTTAAAATAAACTAAAAAAGTCGATAAAATGAGTTTTTAGATTTGCGTTTAAATAAAATATTGTATTTTTGCTTATGTAAATATATTTGGCGCTATTTCTATGCTTTTATTTAATACTTTGAAAATAGTGTTTAAAATATAGTCTTAATGTATTGATACTTACTAAATGTTTAATATTTATCACATTAGGGACATTGTAAATTTTTTTAAATTAAATATAAGTGAAATCTTTTGACTATGAACAGAAAGAAATTCAGTCTTAATCTTAAGTTAGCTGCGCTATGCATTGCATTCTTTTCATTGAATGTATTTGCTGAAGGTGGCTTTTCGGTTGACGACATACGCTTGATACAGCAGAGTAGGCGTACCGTTTCCGGAGTTGTTGTTGACGACATGAACGAACCGTTGCCCGGTGTTACCGTTCAGGTAGTATCACGTGATGGTGGAGTTATTACTGATGCTGATGGCGCTTACAGAATTGAGGTGGCAACAGGTGAGGAACTTCGCTTCCAGTTTGTTGGTATGAAAACTCAAGTCATTGAAGTAGGTACCGGATCGGTTTATAATGTTAATATGGTGCCGGATGTAGAGATGCTTGATGAGGTGACAGTTACAGCATTTGCGACACAGAAAAAGGAGAGTGTTGTTTCTTCAATTGAGACAATCAACCCCTCTGAACTGAAAGTGCCGTCAAGTAACCTTACTACTGCATTGGCAGGACGTTTGGCAGGTGTTATTTCTTATCAAAGAAGTGGAGAACCCGGAGCTGATAATGCTCAGTTCTTTGTCCGTGGTGTAACTACTTTTGGTTATGCTAGCAGTCCTTTGATTTTATTGGATGGATTTGAGGTTGATGCAAACGACTTGGCGCGTGTTGATCCCGATAACATTGCCTCTTTCTCTGTATTGAAGGACGCTACTTCTGCAGCATTGTATGGTTCAAAGGGAGCTAACGGTGTTATAATGGTTACTACTAAACGCGGGCAGGCAGGAAAGCCAAAAATTTCATTTAGAGCTGAAGGACGCCTTTCTTCACCAACCAAGGTGCAAGAAACTGTTGATGGCGTGACTTACATGAACTTGTATAATCAAGCACAGTTTAATGATAATCCTCTGTTGGAACCATATTATAGCGCACAGAAAATTCAGAATACTATGGACGGACTTAATGAGTACGCATTTCCTAATATAAGCTGGTATGACGAAATGTTCAAGTCCACGGCATTCAATCAGTATTATAATTTTAATGTATCGGGCGGAGGTTCTGTTGTTAAATACTATTTGGCAGTTGGTTATAACAAGGAGGAAGGTATCTTGAAAAACAACAAGCTAAATAATTTTAAGAACAATATCGACATCAGTAGATTCAATATCCTTACAAACATTACTATGGATTTGACCCCTACTACTAAGTTTGATATTAACATGAACTCAATTTTTGAGAACTATACAGGTCCTCTTGATAACACGAATGTTATTTTTGCGAGTGTTATGAACTCCAACCCTGTAGAGTTCCCTAAATTTTATTTACCTGATGAAAAGCATGCTTATGTAAAACATACGCTTTTCGGGTCTAATGCTACAGGTTCAATGAAAAACCCGTTTGCTCAGATGGTTAGAGGTTATAAGGATGGGTCAGTAGGTAGGATAACATCTCAGTTTTCATTGGATCAGAATTTGGATTTTATCACCCAAGGTCTGATGGCGAGAGGTAAGGTATCAATAAAGAGTGACTCTTTCCATGAAAGTAAGAGGTCTTACTCGCCATATCAATATAACATAAAGAGTTATGATGAGTTTAATGATACGTATGTTCTTCAAGAGGTGACAAGAGGTACAGATGCATTGGGCGATCCTGAACAGTGGAGAGATGGTGTATTCAGATTATATCTGGAGGGAGGCTTGACATATTCTCACAAATTTGCAGATAAGCATGATGTAAGTGGCTTGTTGATATACACTCAAGAAGAAATTAAAAACACGAGTGGTAATGCAGGAAGCATACAAAGAACATTGCCTCAACGTTTGCAAGGATTGAGAGCAAGGTTTAATTATGGATTTGATGATAGGTATTTGGCAGAGTTGAGTTTGACTTACACAGGTTCTGAAAAATTTGCCAAGGAGCACAGATGGGGCGTATTCCCGGCAATGGGTATTGGTTACTTGATGTCAAATGAGTCATATTGGGAGCCATTGCAGGATATTATGCCTATGTTTAAACTTAAATACTCTTTGGGGCAGGTAGGTAACGACCAGATAGCCGGACCTGAAGATAGATTTTTCTTCTTGTCGGATATAAACCCGGGTTCTTGGGGTTACTCTTGGGGTAAAAACTTCAACTCTTCGTACGGAGGTTTTGGTATTAACAGATATGCTAACCCTGAAATTACTTGGGAGATTGCAGTTAAACAGAACGTTGGTTTTGAGCTTGACCTATTTAAAAACAGATCATTGAAGGTTATTCTTGAATACTTTACAGAGAATCGTAAGCAGATTTATCAGGCAAGAGCTAATTTGCCTGAAACTATGGGACTTACCAGCAATGTTTATGGTAACGTGGGTGAAGTTACAAGTAAAGGATGGGATGGTTCTATAGACCTTAACCATGCCTTCAATAAAGATTTCATCTTAAGTGGTCGTTTTAATTTTACTTATGCTCACAATGAGATAATTCAGAATGAGGAGCCGGAATACAGATGGCCTTATTTGAGTGATATAGGATGGCCTATCAATACATGGAAGGGTTATATTGCCGAGCGTCTGTTTATTGATGAACAGGATGTGGCTAACTCTCCTGTTCAGCAGGTTGGAGGTGGAACCGTTCAAGCCGGTGACATCAAGTACAAGGATATTAATATGGATGGAGTTGTCAATGCCGATGACCGTGTGCATATAGGTTATCCAATAGTTCCTGAAATAACTTATGGTTTTGGTCTTTCAGCACAATATAAGAACATGGATTTGTCGTTCTTTATGCAAGGACAAGACAGGGTTTCATTCTTCATCAATCCAAATAATATTGCACCATTTGCAAATCAGAGAAACGCGTTGCAATATATAGCAGACGACCATTGGAATCCTAATAACCCGGTAGCCGATGCTTTCTGGCCAAGACTCTCTGCTTCGTATAATGAAAATAACAATGTTTCTAATTCAACATGGTGGTTGCGTAACGGACGCTTCTTGAGAATGAAGAATATGGAGTTGGGTTATACGTTCCCAAAATCGCTCTTCGATAATTTAGGTGTTGAGAATGCAAGGTTATATCTTGCCGGTCAAAACCTGTTTAATATCACATCTTTCAAATTATGGGATCCTGAAATGGGAGGTGATGGATTTAACTATCCTCTGCAAAGAGTATATAGTTTTGGGTTGAATCTTTCATTTTAATTCTTAAATAATAAATAAAGTTTGAAGTATTATGAAATATAAAATATTTACAATTTGCTTACTTGTCATCTCATTTCTGTTTACCGGGTGTGACTTTTTGGATGTTGTGCCGGATAATACCGTTGAGGTTGAGAGTTTGTTTGAGAATAGGGATAAGGCGTTGAATGCCCTATCAACTTGTTATCGTTATATGCCCAACTTCGAGAAAATACATAGTTCTATGTCACTTGCAGGTGACGAGTGGGTTGGACGTCTTGACAGTGATTATGCCGGAAGTAGAGATTTTAACAGAGGCATTAAGATAATGCGCGGTTGGAATAACTCTAATGACCCAATACTTAACTATTGGGCAGGTGGCGGAGGTGCAAACAGCTTGTATGAAGGAATAAGAATATGTAACATATTTTTTCAGAATATAGATAATGTCCCTGACGTTACTCCTAGAGAGAGGGAGGATTGGACAGCACAGGTAAACATACTTAAAGCTTATTATCATTATTACCTGATTCGCTTGTATGGACCAATTGTTATTGTTGATGAGAATCTTGAACCATATTCAAGTGTAGAGGAAGTAAGACAAGAAAGACAAACTATTGACTCATGTTTCAATTATGTAATTGGATTGATTGATAAAACTCTTGAGTCTGGTAAATTGGCTGTATCAAGAGATGCATCTTATCTTGGTCAGGTAGATCAGCAAATAGCAAAAGCTATTAAAGCTGAAGTAATGATTACTAGAGCAAGTCCTTTATTTAATGGTAATAGCGAATATTATAGCAACTTTAAGGATCAGCATGGGAATCTTTATTTTCCTATGACTTATGATGAGCAGAAATGGAAAGATGCTCTTGAGGCTATTCAAGAAGCTATAGATATAGCAGAAACTAATGGAAAGAAATTATATGTTTATGATGGTGTTCCGAAGTTCTGGGATGTTGATAATTTCAAAACATCTGAGATAATTCAATATGCTTACAACGAGCGTTTCTCTATTGTAGAACCATGGAATGATGAGGTTATTTGGGGATATTCTGGACTTGACTATGAAGGGCAAGGAGGTTTTGCACACGCAACAAATATGAGGTCGGTTGCAGACCCTACTCAAGCAGGTTTTGCATGGCAGTGGCTAGGTGCCGATTATAGAATGGTTGAAAGATTCTACTCAAAGAATGGTGTGCCTATTGATGAAGATATCAACTATGATTATGATAATAAATACGAGATAGTGACTGTTCCTGATGATCACTATTATGATGGATATATGCAGAAGGGTGAAAAGACCATTAAATTGCATCTTGACAGAGAACCAAGATTTTATGCATGGCTTGGTGTTGATAGAGGTGTATGGCGTACGCATGATGTTGCCAATGATTTGAAGATGAGATATAACGAGTTCCCCGGTGGTAGGGGTGCTCACCACACAACAGACTTTTACTGGACTGGTGTTGCTGTAAAGAAGTTAGTGCACCCTGAATCAGGTACAGGTCACTGGGCACGTGTGGTTAAATTCCCATATCCTATTATCAGATTGTCTGATTTGTATTTGATGTATGCCGAGGCATATAATGAGGTTAACGGTCCCGGACAGCCGGCTTATGATGCAATTAATAAAATTAGGAGAAGAGGCGGATTGAGAGATATTGAAGATGTGTGGAGTGATGCATCGGTTGTTAAGAATGTTGGAAAACATTTAACTAAGGAGGGTTTACGTGAGATTATTCATACTGAGAGATCTATTGAGCTTAGTTTTGAGGGTAAAAGATTCTTTGATGTTCAGAGATGGAAAGAGGGTAGCAGAGCATTTACATCACCGGCAAAAGGTTGGAATACTACAGGTGTGGATCCTGAACAGTTCTACTTGTTGATGACTTTGCAGAATCGTACTTGGCAGACACCAAGAGATTATCTGATGCCACTTCCTCTTTGGGAACTTAACAGGAATCCTAATTTGGTACAGAATCCTGGTTGGTAATGAAATAAATTGATAATATTATGAAAATGAAATACATATTTAATAGTGCGATTGGTGTTGTAATTACATCGCTATTGCTTTTAAGTAGTTGCAAGGAAGATGAAGTGTCAAAGAGTGACAAGACACCACCCAGTCAGATTACTAATGTTGAGTTTACGGCAACAAATGGGGGCGGTTATTTTACTTATGATATTCCTGCAGATGATGATTTTCTGTATGTCCGTGGAGAGTATGTAATAGATAATGGTGAGACTATCTCTAAAACAAGTAGTGTTTATTCAGATACTCTTTTTATTGAAGGTTTGGGGCAGGTCAAAGAATATGAGGTTAAGCTTTTTTCAGTAGATAGAGATAACAATCACTCAGCACCTGTTGTCATGAACGTTACGCCACTTGAGCCTACAACGAAAGCTATTCTTGGAACTGTTCAGGTGCAGCCCGGTTTTTCATCTTTGGTTATAGACTGGGAGAATGAACAGCAACTTACGGTTCAAATTTTTGTAAGGGTGGAAATAGACGACAAAAATGTAAGCCAGATATATTCTTCAAACTTGAAAAAAGATCGTTTTATTATTTCTAACTTGAAAGGTAAACCTCACGGTGTAAAGATACACATAAGAGATAGTTATGGCAATGAAACTGAAGATTTGGATTTTGGACAAATAACTCCATTGATTGACGCGCCTATATCTAAGGATACATGGAGCTTCTTGAGAGATCAGCTTCTTTATGGCGATAAATGGGATTATTCAAGCAGCACAAATCCTTTTGAGCAAGTACCTTTCCCTGAATATGAAAGGTTGCATCAACCGGATAGCTTTAAAAATGCTCCTATGTCTCACGTAGAAGGACGTATAGAGAAGCTTTGGGATAATGAGTATGACTATGACCCTATAAAAAACTTGAATTACTTCAATACAGGTAATATTGGATATCCATTCTCTTACTACATAGATATGGGAAGAGAAATAGTAGCCAGCCGTTTCAAAGTTTGGCAACGTGATACATGGAGTCCGGCATACTCAGGTGAGAATGTTGAAATCTTCGAGTTTTGGATTAGTAATGATCAGGATCCTAAGGATGGTGTTCTTGACGATTGGGAATTTGTAGGAAGGTATCGTATAGTAAAGCCTTCTTCGGTTATTGAAGCGAACAATGAGGCAAGGAATGGTCACGAGTT
>JBMNSN010000037.1:0-13001 GCA_050945215.1 Fermentimonas sp. | reverse complement strand
AGGGTTTCATACGTGGGTATGCGTCAGCAAGATGTGAAAGTGGGCAAGAATACAAACATAACCATAACATTGGTTGCCGACACGGAGCTGTTGGACGAGGTAGTGGTTGTGGGTTATGGTACGCAAAGGCGTTCAGATCTTACGACTGCTGTTTCCAGTGTTTCGGGCAAAGATTTGATGAAAGCACCGGCTATGAGTGTGAGTAATATGGTTGGAACACGTGTATCCGGTATTAGTGCAGTTCAATCGAGTGGTCAGCCGGGAGCCGACCAAGCAGCACTGAGAGTTCGCGGACAAGGAGGCATTGTTTACGTGATTGATGGAGTTAGAAGAACAGTGGAGGATTTCAACGGTATCGATCCTAACGAAATTGAGTCAATAACAGTATTGAAGGATGCCTCTTCTGTAGCAGTATATGGTTTGGATGCAAATGGTGCTTTTATTGTTACTACAAAGAAGGGAGATTCAAATAAAACTTCTATATCCTATACCGGAACGGTGGGCTATAGTAATAATGCTGAACAGCAAAGATGGTTGGATGGACCTGAATATGCATATTGGTACAATAAGGCACGTGTGATGCAGGGAGATGGTGAAGTATTCACTACAGAAATGGTTCGCAAGATGCGTGAAGGTATAGACGGCTGGGGAAATACCAATTGGTATAAAAAAATAATGGGAGGCACCGGAGCTCGTCAACACCATAATCTATCGGCATCAGGAGGTAATGACAAGTTGAGGTTTTTCACATCAATCGGCTATTTGAATGAGAAAGGTAACATAGACAATTATAATTTTCAGCGATATAATGTTCGTTCTAATATAAATGCAAAAATAGCAAATGATATTACTTTGAGTTTAGGAATATCAGGACGCTTAGACGACAGGAATGAGCCACGCTTTCCATCAGATCCTGATGCCTACAGCCCTATCCAACAACAGGTAATAAGGATGTTGCCATATATGGCAGAAAAGAAGACATTTGAAGGTAAGGAATATGATGTTGCTACCAATATAACCGGTACTTTCATCTCTCCATACGCCGCCATCAATGACGCCGGATACAATAAAGAGAAAAGGGTAAATGTTCAAACAGACTTCATGCTGAAATACGATGCCCCATGGTTGAAGGGACTTAGTTTAGAGTTTCAAGGAGCATTTGACATGAATTATGGCATGACGAAGTTATTGAGCAAACCATACGATGTAATGGTAATGGTAAATCCAATACCGGAGACAAAAGAACTCTCTTACCAATTGAGACCGGGTATTAATAAAAACACAGCATCATTGTATGAAACCGCAGTGAGAAGATATAATATCACTTCACAAACAAAAATTAATTATCATAATAAATTTGGCCGACATTCAGTAGGTGCATTATTGTTAGCAGAAACACGAGAAAGCAATAGCAACAATATCTCTGCGTCGGGTTATGGATTAGATTTTGTTCAATTAGATGAGTTGAGCAAGATCACAAATTTAACAGGAGATGGTGAAACAAAAATACCTGTTATAGGCGGTGGAAGCGCACAATCGAGAGTTGCAGGTTTTGTTGGGCGTATAAATTACAATTATGCAGACAGATATTATTTTGAGGGTTCACTAAGACGAGACGGTAGTTATCTGTTTGGTGGTATGAACAAGCGATGGGTAACTCTGCCCGGTGCTTCTATTGCCTGGAGAGCAAGCAACGAGGAATGGTTTGATGCCAAGTGGATTGACAATTTGAAGCTTCGTGCAGGGATAGGGAAAACAGCTACGAGCGGTGTTAGACCTTTTCAGTGGGAGAACACTATGGCTATAAACTCTAACTCTGTGGTTTTAGGTGATGCAAGTCAGTCATCAATATATCCATCAGTACTTGGTAATCCGAATTTAACTTGGTCGCAATGTATGAACTACAACATTGGTATGGACGCAACACTATGGGGTGGACTACTTGGAATAGAAGCAGACGTGTTCTACAAATATGAATATGATAAGCTCTCCTCTGTAACAGGTTCTTATCCTCCATCCATGGGTAAATATTATTTCTCAACAGGCAATGTTGATGAATTGGATTACAAAGGATTTGACCTGACGCTAACTCATTATAATAAAATTGGTTCGGTTAATTATGGCGTTAAATTGATTTGGTCGTATGCTTATGGTCGCTGGCTAAAATATGCCGGTGACTCTGAAGATGCTCCCGAATATAGAAGAAGGACAGGCAAACAGATAGGTGCTAAATTAGGTCTTATTGCTGAAGGACTCTTCCAAAGCGAACAAGAGATTGAAGATTCGCCAACATTCTCAGATAGGCCGGCACGTGTTGGATATATTAAATATAAAGACTTGAACGGAGATGGAAAAATAACTTTACAGCAAGACCAAGGATACTTTGGACGGAGCTCAATTCCTCTTCACACAGGATCAGTTAACTTATTTGGCAATTGGAATGGCTTTGATGTGGACATATTATTTTCTTTTGGTCTAAAGAGCAGTGTGTCTTTGACGGGACAAACTTCAAGACCGGGCATCACGGGCGCACAAATAGCTACATCTTATTCAAGACCATTCTATGGCGGAGGAAACTCACCTCTTTATTTGGTTGCTAATGCATGGACTCCTGAAAATCCTGATGCAGAATTTCCTCGCTTAGAGGTAACCCCTCTTGGAGGAGGCAACAATAATATGTCTTCATCTTTTTGGTACAAGAGTGGGGATTATTTACGATTAAAAAGTATGCAAATAGGATATTCATTCCCACAAAAGTTGTTTGCTCATATGAATATAGAGTCTCTGCGAGTCTTTACAGAAGGATTTAACTTGTTTACATGGAGTGCTGTTTCAAAATTTAATATTGACCCTGAATCTCCAGCTGTAAATGATGGATATTACCCTCAGCAAAGAAAATATACCATAGGATTAAAAGTAACATTTTAAATATAATACGAAATGAGAAAGTTGACAACAAAATATATTTTAGTAATAATTTCTTTGTTTATAATTATATCGTGTGATGACTGGTTGGATGATGTGAAACAGACATCAACCGTTAGTGATGTAATTATATGGCAAGAGGAATCATCGGTAGATAAATATATAAATAGCTTTTATATCTATTTGCATGATTACGGACAATTTGGGAACACTCAGTTTAACGGAAGTTTGACGGAGGGTTTGACAGAAACATTAAAATATGGCCAGATATCTGCAGTTTCCAACACTTATTCTATGAATGCAAATAACATCTCTGCAGAAAGTTGTGTTTATAGTATATGGAGGGGGCTATCCGGATCAGCTTATGAGCATATAAGATTAATAAACCAATTTCTTACTCTTCAAAAAGAATACAGTGAATTCCCCGAAGAGGTAAATAAAAGTTGGGAAGCACAAGCTCGCTTTTTCCGTGCATTTATATATTTTCAGTTAGCTAAACGCCATGGAGGAGTTATTTTGTATGATGAGCTTCCAAAACCCGGTGGAAAGGCACGAAGCACGGCAGAAGAAACATGGCAGTTTATTGCAGATGATCTTGATTTCGCAGCAGAGAATTTACCTGAGGAGTGGGATAAAAAGAATAAAGGCAGAGTTACAAAAGGAGCAGCGCTGGCATTGAAATCAAGAGCGATGTTGTATGCAGAGCGCTGGCAAGACGCGTATGATGCAGCCAATGCAGTTATCAATTTGAAGAGATATGGTTTGGTAAATAATTATGCAGATTCATGGAAGGGAGATAACATAGAGTCCATTCTTCAATTTAAATATGATGAATTAAACGGACCTAATCACAATTTTGATTTGTTCGTTGTGCCCGGAAGTGATGGTTATGAGAATCGTGCTCCTGCCACACCAACGCAAGAGATGGTGGAAAGCTATGAGAAAGCAGACGGAACAAAAGTGGACTGGACACCTTGGCATGGAACTACGACACAAACCCCACCTTATGACGAGTTAGAGCCTCGTTTCAAAGCAACTATAACTTATCGTGGATCAGTGTGGAAAGGGAAAACGATGGATTGCAGCGTTGATGGTAAAAATGGTGTTTTTATTCCATATAGAGCTCAAGACATTCCTTACGGAAAAACTACCACAGGATATTTTTTGCGAAAATTGGCAGATGAACAACTAATTGATTTATTGAACAAGAAAAGTTCGCAGACTTGGGTGGAAATCAGATATGCTGAAGTTCTATTAAACAAAGCTGAAGCCGCATATAGACTAAATAAGTTGAATGAAGCTCAAAATGCAATGAATGAAGTGCGCAGCAGGGTTAATCTTCCATCAAAAATGTCACAAGGGGAAGAATGGTTTAAGGACTATAGAAATGAACGTAAGGTAGAGTTATCTTATGAGGGACATTTGTTTTGGGATATGCGCAGGTGGAGATTGGCACACATAGAATACAACAACTATCGTGTTCATGGATTACGTATTACAGGCAGTTCGAACTCGTATGAATATGTAGAATGTGATAATAAAGACCGTGAATTTATACCAAGACTTTATGTAGTACCTGTTCCGGCAGAGGAGTTAAGGGATAACCCTCTGATTGAACAATATGATGAATGGAAATAATAAAATATGAAGAACATTATGAAAACAAAAATTATATCATTTCTTTTAGTTCCAGCGATATTTTTGTTGTGTTATTCTTGTCAAAGCCCTGAAGAAATTGTGGAGCAAGCAGGTGAAGACAGAATTGGGCTAATAAGTGTAGTGGCATCTTTCCCATACGAGAATAATACCGAAAATAATTTTCCGGGTAAGGTGGATCATGAAAATAGAGTTATCACCATTACTTTTCCTTATAACTATCCAAGATTATCAGACAATGTCTTACCTCTGGAGGTATTACAAAAAGTGAAAATAGTGGCAAACGTGAGCAATAATGTTACTGTTTCTCCCCCAATGGGTTATTTTGATTTGACAAAAGAATGTTCCATAACAGTAACAGATGACATAACGAACGTAAGTAAGGAGTATAAGATTGTTGCAGAGATACATAAAAATGATGAGTGTAGTATCCAATCATTTGCCATACCTTCACAAGGATTGACTGGAATAGTTAATGAAGCAGATCATACAATATCATTAATAACATTAGAATCTATCGGTACTGAGCTGGCGGAGATTGAGTTGTCTCATGGAGCATCCTGTTATCCCGATCCTCGTACTGAAGCATTGGACTTTGATAAGGAACAAACAATTAAAGTCACTGCGCAAAATGGTTCTGATTTTTTGGTTTATAAAATCATAAAAGATATTCCTAAAAAATTGTCGTTTGGAATTAGAGAAAACAGTGGTAAGCTGAAATGGGCAAAAAAACTTTCAGACATTGGTATAAGCACAAAAGACAGAGCGAATAGTTTGGCTGTATTGAGTGACTATGTGGTTATTAATGAAAGGGGAAACAACTCACTTCTTTACCTGAATAATATGACGGGCGAGCCTGTGGGCAAAATGAGTCTTGGGAACATTGTCAAAGGAGAATACACCAACAACTCTATGACTTCCGATGCTTCAGGCAACATATTGATTTGCAATTATACTCCGAGTGACTCGAAGACTTTCACGGTATGGAGGAAAAAGGGCATGGACGGAGTTTTAGAAAAATATATTGAATACAATATAGTTGGGAATGAGAATTTAGGTTGGGCGCTTTCGATCACAGGTAGTTTAGATGATGATGCAATAATAACTACGCCTATTTTCAGAAAAGATGGCAAGAGTCAATTTGCCAGATGGCAGGTTAAAGGAGGTGTATTACAATCACAAACGCCTGATTTTGTGATATTGGATATCATTAATCCTTCTGCTTGGACAATTAGTGTTGACGTTGTCTATACATCAGCTTCAGATGTTAATAGTGACTTTTATGTTGGTTCGTATGCTAGAACGACAGATGATAATCTTCGCTATTTCTTGAGGTTTAAGGGAGCAGATAATTCGATAGTATCAAGAAATTTGTTGCCGAATAGTGTAAATTCATCTATGAATGGGATAGATTATATAGAGTTTAACAATAGTGCTTTTGTTGCCTATGGTATCGTAAATCCTTTTGCTTATAATGTAAATGGAAGTGATGTTGTTCGCATACATGATCAAAGTTCGACATCATTCGCGAAGTTTGTAGAACTTGGTGAACATGGTATTTATGGAGGAGTTGCTAATGATGGACAAAATAAAGGCCGTACTTGCGATGTAGTATTTAGAGCTTCTGACAATGGTTACTACCTCTACGTATACTTTATGTTTACTAATGGTTATGTGGTATGCTACCAATATGACTGCATTGACTTCTAATTATTATAAGATAGGAACTTAGATTCAGTTTAAGTTTTAAATGACAAACAATCAAACAAAATCCTAATACTCGTTTTAAACAGAGCCTATAAACAGACATTTTATGTGTTTTAGCTTGGAAGGAGATAGGATTAACGACTACGTAAAAAATAAGAATATGAATAAGATTAAAATGATTTTTATATTATTTATTTCATTTCTTCTGTCAGCAGTGGCATGTAATAAATATGATTATGAAACAGGAGAAGTGACTTTTAACCCGGATGAGCAACAAGACTCTACTACGTTAATAAACTTGGCGGCAGGTAAGTTTTATCGCGCTAATGTTCCAGCATCAAAAGATTTTCCTGATATATATCCTGTTGAACCATGGAGTACAGGGAGCAAATTGACAGACGAAGATACGGGCAAAACTTCCCCTAAAGACAATATTGTTGCTTGGAAAAACCAGACAGTGGAAATATTACTTGATCTTGGGTCAGTACAAACAGTTGAAGAAGTTGCTATGCATGCCATAGCAGATCAGCTTTTTAGCATGAAGATGCCTGCAAATGCATCAGTATCACTGAGCAAGGATGGCATAGACTGGCATGACATTGCCGGTGAATTTGAATTTAACAGTACAATACCCACAGAAGATGTATGGAGTAGCATTAAAATAGATAAAGTTGATGGAAGATATGTAAAGTTTAAACTTGTTCCTCAAGCAAATGCTACTATTGCACTCGATGAAATAAAAGTATTGGGAGAATACAAAACAGATGCTAAATATGTGCCAAAGAATGGTGCATATCATGGAGCTTTCTGCCCATTGTATGGCTTTGATTTAGATGACAGAGAGGGAGTAACTGATAATAATGCGGTAGTTCTTTATGAAAAAAGAGTTGAAAAGCAGGTGTCTTTAATGTTGTGGTACCAAAAGATGGCAAGGGGGCGTAATTTTGCAGAAATGCAAGATGTTAGACAAAAGTATTGGGGAAAGAATTTCGATGGCAAACAGAGAATTTTCATATTTGGTTGGGCTAATGATGAAATTAAGTCTGTGGATATAGCTACCGGAAAGATGGACGATTTTTTCATCTCATACTTCAAAGAAGTGGCTTCTGAAGAGGCTAAAGCACTTGGTCCGGTGTGGTTCAGGCCTATGAACGAGATGAATGGTTCGTGGACAGGCTATTATGGTGACACAAAGAACTATGTGCGCGCATGGAGACGTATGTACAACATTGCTGAACAGCTAGGTGTTACAAAGTATAATGTTTTTGTGTGGTCGCCAAGCACTATGGAGTTACCTGAAAGACATGACAATGTGATGAAGAACTATTATCCAGGTGACAACTATGTAGACTGGTTGGGAGTGAGTTGTTATCCGCCTTCTTTAGGTCCATTATATCCTGAGGATAGTCGTTACGTTATAGCACAGATGGCAAATATTCACAACATATCTAAGGACAAGCCTATAATGATTACTGAAGGAGGTTATTCTACTACTACGGATCATTTGCGCTGGGTGAAAGAGTGGTTCGGGATAAAGGACGTTTATCCAAGAGTTAAAGGAGTCATCTGGGAAAACCACTATGACCGCCGAATACACACAGAGCCAGGTTCTTTGGAACTGTATAAGGAGCTTGTAAAAGATCCATATTGGTTGGATTATATACCGCAAGAAGTGTTAGAAGAGATGGAGAGACGAAAATAAACAAATACCATTAATGATTTAATAATTTTATTGACTAATATTTTTTTACTATGCGAAATAATT
The DNA here is from genome assembly GCA_050945215.1 of Fermentimonas sp. Taxonomy (GTDB): domain Bacteria; phylum Bacteroidota; class Bacteroidia; order Bacteroidales; family Dysgonomonadaceae; genus Proteiniphilum. Next base: position 4,948 of record JBMNSN010000037.1, on the reverse strand, counting down.
ATTCAAGACGAGAGTTTTTAAAGTCCGCAGGTTTGGCAACTGCAGGACTGACAATAGTGCCAAATACAATACTTGGCAAGGCGTACGGGCATACATCTCCCAGTGATAAATTAAATATTGCCGGTATAGGTGTAGGAGGAATGGGGCGTCGCAACTTGGCGAACATGAAAAGTGAAAATATTGTGGCACTATGCGACATAGACTGGAAATATGCAGCAAAGACATTTAAAGACTATCCACAAGCAAAGCAGTTCAAAGATTGGCGTGTTATGTTTGACAAGATGGGTAAATCTATAGATGCAGTTATGATTGCTACTCCTGACCATACACATGCCGTTGCAGCAGCCGATTCAATAACTTTGGGGAAACATGTTTATGTGCAGAAGCCTCTTGCTCACTCAGTATACGAGTCAAGGTTGTTGACTAAACTTGCAAAAAAATATAAAGTTGCGACACAAATGGGTAATCAAGGCAACTCAATGGATTGGTGTCGCGAGATAGCAGAATGGATACAGACCGGTATTATTGGTGAAGTATATGAAGTTCATTGCTGGACAGACAGACCTATATGGCCTCAGGGCTTATCGGAACCTCAAGGAGGACAGCCGGTTCCCAGTACTTTGGATTGGGATCTTTTTATAGGACCTGCAAAGATGCGTCCATATGATCCGGCTTATACACCATGGAACTGGCGCGGTTTTTGGGATTTTGGTACAGGAGCTTTGGGTGACATGGCTTGCCATATTATGGATCCTGTTTATTGGGCATTGGATTTGAAATACCCATCAAGTGTCTCAGCAAGTTCTACGATTGCTAACCTATATTCACCACCACAGGCACAGATTGTGGAATATAAGTTCCCGGCACGCCCACCAAAAGGCAACGTAAAGATGCCTGAAGTAACAGTATTCTGGTATGATGGCGGACTAATGCCACCAAGGCCTGAAGAACTTGAGGATGGGGAAATGATGGGTGACAAGAACGGAGGATTGATTTTTGTAGGTACGAAAGGAAAAATCATGACCGGTTGCTATGGAATGAATGCCACATTGCTTCCAAAGAAAGAGATGGAACATTTCAAGAAGCCTGCGCCAACCATACATAGAATTCCGGGTGGTAGTGGAGATATTTGGAAGACTAATGCTCACGAACAAGATTGGATTAGAGCTAGTAAAGAGTCAGCCGAAAACAGACTTGAGACATCTTCTAACTTTGAGTTTTCAGGACCGTTCAATGAGATGGTTGTTATGGGTGTATTGGCAACACGTCTGTCAGGATTGCAAGGTTTGCATAGAGAGCTGAGATGGGATGGTGAAAATATGCGTTTTACAAATATCTCGGATACAGATAAGATAAAAATCGTAACAGTGGACAACTATTCTGTTATAGATGGAGATCCTAAGTTTGATCGTCGTTTTGCCGAATTTAATGCTAAAGAGATGGCAGAAGAGTGGATAAAACACACTTACCATAATGGTTTTTCACTACCTGAAATGCCTAAATAAGTTAGCAGAATAGAGGAAAACAATTTATCAATTTAATTAAAACTATATATATGAGAAATATTTTCAGATACATAATATTTTGTCTGATTGCTGTTATGAGTGTTGGATGTTCTAACCAAAGCAATAAGTCAGCTGCAGAAAAACTAGGTTGGAAACTTTCAATGCAATCATATACTTTTCACAAGTTTACTCTTGTGGAAGCAATAGATAAGACTGCAGAGCTTGGGGTAAAATATATGGAAGTTTATCCCAAGCAAGTGCTTGGAGGTTCTTTTGGTGATGTTATGTTCAATTATGATTTGAGCCCTGAGTTACGAAAAGGGATAAAGCAATATGCTGAATCAAAGAACGTGAAGTTGATTGCTACGGGAGTCTTAGTTCCAAAGCGAGAAGAGCTAAAAGACATTTTTGAGTTTGCCAGTGACATGGGCATGGATTATATATCAGCAGAACCGGCAAAAGAAGATTGGGACATTGTTGAGCAGCTTGCTAAGGAATATGGGATAAAAGTAGCCACCCACAATCATCCTAGTGAAAAATCGTACTGGAAACCTCAGGTTCTGTTGGACTGCATAGATGGCAGAAGTAAATTACTTGGTTCAAATTGTGACATAGGTCATTTTAAACGTATGAATGAAGATCCGCTATCATGTGTGAAACAATTGGAAGGCAGGATAATTTCCATGCACTTTAAGGACCTTGCTCAGAATGGGGACAAATATAGTGATGTGGTTTGGGGCAAAGGAGTATTAGATTTGAATAATATTCTTAAAGAGCTTAAACGTCAGCACTATAAAGGATATATAACCATTGAGTATGAAGCAAATTGGGATAACAATGTGCCTCTAATAAGAGAGTCTATTGAATATTTTAATGGTTTAGTAGAAAATCTTTAATAGATGGTATAGCTGAATTTACGTGTTTGTGAGTTCACAAGTGTTTTTCCTTCTTGAGGAAAGGGGCATATTAGAGGTATAAATTTTGAACTAGGAGTTATTACGAATGTACATTTATAATTTTATTCCTAATAAGATAAGAATTGAACTTTATAAATAAAAAAATGAAGAAAAAATTATCGCTTTTTTTAGTGTTATTATTCGCATTTGGAACTTTAGCAGAGGCAAATTTGGATTACGATAAAGACGGGAAAAAATTTCCCCCAATTTTTTATTCGTATAAATCGGAAAAAAACGGGAAGTTTGAGGTTTATGTAAAAACAGGAGAGAAAAGCTATATTCTTTTTAATATCTTCCATGAATATGCCCCTAAAATATATCAAAACCTTTGGCGAATAAAGGACAGTTTTATGTGTGATTTCGACTACAACAAAGGTGAGATGATAAAGAAGTACCCTGTACTTACGGGAGGAGAAAACGAGTTTGTTTGGTTTTCGGCACGTCCCGGAGTTGGGGAAGCGACAGGTGGTTTTCATGGTAATGAAAGAATAGATGTGGACGATAAATGTTTCGTTAAATTTTATGCAGATAACAAAGAATTGAAATTCAATGAAGATATTCCTTTAACATCGGCATCATCATTTTATTATATTCAGTATTCAACCATGCATGAGACCGGGACTGGTGGGCTAATTCATAGTTCGACTTATAAACCTGTTGAAGGTTACCCAGTTGAATGTTATCATGAAAAGAAGACAATATTCAAAGATATGGGGTATGTAACCAAAAATAAGGTTTGGTGGGAAACTGAAGTGCCTGTAGATCATGTTTATTATGGAATTTTTTGTGTAACGAAAGATATATCCAAGTATGGATATAATGACGACAAAAATAAGAAGCCGAATATTATAGAATTTAATGAAGACGGGCAGTTCAAATTAAAATCTGCCAATCCACGAATTGTGATGTACAACGATGAAAAAGGCATTCGCGTTGTTTGTGATTCGAAGGTAATAAAAGGAGGTCCCTTTGAACAGAATACTACGATAAGAGATCATGATTTCTATCATAAGTATTATAGAGGAATACACAGCGAGCGACCTATAATAGCCTCAAAAGGAGATATTTGGGAGACGGAAGCTAGTATTAGTTTTATTTTGGGAAAATAATATAGGACATTAATAGTGCATTGTGTAATTGTGGAAATAGGGGTTTCTACGTTTGTATAATTCTCAATTTACTGACTAAAATGTATTTACATGATTTTTTCCGTTGCTTATGATGTTGTAGGTGCTGTGGGCAAAAAACCATAGTGTATCTGCATCGTATCAGTGCACTGAAAGAGTATAGGTCTATGTGGCTCTCAAATTTAGGGCGTTTCTCACAGGTGTCAGTTATGATGCTAAAAAAGCGAGTGTTATATGGTAAGAAGAGATAAGAAGAAAAGTTACTAGAAAAGAAAGAGAAAAAACATTATTCCCTATAACAGATATGTGGTAGGGCGTGATGTGATTAAGTTTAATATCAAAAACAATAACAATTAAATTTTAAAAAACTATGAAAGATTTGAAAGCAAAAAAGAGTGTTTATGTAGCTCCAAAGATGGAGTGCGAGAAGATTGAAATTATGAATAATATTTTCATGGCTAGCGGGGATATTTTTACTGATGACTCTGAACAAATAGACATGATATTTGAGGATATGTAGTTTTATTTAAGCATAGAAAGTTACACTATTAAAAACAAATAACATGAAAAAAACAAACATTTACTGGCTGCTGGCTTGCTTGTTGGCAATGGTAGCAAGTTGTAATTCTGACGATATAATAAACAATAGTCAGATACCTAATAACAAAGACAAGGTATTTACGGTGACTGCAACTTTAGGTGAAGATAATGATGTAACGCAAAGTGTCGAATCGAGGCTAGCTCTCGCTGAGGAAGCAAACAAGGTTTCTGTCTCTTGGGAAGTTAATGACGAGATAGACTTGCTGATTGTTCAAGGAGATGTCAAGAAAAGCCAGAAAGTTAAGGTTACTGAAGTAACAAATGAAGGCAAAACAGCAAAGTTTTCTTTTAGTGTACCGGAAGAAATTGACTCAAGCAAAGCTTTTGACCTATATGGAGTGCATGGAGGAATCGGGTTGGATAAAGATACAGAGTTTGCAAATTTGGCAAAAAATCTGAGTGCATCAACATCGTTAAAAGATATCCAAGATAATAAGAACATCATACTATATTTCCAACAAAAAGGTGTTTCTTTAAACAACTTGTCTGTCAACTTCAAGCACATCGGTTCATTGTTCAGAATTAAGATAAAAAATAATAGTTCGGAAGCTTTAGAAGGTATAAAGTCAATTGGGTTGAGAGGAGTTAATAATGTTAACAAAAACTGGGTTGTTAACAATGCAGGAGGCGATGCTAAGTTTGACCTTATTAATGGCAAAATAACATCAAGTACATCAAGCTCAGGCAACAATGTTACATTCACGGCAAGCAACCCAGTCATAGGAGCAGGAGAGATTGCAACATTTTGGGCATGGTATCC
>JBMNSN010000036.1:0-15078 GCA_050945215.1 Fermentimonas sp. | reverse complement strand
TTATTCTGGAGTAGTAGCTTGGATAATATATCTTCGATTCTTTTCATAATGACTGCAAAAGAACACATTTCATGCCACTTATTGCGAATTTCAGCGTGTTAATTTACACTAAATCCCACAGAACCAATATGAAAAACACCTACACTTCTACCCTAATTTTATCTAATAAAACTATTAATCTCCTATTGTTTATATACTCCGTAAATATTCTGTCAAGCCATAAAATGTTTACAAAAACCAACTATGTTTACTGTCTGTTATGTTAATTTTTTGGAATTGCACTGATACGGTTGTATCTTTGCATGCCTTTTTAGTCGCTATTATTAAAAAGGCTACACTGATAAATAACCCATAATAATTCTAATGTTAATTAAATGTATGAAAGAATGAAAAAGAAACATTCAATTTTTGCATGTAAAGGATTATTCTTAGCCATGTTATGGTTAATGTCCTTAGGGCTGTCAGCCCAAAACATTACAGTTAAAGGTACGGTAACGGACGGAACAGGCATGTCGGTTATTGGTGCAACTGTAACACTAGAGAACAACTCAGCTGTCGGTACGGTTACAGACTATGATGGTAACTATACCATTAACAACGTTCCTGCCGATGCATCATTGCAGTTCAGCTACGTCGGTATGACAACAAAAGTTGTTCCGGTAAATGGTCAAACAACCATAGATGTTGTAATGGCATCAGACACAGAGCTGTTGGACGAAGTGGTTGTTGTAGGTTATGGAACAATGGAAAAGAGACAAGTAACCAGCTCCATCACATCATTATCTTCAAAAGATATTACCTTGGGAGTGGGCGGTGCATCAATTGCAAATTCATTGCAAGGAAAAGTTGCAGGCTTGGTTATGGCAGAGAGCTCAAGCCCTAACTCAGGCAACACTTTCCAACTTCGTGGTATGGCGTCAATCAACACTTCAAGAGCTCCTCTCATCGTTATAGATGGTATGCCTGGAGGGGATATACGTTCAATAGCCCCTGAAGAAATTCAATCTATAGACGTTCTGAAGGACGCATCAGCAGGTGCAATCTACGGAACAAGAGCTACCGGTGGTGTTATTTTGATTACCACAAAAAAAGCTAATGCAGGAAAACTGCAAGTTAACTACTCAAGCGAAGTCCTTTTCAAACAGGCATTCGGCAAACCCGACTTACTTAACGCTAAGGACTATATAGATACATACAAAGGAGCAAAGAACGACGAAGGTCATGAAACAGACTGGTGGGATGAAGCACTTACAGACAATCCTACATCATTCAGACAGAACATTACACTACAAGGAGGTTCAGAGAGTGCACGCATCTTCGCATCTTTTATGTATGATGACAACAAAGGTGTTTTGAGAGGCGATAGCCGTAGAGACTATTCGGGTCGTATCAACACAGACTTTAAGTTGCTCGATGGATGGTTGGATGTTTCTTCTCACATCACATACAGACAAGCAAAGAGAACTATGAACAAACCTTCTATTCAAGGAATAATGAGAGCTAACCCAACACAGGCTGTCTATGATCCTAACAGTCAGACAGGTTGGAACATTTGGACAACGGGTGACAACACAGAGATGAATGAAATTGGTGAAGCTGCTTTGAAAACTGATGAAGGTATGGATAAATGGTTCCGTCCCGACGTTTCATTTAAGCTGAACATACTTCCTGTAGAGGGGCTTTCATATCAACACACTTTTGCTTATGAAAACAGACAGTGGGAAAGTCATTATTATCGTTCAATGTTTTCACGCGAGGAACAACGTGCAGGACGTAAAGGTTGGGCAGAAATGGGTTTCAGCAAAACCGAACTATTCAATACTGATGGATACTTATCATACGTAAATGGTTTCGGACCTCATTCAATCAATGCAGTTGCAGGTTACAGCTATTTTGAGCGCAACAATGACAACTTTAAGGCAAAGAATGGTAATTTCACTAATGATCTTGTGAAGTTCTGGAATCTTGGAGAAGGAACCAGATTGACAGAAGGACTTGCAGGGATGGAGTCAAGCAAAGGTATTACTGAACGCCTGTTGGCTTACTTTGCTCGTGCAAACTATTCATACAACGACACTTACATGGCAACTGCTTCAATCAGACGTGAGGGGTCAAGTAAGTTTGCTTCTAACAACAGATGGGGAACATTCTGGTCTATATCAGGAGGTTGGCGTATATCAAACGAGAGCTTCATGAAAGACATTGACTGGATTAACGACTTGAAGATACGTTTGGCCTACGGTGTTACAGGTAACGAAGGCTTCTCTGCAAACTATGCAGCAAGAATGTATGGTTCAGACACAAGATGGATGATGCCTGCAGGCAACTGGGCAATGAGTTATGGAGCCACCACCAACCTTAACGATGATCTTGGTTGGGAAGAAAAGCATGAGTGGAACGTTGGTTTAGACTTCTCACTACTTGACAATAGGCTTTATGGTAAGTTTGATTTATACAGACGAAACATCGAAGGTTTAATTTACAGCGTAGAGGTTCCTCAACCTCCATACACACAATCAAGCATGTACAAGAACATTGGTACTATGAACAACCGCGGTTGGGAGTTTGAGATTGGTGGAGACGTAGTGAGGTCAAGAGACTGGCAATACAGCACTTCATTGAACTTAACTCACAATAAGACATTTATAGGTTCATTATGGGGCGACCAAACATATATGAACGGTGATTACATTAACAATTGGGTTGAATACGCACACAGGTTGGAAGAAAATGTTGAAGTAGGCAGTTATTTCATGTATAGATATGCCGGCATAAAAGATGGAAGATTCCAAATATATGACAAGGACGACAATGTCATTTTCTCTGATGACGGAACAGTTGACGACCGTGTTTATCAAAAGAACTTCAACCCGACATTGATAGCAGGTTGGAGCCACAATGTGGGATATAAGAACTGGGATTTCAGTATGACATTGACAAGCTGGATTGACTTCGATATATATAATGCCATAGAACTTGAATATGGATTGAAGACTGTTGCTCAAGGAAATATGCTTTATGATGCCATTGAGAAAAACGGTGAGATCACAGGTCGTCCGTCACCTTGCGATTACTTCTTGCATGATGGTACTTTCTTGAAGATTCAGAACTTATCACTTGGCTACACATTGCCAATGAAGAAATATACAGATCTTCTTAATTCTATTAGATTTTACTTTACCGGAAACAATTTGCTTACTTTGACCAAGTATCCGGGATTGAATCCTGAGGTTGACATCACCGGTTGGGATGCAGGAATAGAAAAGAAAGCAAATATATATCCTCAAACAAGAACATTTACATTAGGTTTACAAGTAAGTTTATAAATAAAACATAGAGAATTATGAAAAAATATATATTACTAATAATAATGGTGGTTGGACTTTCGAACTTGTTTACATCGTGTGAGGTCGAACCAACGTATTATTCGCAATCAACACCTGATCTGTTTTTCGACACGCAAGAAAAGGTATACCAACGTATGGGGCGTCCGTTTACACACTGGGCATGGTGTATGGCTGACCAGCAAGCACATTCCAACTTTATTATGCTTCAGGAGTTTACTACTGACGAAATGTTAGTTCCATCGAGATATAATGACTGGTATGACGGTGGTAACTTTTTGAGAATGTATCATCATGATTTTACACCAACCACACCGGGTGTTTATGATGCGTGGAGGGCTTTTTCAATGGGCGTGGCACAAGCATGGAGTGCTAAGGAAGACATTGACGAATTTGTTGATTTTGACGAATTAGGATTTAAGACAGGTAGTCGTGATGCCATCTTAATGCAACTGCAAACGCTTTCTGCATATTTCTATTGGTTTGGTCTTGATATGTTTGGCGGTGTTCCATTATACACTACAACCAAGGGAGACATTAAGCCTCGCTCTACAGATGTTGAGACATTTAATTTTGTAGACAGTTTGCTGACACAAGCAATTCCATTATTGCCAAAGAAAACTGTTTTGGGCGCTCAAGAGACAGGTGCAATTAACCAGGCCACTGCTGCTATGCTTAAGGCTCGCCTTTATTTTAATGCAGAGTCTTATATTAAAAAAGACATGTATACAGAGGCAGCAGCCATTTGCCAAGACATTATAGACGGTAAATATGGTACATATAAATTGGAAGACGATTGGACAACCATTTTCGGCTTTGACAATGATAAGTCTACAGAAATATTGTGGTCTGTACCAAGTCAGAACGCTGTGAGCGAAAGAAGTGTTGGTCCTCATTCAAACCACTACGGCATGAATGAATATTGGAACAATGGTGAGATAAACAATAGAAATAATGGCTATTGCCTGGTTCCATCACTTGACGTTGATGGCAAATCATACCTGCCGGGAAGTGCTAATCCAAGTCCGAAAGGAACATACAAGCTTGGAAGTCCTTTTGCTAAGTTCCATGAACTGGATGTACGTAAGCAACTTAATGCGTATGAAGGTGAAGGCAAATGGCGTGGCATGTTCTATTTTGGCGAATTGGTTAACCCTGTGACAGGAGCAGTTTGTCATGGAGGTAACAGGCAGATTAAGCCAACAGAAACAGTAGTTCTTGTAGACCAAATTGCACGTATCATTCCACAAGCAGGTGCTGAGGCCGACCATGGTAAAGAAGGCGCAAGATGGGGCGAAGAAAATTCTGGTGTTCGCTTGGCTAAGTTTTCTCCTGTGCCATCACAAGAGGACAAGACATTGAAAGGCAATCCTGATATTCCTGTTATGAGACTTGCAGAGGCATATTATACTCTTGCAGAATGCAAAATGCGCGCAGGCGACAAAACAGGTGCAGCTAATTTAATAAATACAGTTCGCAAACGTTATTTTGAGGGTGCTGACCCCAATCCTGTAACTGCAGCCAACCTTGACGAGTGGAGAATGCTTGACGAGTGGATGCTTGAGTTTATTGGTGAGGGACGTCGCCGAACTGATTTAATCAGATGGAATAAATATACAACAGAATCGTGGTGGGATCACCCTGCAGATGGACCAAGTAAATCTCATTACAACAGATTCCCTATTCCTGAACAAGCTATGAGTAGCAATAACCTGATTGAACAAAATCCGGGATATAATGATTGATAGTTTTTGATAATATAAAGTTATGAAAGGAGCTGTCTGAAATACAGACAGCTCCTTTTTTGTATTTAGTTATCTATAGTAGATAGGTAAATGTTTTTATTTATACTTATATGATTCCGTAGATAGAAATGTTAAGTAAGTGGATACGTGGATATTTAGTATCTTTGTTGGCAGAAGATTGAACGTAGGGGTTGATGCATATTGAAACGAGACATATTATACTGCTTTTAACGTTACTTATTACTCTATCGGTTGGGAGTTCAAGAGGTCAGACCAATTTGGACAGTCTGCAACATCTGCCGGAGGTGGTTGTTATGGCAGGCAAGACTAGAGAGGTTATTACAGGCCAAAAGCTGACGGGCAAGGAACTTGAGAAGATGAGTTATTTATCGGTTGCTGACGCCATACGCTACTTTTCGGGAGTTCAACTGAAAGACTACGGAGGTATTGGAGGCATAAAGACGGCTAATGTGCGTAGTTTGGGTACAAACCATACGGGTGTTTTTTATGACGGCATTCAGCTTGGCAATGCTCAAAATGGTCAGATAGACTTGGGTAAGTTCTCACTTGACAACTTGGAGGCAATAACCCTTTATAATGGACAGAAAAGCGATATTTTTCAATCGGCAAAAGACTTCGGCTCGGCAGGAACTATATACTTGCAAACAAAAAGGCCATCATTCACAAATGGTAAAAAAAGGAACTTGAGGGCATCAATAAAAATGGGTTCGTTCATGATGTTTAATCCCTCAATTTTGTGGGAACAAAAGATTGGCAGTGATATGGCTTTTAACGTTAATGCCGAACTGATATCATCTAATGGCAAATACCCATTCAGGTATAAGAGAGTGTTTGAAGACGGAACCGTTGCATACGACACAACGGCAACTAGAAAAAATGGAGATATTACAGCAATCAGGGCGGAGAGTACTTTATACAGACATATTTTGGATGGTGAATGGGATATACATTCATACTTCTATAAATCCGACAGAGGGCTCCCGGGACCGATAGTTAAGAACAGGTTTGAGCACGGACAAAGGCAAGAAGATGAAAACTTCTTTGTTCAGAGTAAGTTGCAGAAGCAATTCAGTGACATATACAGCTTGAAGGTTAATGCAAAATATGCGAATGACTACACCAGATATATAGATGCCGAACCGAGCAGCCCGGTTTATATTGACAACAAATATGAGCAACATGACTTCTATCTTTCTACAGCTAATAAGTTTGAGGTGTTGCCTTACCTGAAGCTTAATGTTGCCATGGATGTGCAATATAACTTTATGAACGCAAATCTTGTGAATTTTGCTTATCCTAAGAGGTTGACGTTGCTCGGTGTTGTTGCGGGAGAAGCAGATTTTGATTGGATAAGGCTTCAAGCAAGCGGTTTAAGCACAGTAATAAGAGAAAAATCAAAGATAGCCCCCAATGCCTCCAAAAGGAGTGTTTTCTCCCCGTCTGTAGTATTGGCAATAAAGCCTTTTAATGATACGGATTTCAGAATTCAGGCTTTTTATAAGGATATTTTCAGAATGCCTACTTTTAATGATTTATACTATACTTTTGTGGGTAATGCTACATTGAACCCTGAGAGAGCAAAACAATATAACTTGGGATTGTACTATAAGTTTTTTTCTCGTCATAGTAGAATAAAATCATTCGACATTAATGCAGATGTTTACTATAATAAAATAACGGACAAGATAGTGGCGGTGCCTGCCGGCAACATGTTTAGATGGATGATGCTTAACTTGGGAGAGGTGGATGTAAAAGGAACGGAGGTAAATGCTAATGCTTCGGCTGATATATTGAAAGATTTGACAGTATCGTTACGCCTGAATTATACATACCAAAAGGCATTGGACGTAACAGACGAAAAAGCAAAGAATTATAAGCATCAGATTGTTTACATACCCAAGCATAGTGGTTCTGCAGTTATTGGAGTGGAGTGCAATAGTTGGGGCGCAAATTATAGTTTTATATACACCGGTGAAAGATATAATGCTAAGTTTAACAGCAAGAACAGCATGATGCAGCCTTGGTACACAAGCGACGTGAGTGTTTATAAAGATTTATATTTCAAGAATAACGGAGTAAAAGCTAAGCTGTCGTTGGATGTAAACAACATTTTAAATCAACATTATGATGTAGTGCTAAACTATCCCATGCCGGGCAGAAATTATCGTTTGACAATGACCATAAATATTTGATAACTTCATATATGAGTAGAAAATATTTTATATACTTTTTATTGCTTATTGCCTCAACGCTGTTGAGTTGCAGGGAAGAGTATGAGATATTGTACTCTGAACAGATATTGACCAACTTGGGTGCTGAGGATTTAGGTAATCTTAAAGGCTTCTATCTTCTTAATGAAGGTAACATGGGAAGCAATATGGCCAGCTTGGACTATTTTGATTTTGATACGGGAATTTATCACAGGAACATATATTCTGAGGCCAATCCTTCAGTGGTTAAAGAATTGGGGGATGTTGGAAATGATATTAAGATTTACGGTGGTAAGATGTATGCAGTAATAAATGTTTCCAACTATATTGAGGTGATGGATGCAAAGACTGCCAAGCACATAGGAAAAATAGATATTCCTAATGCGAGATACATCGAATTTCACGGAGGTAAGGCATACGTATCATCCTATGTTGCACCGGTGGAATTTGACAAAAACAGTCGCGTGGGCTACATTGCTGAGATTGATACCGCAACTCTTGAGGTTACAAGAACTGTGAATGTGGGATACCAACCTGAAGAGTTGGTTGTTGCCAATGGCAAGATTTATGTGGCAAACTCCGGTGGTTACTTGTCTTCGAACTATGACAATACGGTTTCGGTTATTGACTTGAATACGTTCATTGAGGAGAAGAGAATTGAGGTTGCCATCAATCTGCATAGATTGCGACTTACGAAGCATAACGAGTTGGTTGTGAGTAGTAGAGGAGATAACCATGATGTTCCTTCTAAATTGTTTTTTATAGATCTTGAAACAGAGAAAGTAACAGACTCAATAGATATGGCTGTAAGCAATTTGGATATTGTTGGTGATTCGGCTTATGTTTTTGCCGTGGAATGGAACTACCAGTCAAACAGGAATGATATAAGCTATGGAGTTATTGACATAAAGAATAAGAAGATACTATCGAGAAACTTCATAAAGGATGGCAGTGAAAAAGATATCGCCATTCCTTATGGGATAAAGGTAAATCCTGTATCAAAGAACATATACATAACAGATGCCGTTGACTACGTTTCGCCAGGCACACTGTTTTGCTATGATAATAGTGGCAAATTGAGATGGAGAGTGGACACCGGAGACGTCCCTGCTCATTTTGCTTTTTTATACGAATGATTAAACAAAAAAGACAACCAGATATGATAAGAAGATATAATAGACTTTTGCTGCTGAGTGTAATTGCTGTTTTGGTAAGTTTGGGTTCGTGCCGAGATTTAACCGATGATACTATTGATGGAGAGGAGGACACAGGTGGCAAGAAACCGACTTATGAAAGCGATCCATACTCGACCAAGGTATTTGAATTTTTACCGGCTCCGGGACAGTTTGTCAACAAGAACTATGATGCCAACAGCATGGAAGAGGCAAATAAATATGCAGAAGGACGACTGAAAAACAATCAGTACGTTTCTTTAGGAGGATTTGGAGGATACATAGTTGTGGGTTTTGACCACAGCATTAAGAACAGCGGTTCGTGGGATTTTGCTATTTATGGCAATTCTTTTGAAGGAAGCTCTGAGCCCGGCATAGTGTGGGTTATGCAAGACACAAACAAGAACGGATTGCCCGACGACACATGGTATGAACTTAAAGGCAGTGAAACAGGAAAATCCGGTACAATACAGAATTATGAGGTTACCTATTTCAAACCTACGGAGCCTAAATCTCCAGTTAAGTGGATTGACAATTTAGGTAATGAAGGAGAGATAAAATGGTTGAATATTAACTCGCAAGACTATTACTATCCAAATTGGGTGAAAGAGGACAGTTACACACTAAAAGGAACACGGTTGGAATCGAGAAGCGAGGATATGTCCGATGATGACAACTCGCATTGGGTAAATAAAGACTTTGAGTGGGGTTATGCTGATAATTTCAGTTCAGTGGACAGACTTACTAGCGACGACAATAAATCTGCAGGGGGCAATGCTAACCATTTTAAAATAAGCAATGCTATAGACAGCAATGGAAAGAGCATACATCTAAATCATATAGATTTTATAAAGGTGCAGACAGCGATAAATGCGAATGCAGGCATGCTTGGCGAGATATCGACCGAAGTTTCACAGTTTGTCGACATACAGTTGCTAAATAAAAATTAGGATTGTCATTTTTCAACTATGACAATCCTTATGGGAGGTATTTTCTTGAAACCTTATTCGAAATTGTCTGTACGGAAAGGTACTAAAGGCAGACCTCTCGTATTTTTCAGGTTACCCACCTGGAAGTTTTTGAAACAGTACCTTGCGGCGATGGGTTTGTCTATATTTTCATTGGATAACTCTATGCAAAGATTGTTGCCATCGACCTTTGCATCAGCAGGAAGAAACTTTCTGTCCTCGCCTGCTATTTCGAATCCTTCAATATTGGAAGTGACATTGAACCCATCACTTACATTATCCAAATAGATAATAATCTTATTATCCTTGATTTCCATCTCTCTATACTCGGGACCTTTTGCAGCTATGTTTCCGTAGCCATATGTTTCGTTTAGTGCCATGTATGCCAAACGCCTCCCTACATCTGTTTTGTTTTTTGGATGAATATTTGCTTTTTCATATTCTTCAACCAAATCGTTTGTTGAAATCATACCACTATTTGGAATGATGCTTTGAGCTTTGAATTGTGATTCACGCAATAGTGCTGCAGATATCCCTTGTTCTCCATCACCATAAATGTAAGGAGCTATTTCAACATAGTAGAAAGGCAAATCACCTAACCCCCAGTCTGTGCGCCAGATATTCACCATATCCTTTAAACGATTGTGATAAACTTTATGCTCACCAACATTAGCCTCTCCTTGATACCAGATAAAACCTTTTATTGTGTAATTAGTTATCGGGTTAATCATTGCATTATACATCACTAAAGGACGTTTCCAATCTTTTTCAATTTGTAATTCTTTGTTTAGGTCAAAGTCTTTGTAACTTTCAAGAGTTTCTCTATTTATCCATGCCTCTACACGTGAACCTCCCCACGAGCTGACGATGATACCGACAGGAACATCCAATGCCTGTGTTAGTGTTTTGGCAAAATGATATGCTGTAGCACTGAACCAAGGACTGTTTTCGGGATTGCATACTTTCCAATCACCTTTTACGTACTTCTGTGGTTGTTCGTCAGCTGTTTTATGGATTGTAACAAATCTTATTCCTTTGTCTTGCCCTGACAATGCTATAATATGGTTATTGTCATATATGGGATTGTTTCTGAATCCGTTCAGAGGCATCTCCATATTGCTCTGCCCGGATGCAAGCCAGACCTCACCTACTAATATGTTTTCGAGGGTTAGCTCTTCCTCATCTGCAATAGTGATTTTTTGTGGTTTGAAACTTGCTTTTGGGGTTGAGATATTTATAATCCAATCTCCATTTGAGTCGGATGTGGTTTTAAATGTTTCTTCCGTCCAGCTTGTTTTTACAGTTACAACATGGTTGGGCGTCGCTTCTCCCCATAGCTTTACTTCTGAATTTTGCTGAAGCACCATATTGTCCCCAACTATTTCGGGTAGTGTTATTCTTGCATGTAGGGATAATGATGAAATTGTAAAAAATGAAAGGATGAGTAGTGAGATAATATTTTTCATAAGACTAAAATTAATTAGTTTCAAATGTAGCACTTTTAACTGACTTGTATAATTATTTTGAACAAAATGATTGCAAGCAGTTTGGTGAAGGGAGAATTGTTTTGAAAATTGACTGATAACTTCATTTAAATTAAAATGAGTATCTTTGAAAGTCTGGTATAATTAATTGCTGTGGAATTTAGAAGAGAGAGTTAGAAAAAGAACAATAATAAAAACTTAGAGTCAATAATATTGCAATACAAAATAAGGTTTATACCCAAAAAATAAAGATAATGCGATTATGTCATTAATACTATTAGAAAGATTGTATAAGTTATGAACAAATGGACTCGTGAAGAAACAATAGTTGCTTTTAATCTATATTGTAAAATACCATTCAAAAGCTGCAGCAAAACGCACCCAATGATAATCAAGTATGCTAACATACTTGGTCGCACTCCGAGTGCATTAAACATGAAAATTGGCAACATTGGAAGGTTAGATCCTGATTTAAAAGAGCATGGTATTGTAGGACTAACACATGGAGCCAAAATGGAGGGAAAAGTATGGGAAGAGTTTTATGGAAATCCAGAACTCATTGCCTTTGAGAGTGAAAAAATAATAGCTAAGCTATCTAATCTAGATATAGAGGTTGCTTCAGAAATTAACCTTGACAATTTGCCACAGGGAAAAGAGAGACTCGTTGAAGTAAAACAAAGAATAAATCAGTCGTTTTTTAGATCAAGTGTTATGAGTGCATACAATTATCGATGTTGCATTTCAGGAGTAAATGCTATAGAATTGTTGGAAGCATGCCACATTGTTGATTGGTCACATGATGACAGGAATAGGATGAATCCAAAGAATGGCATTTGTATGAACTCCTTCTTTCATAAGGCATACGACAAACATCTTTTAGGAATTACACCTGATATGCAAATTATAGTATCTGAGGAATTACAATCAAGTTGTACAGAAGAATCTTTTTTGAGTTATCTGAAAGATATAAATGGAAGAAGCATACTTTTGCCAGACAAGTTTTTGCCTCAAAAAGACTTATTAGAAATTCATTATGAAAATTTCAGAAAAAGACAATTCAGTTAAGAACTATATATTAGACATATTTCTTTTGTCTCATAAACAAAACAAAATTCAGAATTTATTTTACCCCATCATCATGATTCTTCGCCAAGAAAAATATGGGAAAACTAGAAGGATAAAGATCTATCAACATAATTTTTTAACATCAGCTTTGTTACAATTCCGTTAATTCATACTATCTTATAAGGAATCGAAGCTATTTTATATTACCTTAGCATAAATTCTTGTTAGAACTTCAATTATCTACATATTGAAGTATAGGTTGTTATATTTTTTATGAAAAGAATAAAGCTTTTATCGTTATTTTCTTTGGTATTATTGATTAATATCAAAGCACTAGGTTCGTCTGGGGACTTGTCGAGCGTGAAAAGACAGATTCAAGACTCGAACTGGTCTGTGGAAGAGGTTGGCAAAGATGTGACTTTGAGACAGTTCCATTTCAACTCGTTGTTTGGTGCGAAGCAATATATAACTGTGTTAGACATAAATATTGATGGTAATGTAGTCATAGATATTCCATTCGTAACAGAAGGATTTGTTAAAACAAGTGAGTTTGGCGAAAATGAGAATGCAATAGTGGCAGTCAATGGCAGTTTCTTTGACACGAAAGTTGGTGGATCTACTGTTTTTCTTAGAAGTAAAGGAGAACTGATAACTAAAACAAGAGAGAAGTTCAACACGTTTAGGGAGAATGCAGGTTTTGCTATTGACAGTAAGTCAAGAATAGCAATTGTGAATAAACAAGAGTCTGATGTTGAGGAATGGGAAGATGTTAAGGCTGAAACATTGTTGACGTCAGGCCCCAGATTAATTACTGATGGTGTCATATTGATTCAGGAGAATAATCCATTCAACAATAACAGGCACCCCAGGACAGCTGTTGGATTGACAAAGGATAATCATTTGATAATGGTTGTTGTAGATGGTCGTTCGTCAGAGTCTTATGGCATGACTACAGGTGAACTTGCTGAAGTTATGTATTCTTTGGGTTGCGTTGATGCCATGAATTTGGACGGTGGTGGTTCGTCAACAGCATGGATAAAAGGGAAAGGTGTGGTAAATCATCCTTCGGACAATAAACTATTTGACAACAACGGAGAAAGAGGTGTAGCAAATGCTATTATTGTAAAGAACAGATAAATGACTGAGGAATAAAGAAGAGTATTTTGATGGATTATGTTATTTATTGCTTAAATGCAAATCTATTAACGAAGCACATGACGCCATATTATTTGAAATGTTATATTGAAATGAACGATATTTTTAGTAAATTCGCATAGTGTTTATTAGATGATAAAATCATTAAAAATGAAAAGATTAACAAGTATATTAGTTTGTAGTTTTATTGCTATGACGTTGTTGGCACAAGAGGTTAGACCAACAAAGAATGTTATAGTTATGATACCGGATGGAACTTCGGTTGGTGTTTATTCTGCAGCTCGATGGTATAAACAATTTAACGGATTGGGAGACAAATTGAACATTGACCCATACATCACGGGTACAGTGACTACATTTTCATCCAATGCTCCCATCGGTGATTCTGCCCCTACAGGGTCAACTTATGCCACAGGAGTGTTGCAACAATCGGGCAACATAGCTATTCATCCTGAAGTTTCAGATAACGACATATTTGATGTTGATGCCGACAGACAACTTCAGCCTGCAGCAACGATATTAGAAGCATCAAAGATTGAAAAGAATAAAGGTGTTGGATTGGTGGTGACATGCGAATTTCCTCATGCTACACCTGCTGATTTTTCAGCGCATCATTACAACAGAAGTAAATATGAGTTCATAGCACCTCAAATGGCATATCAAAATTTGGATGTCATGTTTGGTGGTGGAACAAGCATATTGACAGATGACATCAAAAGACATTTCAAGGGAAACGGCACAACGCTGATTGAAGATGACATTAGCAAGATGCTTAACTATGATGGAAACGGAAAAGTCTGGGCGCTTTTTGGCAAGAAGGCTTTGCCCTATAATATTGACCGTAATCCTGACGTCATCCCTTCTTTGGCAGAAATGGCAACCAAGGCAATTGAGGTTCTGTCGAAGAATGAGAATGGTTTCTTTTTGATGATTGAGGGCAGCCAGGTGGACTGGGCCGCTCATGCAAATGATCCTGCAGCCATAATAAATGAGTTTTTGGCATTTGATGAGGCTGTTGGCAAGGTTATGGAGTTTGCACAAAAGGATGGCAACACGGCAGTCGTTATCATGGCAGACCACGGCAATAGCGGTTTTACTATTGGAAAAAGAGATTGTGGTGGATATGACAGGCTTAGCATAGATCAGCTTTTTGGAGATGTTTCCAAAATAAAATTAAGTGCCAATGGTTTAGAGTCTATTTTGGTTGCGACCAAGCCTGAAGATATTAAAGCTACTTTTAAGGAATATACAGGTATTGAAATTACTGATGATGAGATGAATTCTTTATTGTCTTCAAAGAATTATCACGAGAGCGACTATATGAAAGTGGGTACCTCGGACAATATGGTAAAACATATCAACGATATACTTAACAGCAGAATGTGCTTTGGCTTTACAACAGGCGGCCACACGGGAGAAGAGGTGATTTTGTCTGCTTATCATCCACAAGGGGATGTACCTAGAGGTAATATGAAGAACTGGCAAGTAAATGAGTATTTGCAAAAAGTATCCGGCTTAGAGACGTCATTGCAAGGTTTTTCGGATATGATATTTGCTAAACACAGCGATGTATTTGCAGGCTACAACATCACAATTGACGATAAAGATCCTAAATTCCCTGTATTGAGAGTTAAGAACGGAACCAATACATTTGAAGTTAATGCGTTTTCATCAGTAGGTAAATTAAATGGAAAGCCGTTTGACATAGGTTCAGTGGTCGTTTATATTGATAAAAACAACACATTCTATCTGCCAAAAAGCTTAAGGGGAAAAATTCAGTAGTGATTGTGACCCCGCCAGGATTCAAACCTGGAACCTTCTGATCCGTAGTCAGATACTCTATTCAGTTAAGCTACGGGGCCGTGTATTGGAAGTGCAAAGATAAAGTATTTTCATAACAATGCAAAAAAGTAT
>JBMNSN010000035.1:0-15100 GCA_050945215.1 Fermentimonas sp. | reverse complement strand
CAGACTTGAACAAGGAGGGAATAACAACTATAATAGTTACTCATGAGCCATCAGTAGCGGAAGCAACAAACCGCATTATCCATCTTAAGGACGGGATGATTGAACGTGAAACACGCAAAGTGGACGGTGTACATCAAAGTGTAGAACTTGAATAGTGAAAGACATATGATAGACTTATTTCAAGAAATATGGGGATCGCTAAGGAGAAATAAAACTCGCACAACGCTAACAGGTTTGTCAGTATCTTGGGGAATATTTATTTTGATTGTATTGATTGGAGCGGGTAACGGGCTTAGAAACGGGGTTATGAGTAACTTCAGTTCACGCGCTTTTAACAGAATTGATATGTATCCGGGTACCACATCAATGCCATACAAAGGGTTGAAATCGGAGAGAAACATTTCATTTACTTCAGATGAAGTTGATTTTATAAGAGAGGAGATTGAGGAGAGCAGATATATAACCGCAAGAATAAACAGACAATACAATATATCTTACGGCAAAGAGTATGGTTCGTATCAAGTGAGAGGTGTCATGCCGAACTATAAAGAGGTTGAACAGCTTGAGTTTACTGCGGGAGATGGGCGTTTCATCAACGAACTAGACATGAGCCGAAGAAACAAAATCATAGTTTTGGATAAGAAGTTAGCACGTTCTCTGTTTAGGGGACAAAATGCCATAGGCAAGGACGTCAAGGTGGGTAATGTAATGTTCAAGGTTGTGGGTATCAATTCAAAAAAACAAGAATGGGGAAGGCCTAACGCGTATATACCATTCACTACTGCACAGGCTATATTTAATCCTGATGGCAAATTTAATCATATAGCATTTACTGTTGACGGGCTTAACACCAAAGAAGCTAACGAACTGTTTAACAAAAAGCTGAAGAATGCCATGGGCAGAAAGCTAAAATTTGACGCAGACGACCAACAGGCCATCTGGATATATAACTCACAGGAAAACTTTTTAGAGACACAAAAGATTTTTAGAAGTATCACAATATTTGTTTCCATAATCGGGCTACTCACTCTGGTGGCAGGAATTGTGGGTGTAAGCAATATAATGCTGGTTAGTGTGAAAGAGCGTACACGTGAGATTGGCATCAGGAAAGCCATTGGTGCAAAGCCTTCATCAATTCTGAAAAGCATTATATTAGAGTCAATAATGATAACATCTATATTCGGATATATAGGTATGGTTTTTGGCATTGCTGCAACTGAATTAGCTAACTATTATATGATTAAAACCGGCGGTTCGGGTTTAGGAAATCCTCAGATGTCGGTATTTTTGAATCCAACTGTTGATGTGGGGCCTGCTATATTTGCCACAGTAGTACTAGTAGCAGCGGGGGTTATGGCGGGGTACCTGCCTGCACGCAAAGCAGTGAAAGTAAAACCAGTTGAAGCGATGAGATAAGAATGAAACTATTTGACAAAGATATATGGCAAGAGATTTGGGTAACCATTACTCACAATAAATCAAGGAGTTTACTCACCGCATTTGGTGTGTTTTGGGGAATGCTTATGCTCGTTCTGATGGTTGGTGCCGGCAATGCATTGAAGAATGGCATGAATTCGCAATTAGAAGGTGTTGCAACTAACTCTGCTTTCTTTGCCAGCAACCTTACCAGCATGCCGTATAAAGGATTTCAGAAAGGGAGATATTGGAATATAATAAATAGAGACATACCAATCATTAAGGATCGTACAGAGGAATTGGAATATATATCACCGGTTTTGTATGGCAACTCATATGAAAACAGTGTGGTTAGAAACAATAGACATGGCTCCTACCCGATGAGAGGATGCTATCCGGAATATGATAAAATAGAGAAAAGTCTCATGCTTTGGGGACGTTATATAAACGATATAGACATAGAAGAGAAACGCAAGGTTTGCGTTATTGGTGAACGAATATATGATGTTCTATTTAACGACGGAGAGGACCCTATAGGTCAGCAAATAAGTGTCACAGGTATTCATTTCACCGTCATCGGTGTTGCCAGAGGTGCAGCGGGAGTTAATATTAATGGAAGAACTGATGAAACTGTAGTTCTGCCATTCAGTACGATGCAACAAGCGTTCAACATGGGCAATATGGTTAGCATGATGGCCGTAACGGCAAAACCGAGGGTTGAGGTATCAAAACTACAAAATCGAATTGAGGAGCTATTAAAGCAACTACATAGTATTGCTCCAGATGACGACGAAGCTGTATTTTCAATGAACCTGGAACAACAATTTAAGATGTTCAGTAATCTGGAGTTAGGAATAGTTGCATTGATCTGGATTGTGGGGTTGGGAACTTTGCTTGCAGGTGCAGTTGGAGTGAGTAACATAATGCTGGTTACGGTGAGGGAGAGAACAAAAGAGATTGGCATAAGACGAGCTTTAGGAGCAACACCGCGAAACATAATAGGACAAATATTGAGTGAAAGTGTGGTTTTGACCATAATTGCAGGAATATTTGGAATAATCATAGGAGTAGGTCTTCTAAGAGTTTCAGGGATTGTGCTGAACAGTAGTGACAACTTTATAAAAGATCCTCAGATATCGTTTAACACAGCAGCTTTTGCACTCATCGTTTTGGCGGTTATCGGCACATTGGCAGGATATATGCCGGCCAAAAGGGCCATGATGATAAAGCCGGTGGAAGCGATAGCCGAAGAATAACTTTGAAGTAACAAGAATAAATAAACAAATAGGAACAAACATGAAACGAGTTTTGAAAATTGCGGGGTTTTCTCTAATAGTCATTTTAGTTATAGGAACATTTGTGTTTTTGTGGCAAAAATCGAGGCCAAAGAAAGTTTCATACAATATTGAAAAGGCTACTATAGGTAGCATCGTAAAAAGTACGGTGGCAACGGGGAAGGTGGAGCCAAGAAACGAGATTTTGATAAAACCTCAAATGTCAGGTATCATTTCCGAGGTTCACAAAGAGGCGGGAGATATTGTAAATGCAGGTGATGTTATTGCTACCATTCAGGTGGTGCCCGACATGGTCAATCTTAGCAGTGCCGAATCGAGAGTGCAAAGAGCAGAGTTGGCTGCAAACCAAAGCACAAGCAACTATGAGCGCGACAAAAAACTATTTGAGAATGGAGTTATTTCAAAGGAAGAATTCGAGAAAGTTGAACTACAATATAACAATGACCAGGAAGAACTAAGATCCTCCAGAGACAACTTGAGTTTGGTTCGTACCGGCATAACTAGCAGTTCGGCAAAAACGAGCAATACGTTGGTAAGGTCAACCGTTAGCGGGACTATTCTTGACGTTCCTGTAAAGGTTGGTAACTCTGTTATCCAATCCAACAATTTTAATGACGGAACAACGGTTGCATCGGTCGCAGACTTGAGTGATATGCTCTTCGTAGGAAAGATTGACGAAACTGAAGTTGGAAAGCTTTCTACAGGCATGCCCATGGAAATTATTATTGGAGCCATACAGGATAAGAAGATCCCTGCAATGCTGGAGTATATATCGCCCAAAGGAGTTGATGAAAACGGTGCAATTCTGTTTGAGATTAAAGCTGCCATGGATTTGCCTGAAGATGTCTTTGTTAGGGCGGGATATAGTGCTAATGCAAACATAGTGCTTGACGAGAACAAGGATGTGCTGACAATACCTGAAAGCTCGTTAGAGTTCAGTGGTGATTCGACGTTTGTTTATTTGGTAAAGAGTGAAGAACCTCAAGAATTTGAGAGAAAACAAGTTGAGATAGGTCTGTCGGATGGTATAAACATTGAAATAAAGGAAGGATTGAAAGAGAATGACAAGATAAGAGGCACGATGATTATAGATAAGTGATAAGAAAAGCTTAAAGAGTTGAAGATATGCGAGTTATAAGGAAAATATTAGTAACGTTGTTGATAATCAACATGATGATATTAAACATCAATGCACAACAAAAATATACTCTTCAAGAGTGCATAGATATAGCACTGGAAAATAACAGAAACATAAAGCAACAAGAACTGACACGTCAACAGCGAGAGATTGCCTACAGCCAGGCACGGGCAGACCTACTGCCAAGCATAAACGCCAGTGCAGGACAAAGCTTCGTTTTTGGTAGATCGATAGGTATAGACAACGTTTACCAGAATACCAACTCTTCGCAAACAAGCCTCGGTATTGGTGCCGACATAACAATATTTGACGGGCTGCGAATGAAGCACAACATAGATGCTAGAAGGGCTGACCTGCATGCATCGGAGGCAGATCTTGAAAAAATTCAGGACGACATAATAATGTCTGTTTCATCTGCATTTTTGCAGACATTGCTAAACAAGGAACTACTAAATATTTCAAAGAATCAACTTGAAGCAACAGAGGCCGATTTAAACAGGAGAAACAGCTTGGTGAAAAGCGGAAGAATGGCCAAAGGTGAGCTGCTTGAATTGGAGTCACAGATTGCCAGAGAGAGGCTTGACTTGGTTAGAGCTGAGAACAACTTGAAGTTAGCGTTGCTTGACTTGGCACAAATAATGGAGTTGGAGGATTTCACTAACATTGACATAGTGGCACCGTCGGCCGAAGAGTTAATAGATGAAACTCCGCTATTATCTTCCCAAGCAGTTTACGAAAGCGCATTAGTCAACAGGCCTGAGATAAAAAGCATGCAATTTAGATTGGAAAGTAGTGAGAAAGAGATTGATATAGCAAAATCTCAGTACCTCCCCACTCTATCGTTTGGTGCCAGCATGGGAACAGGATATTATAATATGAGTGGAATCGACAATGATTCTTTTTCATCACAGATTCGTAATAATATGAGTAACTCATTGGGGTTCAGCTTAAGAATACCAATATTCAATAAATTTCAGATAAGAAACAGTGTCCGCAATGCAGAACTTAATCTTGCAAACAACAGGTTGGAACTTGACAAAACAAAGATTGAGTTGCGAAAACAGATTGAACAGGCATACTTTAATGCTGTTGGTGCGGCAAGCAGATGGGAGGCAGCCAAGAAATCGGTAAGTGCAGGAAATGAAGCATATAGTTTTGTTGAACAAAAGCACGAAAGCGGAAGAGCAAACTCTTATGAGTTGTTCATGGCAAAGAACAATCAGACACAGGCATTAGGAGAAGAAGCTCAAGCAAAATATGAATATGCTTTTAGGCTTAGAATACTGGAGTTATTACGTAAATAATGAATATTTTAGCGGCTCATTTAGAAATGATAATAGCATAATTAATTAACAATAATAATTTATAGAAGAGATGAAAAAATTGAACTTCTTATTGATAATCGTCGCGATGTTTGCTGTAAGTTGCGCGTCATCAGCACAAGTAAATAAGGTAACAGACCAATTTGAGGTTGGCAACTTCAACAAGATTAAGTCGGAGGCAGTAGCTAATATCGTTATCAAACAGAGCAGAACGACAAGCGTTACGGCAGAGGGAAGCGAGAAACTTCTCAACATACTTAATGTGAAGATGGATGGTAACACTTTGAAGTTTTCGATGAAAGAAAAATCGTTACGTAAGAAAAGATTAAATGATGAGAAGCTTACTATATTTGTTAACACACCAAACTTGGAGAAGATTGAATCTGATGGCGTAGGAAATATTTCCATAGAAGGGACATTTAATACTCCCAGCATGGTGATTGAATCGGATGGTGTGGGAAATATTACAGCTGATAACTTAGTGTCCGGTTATTTGGAGGTTGAGTCGGATGGTGTGGGAAACATAACACTATCAGGCAAAGCAGACAAGATTGATGTATCATCTGATGGCGTGGGAAACATTGATATGAAAGGCCTTAGAGCCATTGACGCAAAAGTTGAGTCGGACGGTGTAGGGAATATAAGTGTTTATGTAACAGGTACTTTATATGCAGAGTCGGATGGCATCGGAAACATTGTTTATTATGGCAATCCAAAAGAAAAGAGTATCCATAAAGATGGAATAGGAAAAATTAGAGCGGGAAAATAAAGGACACATTTATATTTCGCATCGTCTGCGGTATATGTTTTTTATTATATTTGGGTAACAAATAAAAAGGACGGTAATTATGGCAGACAATAACAATAAGCGTGGAACTAAAAAGGGTTTGATAGCACTGGCAGTAGCCGGATTAACGGCTGCTACCGGTGCTTTTTTATGGTCAAAATATCGCAACCTTACTCCTAAAAATGTAGAACCTATCAAGGATTTTGACATAGATAGATATCTTGGCAAGTGGTATGAAATTGCACGACTCGATGTTTACTGGGAAAGATATATGGACAATACAACAACCGAGTATTGTTTGAATGATGATGGCACTATCGACGTGAAAAATATGGGATATAACTTCAAAAAAGGAAAATGGCAAGTTGCAGATGGTTCTGCAAGAATAGCAGGAGATAAAAACATAGGAGTGCTTGAAGTCAAGTTTTTTGGACCTTTTTATTCCGGTTATAATGTTATTGCCATTGAAGGAGATTATGAACATGCTCTTGTGATTGGCAGGAGCACTAAATATTGTTGGATATTATCGCGTGAAGCATCTATAACAGAAAGCGTAAGAACTAAGTTAGTAAGCAAGGCAATGGAGTGTGGCGTGGATGTAGATAAGTTGTTGTGGATACCCCATCATAGGATAGAGAAAGAGAGTGAAGAGTAACCCATAATACAATGTATTGTAATTAGACTATCAAAGTGCTTTTAAAAAGCAAAATGGCATTATATTGTACATTTTCACCAACTTAACATTTATTGTAAAACAAAGCAAATAAACCATCTAATGTTATATAAGTAGCCGGCTACACATTAAGTCTTAGTTAATAATTAGTTACAGTTAATTATTTTCTAATATCAAAGAATATTATTTTGTTGAAAACCTGTTTTATATAAATGAATATACTAAATTTACTTTCATATATCCATGAATCTAAACACAGAATATAAAAAAACTTTTTTTGCGTTTTGATACAATTTTTATTGCATCATTTATAATTAATTTATACCTTTGAATTGTTAATGAATTTAATTATTTAGTACTAAGTAGTGATGAGACCTTTTCTCTTAATCTATACCAATATAATACTAATTGTATTGCTATGTTGTTGCAACGCTGTAAAGCAAGATAATGCAGGTGAAAATGATGCTATTGTGAACGTACCATTGGCAGACCCTTTCATATTATTACATAATGACACCTACTATGCGTATGGAACCAGTTCACCAGATGGCATAGTGGTTTTGGAGTCGGATGATTTGATAAACTGGCAAAAGTCAGACAACGGGCGCGATGGTTTGGCACTTCACAAGAATGATTCTTATGGAGACAAATGGTTTTGGGCACCGGAAGTTTATTTTGTGAATGGTAAATTTTACATGTACTATTCGGCTGATGAACACATGTGTGTAGCAACATCAGACAGTCCTTTAGGACCATTTGTGCAAGATGTAAAAGAACCAATGTTACCCGGTGAAAAAACTATCGATAACTCATTATTCATTGACGATGATGGTAAAGCCTATCTGTTCTTCGACAGATTTAATGATGGATTAAACATATGGGTGGCTGAACTTGAGAGTAATCTTAAGACTATAAAAAAGGAAGCTATGCACCCATGTATACATGTATCACAAGGATGGGAAGAAGTTTGGCCAAGAGTAAATGAAGGAGCATTTGTAGTTAAACATGATGGCTTGTATTACATGACCTATTCGGCCAACAGCTACGAAAGTCCGTTTTATGGAATAGGTTGCGCAACTGCAACCGACATAATGGGAGAATGGACTAAATATTCTCACAATCCACTACTACAAAAACCGGGAGATTTGGTGGGAGTCGGACATAGTGCCATGTTTAAAGACAAAGAAGGCAAAATGAGAATAGTGTTTCATGCACATAATAGCGATTCTAACATACATCCAAGGAACATGTTTATCAGCTCGGTAAGCTTTGATAACATTGATGGAGTTGAACAGATGAAAATAGACTCAAAATATATTATTCCCAAGATGATAAAGAATTAATATTTTTAATAACAAAATGAGAAATGAAAATGAAAGAAAAGTGTAATTTATGCAAGTTTATGGTATTCACACTTTTGTGGATATTTGCCTTTTCAGTTTCCGCTCAGAATGTTAACGTATCGGGTTACGTTAGCGATGTTTCCGGCGACCCTCTGGTTGGAGTGACCATACAAGTTGTTGGTACTTCGGTTGGAACGGTTACTGACATAGATGGTAAATACACACTACAAAATGTGGCTACTGATGCCGTTTTGGAAGTTTCTTACGTAGGTATGACATCACAAAATGTTGAGGTGAAGGGGCGAAAAACTATTGACATAGTTTTAACTGAAGACTCCGAAGTTCTAAGTGAAGTTGTTGTGACAGGTTTTGGACTATCGCAAAAAAAAGAGTCTCTTACTTCAGCTATATCAGTTATTGGAGCCGATGACATAAGCAGGTCGCAATCATCGACATCTTCAGGTGCATTGGTAGGAAAAATTCCGGGAATTAACTCCAGACAGCCTGACGGCAGACCGGGAGCAAGCACCAGCATTCAGATTAGAAACATGGGCTCTCCTTTGTATGTTATTGATGGTATTCAATCGGACGAAGGTCAGTTTAACAACATCGACTTTAATGATATCGAATCAATATCAGTTTTGAAAGATGCTTCAGCAGCAATATACGGAGTAAGAGCAGCCAATGGAGTTGTGGTTGTTAACACTAAGAAAGGATCAAGGAACTCAAAGAACACTGTGACATTAAATGCCTACTATGGTTGGCAGAGCTTATATGACTTCCCCAAGCCTGCAAACGCAGAAACGTATATCAGGAATTATATACAATCGCAAACAGTTCAAGGAGCGACTAATTATACTTACACACCTGAGGACTATGAAAAATGGAAACAAGGTACAGAAAAAGGATATGTGCCATTTGACTGGTTTGATTACATTTGGGAGGTTTCTCCACAGACGTATATCAATGCAAACGTATCGGGTGGCTCTGACAACATTAACTACTATTTGAGTGTTGGTAATCTTCAACAAGATGCCATGATTGTAAATTATGGAGGATTTAAGAGAACAAACGTTCAGATGAATGTTAATGCCAGCATTACTGATAAATTAA
Source organism: Fermentimonas sp. (assembly GCA_050945215.1). Lineage (GTDB taxonomy): Bacteria > Bacteroidota > Bacteroidia > Bacteroidales > Dysgonomonadaceae > Proteiniphilum. The sequence continues at coordinate 6,013 of JBMNSN010000035.1, read as the reverse complement.
AAATTGGCGCCGGAATGAATGGGCGAATAGAAAAAAGGAAAAACCCCGGTGTGCCTGAACCCGATGACTACTGGATGCCACGTTTTGGTACTTATAGGAACTTGCCTACCAGGAGACCATTTGCCAATGATAATCCACTTTATCCTACTTTAACGTCAAACAACCCTGCAACAAACTTCGGCTGGTTGACATACGATTTGTCAGGAATATTTGAAGACACATGGAGAGTTGCTCAACTGAATTTTGATGCAGAGTACGAAATCATTGACGGACTAAAAGCTAAAGCTTTGTTTAGCTATTATTTAGCAAATCAGAAACTTGACAACCATGAATATACTTATAAGTTGTATGGTTATGATGAAGCTACTGATACTTATCCTGTTATTTTTGAGAATAACAACCCTTGGAGAGAGCGAAGACAAGGATATATTGAGGAGGTTACTTCAAACGTACAATTATCGTATAACAAACGTTTTGGGGAACATACAATATCTTCGGTTTTGGGCGCTGAGACAATAAAGAGAGATACACCTTCGACATGGGTGCATTCCATCCCTACATCGAATGCTCTTAACTTGATAGACTATGAAACAATGGATACTTACGATGACAGTGGTAATAACACTCAGGCCAGGATTGGATTTATGGGCAGGTTCAACTATGATTTTGCAGGAAAATATCTTGTTGAACTTTCAGGAAGGTATGATGGTTCATGGAAATTTCCACCGGACCACAGATGGGGATTCTTCCCTTCAGGATCAATAGGTTGGAGGATGTCGGAAGAGACATTTTGGAGAAATAGTCCGTTATCAGAGATATTCTCGGACTTTAAGTTAAGAGCTTCTTACGGATTGTTGGGAGACGACAATGTTGGTGGATATAATGCTTTTGACTATTTAGGCGGATATACCTACAAAAACGGAGGATCGGTTATTGATGGTGAATATACTTTAGGAACTGTTCCACGCGGTTTGCCGGTAACTACTCTGTCATGGGTGAAAGCAAAGATATTTGACGTTGGATTTGATGCTTCATTCTTCAATGGTAAGCTGACCGGTTCATTTGACTTTTTCAGACGATTGAGGACAGGACTGCCTGCTTCAAGATATGACATTTTGTTGCCTTCGGAAGTTGGTTTTGGACTTCCACAAGAGAACCTAAATTCCGACAAGCACATGGGTTATGACTTGATAGCAAAATGGACTGACAAAGTAGGTGATCTAAATTATTCTATTGGGGCAAACCTAACATACTCAAGATTTTATGACTGGGAACAATACAAACCTCGTTTTAGCAACTCATGGGATGTGTATAGACATTCGATAGACAAGAGATTCGGATATTTGAACTGGGGATTGGAAGCTATTGGACAATTCCAAAGCTGGGAAGAGATAGCTACTTGGCCAATAGACAATGACAGACAAGGAAATAGAACATTGCGCCCTGGAGATATTAAGTACAAAGATGTTAATAATGATGGAGTTATTAACTGGCTGGATGAAAGACCAATTGGTTATCGCCAGGATTCTACTCCAATATTGAACTTTGGAATGAACTTTTATTTCATGTGGAAAGGATTTGATTTAGCATTTGACTTGACAGGTGGTGGATTATCAACATGGTTCCAAGAATGGGAACAAAGGAACCCATTCCATGATGGAGGAAACAATCCTCAATATTATATGGAAGACACTTGGCATTTAGCAGATATTTGGGATGCTGACAGTGAGCTAATTCCCGGAAAATATCCTATGTTGCTGATTGGAAATACCAGTCACAGTAACTACTGGAATAGTACATTCTGGAAGAAAAACGTAAGATATATTAAGGTTAGAAATGCTGAGCTTGGATATAATTTCCCAAAATCGCTTGTTGAGAAAGCAACATTGTCGGGATTGAGACTATACGTTGCCGGTCAGAACTTGTTTGGATTTACCAACTTAATTGGTGTTGATCCTGAAATTCAGGAAACAAATGGTTTGGCTTATCCAACAACAAGAATTGTAAATATTGGTTTAACAGTAAAATTCTAATGAGGTTATGAAAATAAAATATATTTTAATTGCATTTTTTATAACGCAGATGACGCTGGTCTCATGCTCTGACTTTTTGGAACGTGAACCTGACACTATATTATCTGATGATCAGGTCTTTGGTGACGAGGTTATGATTAAGTCTGTGTTATCAAATTTTTATGGTAGAGTTACATGGGGACAGCATGTTGATGATTCATATTCATATACGATATTAGATGAAGCATCAAGATTTGATAGCGGTCCTGACACAAGACAAGGTTTTGAAGACAACCGTTGGAGAGTTTATGACTATACCCTGATGAGAAACTTAAATCAATTTTTGCACGGGGTTCGTACGACAGATGCACTTGATGATGTAACAAGAAAACAATTGGAAGGAGAAGCCAGATTCATAAGAGCATGGTTGTACTTCAATATGGCTCGCGGTATGGGAGGAATGCCTATACTTGGAGATGAGGTGTTTGAATACTCACCCGGTATGGATATTACAACAATTCAATATCCAAGATCTACAGAGGCTGAGATATATGATTATATAATTTCGGAATGCGATGCCATACAGAATATGCTACCTCAGGAGCCCAGCATAAACGCTGCAAGAGCAACAAAATGGGCCGCTCTGATGCTTAAATCAAGGGCTGCTATCTATGCCGGATCATTGGCTAACTACAACAACAAGATGGCCAACCCAATAAAGACTCCGGGAGGAGAGGTAGGTATTCCTGCTAATCTGGCAAAAGGATATTACGAAACAGCTCTGCAGGCTGCCGAACAGGTTATTAACAGTGGAAAGTATGAACTGCAAGTTAGCAAACCTGATGACAGAGGTCGCAGTTTTTATGAAGCTATATCAGTTAAAGAAAACAATAAAGAGGTCATCTGGGCACGTGATTATAAGTATCCTGGACAAACGGTTGGGTTTACTGTAAGCAACATTCCTGCTTCTCACGCAGAAGATATTGACCGTTCGTATGCAGGTCCGATTCTTAATCTTGTAGAAGATTTTGAATACATAAATGATAGGAATGGAGAGATAAAAATCAGAGATGATAAGGGTAATTATATTTTCTACGACAATGCTGAAGATGCTTTTGCAAATAAAGACCCAAGACTTTGGGGTACGGTGATTTACCCCGGAGCAATATTCAAGGGAACACCTGTGGTTTTACAAGCCGGGCAAAAATACTTTAAGGATGGAGAATGGAAAGTGAGAACAAGCACATTAGGAGAAAAAGACGAAAATGACATATTGATTACCTCAGTTAATGGTCCTAATCAATCTAATGACCAGTATGTAAACAAATCAGGCTTCTTCTTCAGAAAGTTCTTAGATGAAACACCGGGTGCTTCAACAAGAGGTAGGAGAAGTGATATGTGGTTTCCAAGATTCAGATTTGCGGAAGCGGTAATGATTGCATCAGAAGCATCATTTGAGTTGGGAGAGACATCAAAAGCATTGACTTATATCAACATGATTAGAGATAGAGCAGGCATTCAGAAGTTAACAAGCATGACTTTCGATGATATTGTCAGAGAGAGAAGAGTTGAGTTTGCTTTTGAGGACCACAGATATTGGGATTTGAAACGCTGGAGATTAGCAGATAAAGTTTGGAACGGAATACAAAACGACAAACATGCTCAACAGTGGGGCTTATTCCCATATTTAGTTAATGATCCGGGAAATCCAAACAACGGAAAGTGGGTATTTGACAAAATCAAAGTACACATGTCTCCGCATCCAAGACATTTCCAGATGAGAAATTACTACAATTTTATTGACCAAGGTTGGATTAACAACAATCCAAAATTGGTAAAGAATCCTTATCAATAATCTTTGTTTTTTGAAAATTGAAATAGTATGAAATATAGATATTTAATTGTGATATTGGGTATATCACTTATATTCACGGCGTGTGGATTGGATAATTATGACGCTCCTAAGTCAACGCTTAAGGGTAGAATAACATACAAAGGAGAGACCTTAGGCTTAAGAGGAACGGGGGAAGCTGTTCAGCTACAGCTTTATCAAGATGGCTATGAGCTGAGAGATAATATACCTGTGTATGTTAGTCAAGATGGTACTTTTGAAGCTCTATTGTTTGATGGGGAGTATAAACTGGTTACAAGAAATCAAAATGGACCTTGGGTAAACTCCCGTGATACTACAGTAATTAATCTGAAGGGGTCTACATCTATTGACGTTGAAGTAACTCCTTATTTTACAATATCTGACGCTAACATATCACTGAACGGTTCAGAGTTAAAGGGAAACTTCACTGTTAATAAAATAGTTGAAACTGCAGAAATCGAATATGTCATGCTTTTAGTGAGCAAAACAAACTTTGTTGATGATGTTTCAAATATAGCACGCAAGGACTTTAACGATAAAGAACCTGGAACTGTTAATTTATCGATGACTTTGTCTGATGACGTGATGAATAAATCGAAGGCACTTTTCGGAAGGGTTGGTGTTAGAGCAAAGGGCGCTGATCAAGCGATATATTCGGAGGTTATAAGACTTAGATAGTTTTATTCTAATTAAGGGTACCGATTTTAGAGTACCCTTAATTTTTCTTATATTTGTAGCGCAATTAGCGGTAGCCAATTGAGACATTAATCTGCTATTGTATTGTGAGTTGATTTCAGTAATTTTTATTAGCAATTTATTATCATGTTAAAATATTTACGCCACGTAATTCCGTTGGTATTATTAGTTTTTGCATCTTGTGCCGGTTCTGATTCCACTAAAGGCAGCGTTACCATTCCGACCGACCTAAAGACTGAACTTAGAGCGCCTGCTTATCCTTTGGTTACAATAGATCCATACTTCAATGGATGGTCTATGACGAATAATCTGTATGACGACCAAGTGAGACACTGGACCGAAAAAGAGTTCCCTCTGGTTGGTGCAATAAGAGTTGATGGTGAAGTATATAGATTTATGGGTGTCGAGAAATTACCGCTAACCCCTATCCTACCAACTGTTCATGAAGAAAAATGGGAAGGAAAATACACTTTTAATCAACCTAAGGATGGTTGGGAGTCATTAACCTATGATGACAGCAATTGGCAGACAGGAGCATCCGCTTTCGGAACAAAGAATGAACCCAACTTGTCAACTCTATGGGAAACTAAAGATATATGGATCAGAAGGGTTTTTAACCTTGATGAGGACCTGAATGGTAAAGAGATATTTTTACACTACTCACATGATGATATCTTTGAACTATACATCAATGGGGAACGTGTAATTGATACAGGTTATACTTGGAAATATGATATTCAGGAGAAACTTGCAGACAATATTGTTTCTAAGCTTAAACAAGGCGAAAATATTATCGCTGTGCATTGCCATAACAGAACAGGAGGGGCATACGTGGATTTCGGTTTGTATGAGAATCAGCCTGATAAATCAATGTTTACTAAAACTGCAACTCAAACATCTGCAAGTGTGCTGCCAACTCAAACAGTATACAAGTTTGACTGCGGAAACGTTGAAATGGATCTCATCTTCACATCACCATTGCTGATGGATGACTTGGATCTTATGTCCAGACCTATAAGCTATATCTCTTATCAAGTAAGGTCAAAAGATGATAAGGAACACGATGTACAGATTTATTTTGAAGCAACACCTCATTGGGCAATTAATGAAACTAACCAGCAAGTGGACTATGAAATATTGGAATCTAATGGAATGAAGTTCCTTAAGACAGGTACTGTGGAACAACCAATTTTGCAGAAAAAAGGTGATGATATCAGAATTGACTGGGGGTACTTCTACATTGCAGCACCGAATGGAAAGAATTCAACCATGAATTTTTCAAACTATTGGGATTCCAAGACAGAATTTGGCAAGGATGGCAAGATTGCACTTGACAAAAAAGAAAACTTGTCCGCCAAAATGTCTGAAGAGTTAACAGTACTTGCCTATAGTGAAGATATGGGTAAGGTTTTGGATGATAAAGCAGGATATT
>JBMNSN010000034.1:0-15991 GCA_050945215.1 Fermentimonas sp. | reverse complement strand
CTCCATCGCTTTTTATGTCTGCCATATTAAAAGGTGAAACAATAAAGCTGTTTAATAGTGGTGAGATGGAGAGGGATTTTACCTATATTGATGATATAATTGAAGGTATAATTAAGGTTATATCATTGCCGCCTGATGGTGATGGATTGTCGTCCTCCATGCAGTCTGAGGAATTAACTCGAAAGACACAAGATGTTGATGGTATGGATGCACCGCATAAGGTGTGCAATATAGGTTGTTCGTCCCCCGTCAAGATAACCTCATTCTTGAATGTAATAGAGCGAGTTGCCGGTAAAAAGGCAAAAGTTGAGATGAAAGAGATGCAACCCGGAGATGTGGTTACGACCTATGCCGATATATCCAGACTAAAGAATGAATATGACTACGTTCCCAAGATCCCTATTGAAGAGGGCATAAAAAGCTTCCACGATTGGTTTGTGGAGTATTATAAGTTTTGAGGGAAATAATAAGTGGAGATTTGTCTTTATTGTTTAGTTATATTTTGTGTACTATACTTGTGAATTGAACACATAAAAAAAATAGCGATGGGGCAATTGCTCCATCGCTATTAATATAAGACGATTATATAATTATTATGAATGATTATTTCACTTCCTCAAATACAAGGCATTAACTCTATCAGCGACTTGCGTGTACGTGTTGCAAATATCCTGCAAATCCAAAAATAAGCATCCATAAGCAACCGCAGCTCTATGCTGCAAAAATACGGTTTTTCACCGAAAATAACGAAAGAAAAACGAGGAAAATGTCAATGTTAAATGATAGCCTAAAATAGCATCGGGAAGGTTTTCCTCAATAATTTCAGTTTTATAACCCAATTTATGACGTTTGAATCTTATCCTCTATCTATTGTACTAGGAAGTTATTTCCATTTTGGAAACAACCACTTTTTATTCTTGAACAACCGAATTTGTTTCAGTAGTTGCCTCTTTATTAAAAAATCACTTGAGCTAAAAATAATTTCATAAGAGTGACTCTATAGAAAATCGCTTCATAAAACAAAAACAATCACCAAAAACAAAAGATAACAAAGGTTTTAACAGATTCTTCAATATTATCACTAACTTTGTCTGCGATATTGGTTTATTATACCTTTATAACAACGAGAAAATCATGCAGATACACGATAACAGACTAATAGCAGAATGTACGTCCTACGATTTCAAGGAGATGCTGGAACGCAAGAAAGTGAAGTCGTGGCTGAAATCCGTGTCGGCCTTTGCCAATACGGATGGCGGCAGCTTGTTCTATGGTGTAATCGATGAAGGTGAAATTGTAGGATTGGAGAACGTACAGGCGGATGCAGACTTTATCAGTGAAATGATAAAGGCACGGCTTGACCCTGTGCCTGAAGTGCAGCTCATACCGATTGAACACGAAGGACGCACTCTGCTTGAAGTGAAAGTCAAGGCCGGAGTGCTGACACCTTATTACTATTACCAAGACGGAACGCGCACGGCTTATGTCAGGGTTGGCAATGAAAGCGTGGAGTGCAATGCGCAACAACTCCTCTCGTTGGTGCTGAAAGGTACGCACATGACGTGGGATTCGCTCCCTACGCAAGTGGATGCCGGCAAACACTCCTTTATTATCCTTGCCAATACGTTCCGCGAACAGACGCATCAGGAATGGAACGACAAATATCTGGAATCGTTCGGACTAGTCACGTCTGACGGCAAGCTGACCAATGCCGGACTGCTGTTTGTAGACAACTGCACCGTATTCCAGTCTCGCATATTCTGCACCCGTTGGACAGGTCTTTATAAGGACGATGCCATCAGCTCAGTAGAACATAGAGCAAACCTTGTCCTACTCTTAAAGTACGGCATGGACTTCATCAAGAACTACACGATGAGCGGCTGGGTCAAGATGCCCAACTACCGCCTCAATCTGCCTGACTATTCCGACCGGGCCATCTTTGAAGGATTGGTCAACCACCTTATCCATCGGGATTACACGGTGATGGGCGGTGAGGTACATATCGACATTTACGATGACCGTGTGGAATTGGTGTCGCCCGGTGCGATGCTCGACGGCACACAGATTCAAGACCGCGACATCTACAATGTTCCGTCCATACGCCGCAACCCCGTCATAGCCGATATGTTTACCCAGCTCGACTACATGGAGAAGCGCGGATCCGGCCTGCGCAAGATGCGCGAACTGACCGAGAAGCTACCCAACTTCCTGCCCGGCAAGGAGCCTCGCTATAAAACCGAAGCCTCCTCGTTCTTCACCACTTTCTATAATCTGAATTGGGGCGAGAACGGCAGGATTCCCGTAGAAGAGGTGGCAGACAGGGTAAACAGTACCCTCAAAAAGTACCCTATAAACGGAGAAGGTTCGGAGAAAAAGTTCGGTGTAAATGCTGAAAAGTTCGGTGTAAACGAAAAAAGTTCGGAGAGAAGGTTCGGTGTAACCAATAATGCTTCGGTGAAAAAGTTCGGTGTAAAAGGAGAAGAAGCGTCCAAAAGAGTTAGCCGAACAGGGCAAAAGATAATAGACTTAGTTATTTCCGACCCTTCTATAACGGCAGAAGCAATGTCTGTAAAAATTGGCGTGTCCAAACGGGCAGTTGAAAAGAACATCAAAGAGTTGCGTGATAGAGGCATCCTCGTCCATGAAGGCTCTGACAAGGCAGGTTATTGGCGCATCATCGTAAAACCATAACAGGGAGGACGTAACACATGACAATCTTTATCTTGGTCTCCATCTTATTGGTTGCAGCTTTGGCGATAGCCTTGCTTATGGGCGTTTCTCCTGCAAGCCAAAAAGTCAAAGTCCGGACGATGTATGTCGGAGCTGCGCTTATGCTCGTAGTTGCTCTTATCGTCTGTGACTATATTGACACATTGCCGGATTTTCTGTCCAAGTTCCGATTTCATACGGTATTGGTGCTTGCCATAACTGTAGGTTATCTCTGTATTTCCATTGCCTTTATGGAAAAGTACAATGTTCTAAAGCGTAAAAACCGCGTACTTGAAGAAGCCCTTACTGAGAAAGAACAAGAGAAAGTATCCATTTTAATGGAACGCCAGAGTGAACAGCAACAAGCACTCCAAAAAGGAGAACTTGAATGGTTTGCCGGAAAAATCAAGATGTTCAGCGAAGAGGAGCAGAAGGCGATTCTTGCCAGTGCCTACGCATTTGCGGAACATGACCTAATTCTTCCACCCTCAATTACAATCCAACCAAATGATATGTGCAGCCAGCAAGAACTCATGTATTTCGTTTACTCCGTTTTCTCCAATATGGGCAAGAAGCGCAGCGACATTGTGAGTTTCTTATGTCAGGTTTTCAAGGCATACTTTCCTGCTGGTGAGAGTTCTGTTTCTAAGAAGATGCCGGGATTGGATAAGGTTAAGGAGAGAAGGGGAAAAGAAAAGGATGCATCAGAATTATCGTCTAAGAGAATCTGAATTATAATAAACAATCATAATAAATATTCGTGCTAAGCGATTAAGTGAATTAAAATCACTAATTTTGCACCCTAAAATTAGATTGTATGGACGACTTAAATAGAATCAAAGTTATTTTGGCTGAAAAGAAACGGACAAACAAGTGGCTTTCAGAACAACTGAATGTCACCCCATCTACCGTTTCTAAGTGGTGTACAAATACAAGTCAGCCAGACCTTGAAAGTTTAATGAAGATAGCGAAACTCTTGGAGGTTGAATTAACAGACTTAGTTAGGTTTAAAGAGTTTAAGAATAATATAACAGAACAAGAGTAGGTATTTAAGAATATCCATCATTTTATTATTCATTCATAGTGAAATGAATAGGAACTTATTATATGGCAAAAAAAAGAATATATACATTTATAGATTTATTTGCTGGATGCGGAGGCTTGTCTGAAGGTTTTATGGAATCAGGGCATTTCAAAAGTCTTGCCCACATAGAATGGGAATATCCAATGGTGCAGACATTGAGACATAGGCTCGTACAAAAATGGGGTGAAACAGAAGAAGAAGCAAAAAAGAAAGTCTTATTATTTGATATACAAAAAACAGAAGAATTAATAAATGGAAATTGGGATGAAGAATCTATGAGTTTATATTATAAATATAATTCTCATGATGCAACTTTGGGGCTTAGACATATTATAGGCAAACAGAATGTGGATTTTATAATAGGAGGACCGCCATGCCAAGCTTATTCCATACATGGAAGAGCGACAGATAAGGATTCAATGCAAAATGATTATAGAAATTATCTCTTTGAAAGTTTCGTTAAAGTTGTAGATGCATTCAAGCCTAAAGCCTTTATTTTCGAAAACGTAACAGGTATGCTTAGTGCAAAACCCGGGGGAATTCCTGTTGTTAATAGAATCTATAATGCCTTTAACAAAATCGGATATGTCACTTTAGCACCTGAAATATTTAAAGACGCAGTCTTTAATGCTTATAACTATTTTGTTCCACAAAATAGAGAGAGAGTAATATTGATAGGAATAAAAAAAGGTGAAAATTTTACACTTGATGCTTTTTATCATAGTCTTGCTACTAATGTCAGTAAAAGGCATTTAACTGTTCGTGATGCTATAGGTGGTCTTCCACCTATTTATCCTTTAAAAACAATAGGAAAAATCAAAGGGAAAAATCATTCTCATTATGCGACAAACGACTCAGACAAATTTCATATGCCAAGGCATTGTAGTGAGCGTGACATACAAGTAATTAAAGAATGGATTAGCAAGGGAATGAATAAATGCACCCAACAAGAAGCTATCAATTTTTATAAAAAAGTTACAGGACGTACAACTCTATATCGGAAATATAGGAATCTTGAATGGGATGAACCATCTCCAACGGTTGTCGCTCATCTACAAAAAGATGGGTTTATGTTTATTCATCCGGATATAAACCAAGCAAGGTTTATAACAATACGAGAAGCCGCCCTTCTAATGACTTTTCCTATGGATTATGAATTTATTGGGAACAGAGCTTATTGTTATAAGATGATAGGCAATGCCGTACCTGTAAATTTTGCAAAAGCAATAGCAGAATCATTATATAGAATTTTATAAAATGGCAAATATATTAATCGCATGTGAAGAAAGTCAAGCCATTTGCATAGCTTTTAGAGAACGAGGCTATAATGCATTTAGCTGTGATATTTTGGAATGTAGCGGAGGGCATCCTGAATGGCACTTTAAACAAGATGTACTTTCTGTTATTCCTAATCGAGGTGGCATATTGGAAACGGGCAAAGAATATTTTCTACCGGAAGGAGAAGAATGGGATCTAATGATTGCCCATCCACCTTGCACATATTTATCTGTAAGTGGTGCAAGATGGTTATATCACCCAGACGATGCCAATCTACCTATAGAACAACGGCGTGAGCATCCACACCATATAGGACGTAGATTAGAAAAGGAAAAAGCAGAAGAATTCTTCATGGAGTTTACAAAAACAAATATTAAACGATGGGCAATTGAAAACCCTGTGGGATGCATGAACACGTTATATCGTAAGCCTGATCAAATAGTACAACCCTTTTGGTTTGGTGACTCTGCATCTAAAAAGACATGCCTATGGTTGCATAATCTACCGCCGTTAGCTCCAACAAAAATAGTTGACTCAGGTGAACGTGTTGTACTGTCAAGCGGAAGATCGTTACCCAAATGGTATTCTGACTCATTCAACACAAAAATTTCAACTGAAGAAAGAAGAAGATTGAGAAGTAAAACATTTCCAGGATTTGCACAAGCTGTAGCAGACCAATGGGGTAAACTTTTATAAAAATATGAATACAAACAATCTAAAAATACAGCGCTTCCGTACCAATGACATTGTTGATGATGGAGGTAAACAATTTGAATTAGGAAGAAGTTGGTGTGAAGATTTCTTTGGATTCTCAGACAGCCAACAAAGCGTTAATGTGCAATTAAAATTCAAGCCTTTAGATAAATCACAAGAAAAATTTTCTGATAAAGTTATATCTTTGGAGTTATCTGGTGTCACAAAGCGCGGTGACAGAAAAGCTTATACGAATGGGAATAATAATCGTTCGGACATTAAAAATTTCTTCATTAACGATTTGCATCTAACAGTTGCAAATAATTTGAACGATTATTTTGCTGTATATAAATCTCCATCAAATGAATACTATTTGTATTTTATTCCCGAACTTTTGTATAAGAACTTTATTCGTCTTTTTGAAACAATAGCCCCCAATGTATCCGTTATAAACGAAAATAGAAATACTGAATTTGAAAAGAAGCCTATCTTAACAGAATCTTTTCAGCAAATCTTCTATGGTGCTCCGGGAACCGGCAAGTCACACACAATAAAAGAAATGACGAAAGGCGAGGATGTTAACCGCACGACATTCCACCCCGACACCGACTATTCGGGCTTCGTGGGTGCATACAAGCCCACTACGAGCTTGCTGCCTATCTGCAATGAACTAGGTGAGCCGATGAAGATAGCCAACCAAGCACTGTATAAGGAGCAGATAGTGTATGAGTTTGTTGCGCAGTCCTTCCTGCAAGCCTATATCGCCGCATGGAAAAAGTATGCAAATTCGGAAAATGTTGAGCCGGAAAAACAATATCTTGTGATTGAAGAAATAAACCGAGGCAACTGCGCACAGATATTCGGTGATCTATTTCAGTTGCTAGACCGTAACGACTATGGATTTTCTGAATATCCTATCCAAACCGATGCAGACATGAAGAAACAGCTGCACAAGGTTTTCAAAGGATTGGATATTTCCCAAAAGGATAGCATCAATGCAATGTATGAGGGTCGTGATGTGGTAAAGGAGGTGCTTAACGGGGACATTCTGTTGTTGCCCAACAATCTCTACATTTGGGCTACAATGAATACCAGCGACCAAAGTCTATTCCCGATTGATAGCGCATTCAAACGTCGTTGGGATTGGACATACATTACAATATCTAATGCTAATAAGGGATGGACGATTAACATAGGGGATACCCATTATGATTGGTGGCAGTTTGTTGAAAGAATAAATGACTTGATTGGCCGGACTACAAACTCTGAAGATAAGAAGCTAGGCTATTTCTTCTGTAAAGCTAAAGACGGAGTAATCGCTGCTGAAACATTCGTGGGCAAAGTGATATTCTACCTTTGGAACGATGTCTTTAAAGACTATGACTTCTGCGACCTGGTGTTCAATGACGCAGATGGGAACAAGCTGACATTTGACAAATTCTACACGGCAGAGGGCAATAATTCAAGAGTGATTGAGGAAAAGGTGGAATTGTTCTTGAAAAACTTAGGCTTAGAAGCATCTGTACAGCAGGGAAATATGGACGAGGACATTGATTCTAAAATCGTTGTCAAAGTAAATGGTAAAGATGTTACGAAAATAAACGCCATACCTTATACAGCGATTGAAGAATATGTCAAGTTGCATCGGGAAATGTCGGCACAGGAGATTGTTGATGTCTGGGGGCCATTCAAGAAATACTCCGCAGATTCATGGATAATAAGCAATAAAGAGGAGGATTATTCATATGAGATAAAATGTAATGATGGAAATTCACTATGGGTGAATAAAAATGGATGAATGCACAATCCGGCCAAACAACGCGACACCATCAGCGAATTCATAAAAGCCGTAAATGATGCAGGTTTAGGCATTACAATAACCGAAACTACCATTTAGCAAGCTATGCGCATACTTATAGAAGAATATCAATATTACGTAGCCGATGTAAAGGACATTCTTCACGGCATAGACGCATTGGAGAACGTGGAAGGAAAGGTGTCCATTCACTACGTGGGATATTATTACAATGTCCTACTAAAGGATTGCGTGTTTATTCTTCCGAAAGTCCTGCTGAAAGACGTTGGTGGCAAAGAATTAGTATTCGGAAAATACAAGCCGGAAGACATAGCAAACCTTGACGAAAACAATCCTCTCAATTCAAGTGAACGTGATTTCATATATAAGTTTGCCGTATGGATTTACCGTGCCATCGTGGTTTATAAAAATGACAAGTGTAACGACACTGAGATAGTCTATTACTCTCAGATTGCACAGGTTGGTAACGGCAGACGCAGACTGAGCAACACTTATCTGGATATTCTTCTTTCGCTGATACAGTTCAATAAAGACAACCAAAGTTTTTTCTTTACCATCGTAAAGAATATGCACAGCGGATTGAACAAAATAAATTGGATGCGCACAATTGGAACAACTAATGCCATCATCCAAGACGGACAACCCATTTATTTGAACCCTATTAACAAAAAACGCCAGATAAACTTTGATGAAGAACTGCTCATCATCTTCTTCTCCATATTGAATTACATCGGAGATGCCTATGGATTCCCCAAACAGATAAGCTGCCAATACCAGCTTATTACGGGAAAACGGTTTGAAACATATCTCAATGGTTTTGGAAAGACACGACTTAGACAAATCAAGTACAAATACTTTTCAGACAAAGCTCTTCAACTGTGGCAACTTTGCTTTGCTTTTTTCGATGAAGCCAGACAAGTATATATTACAACAGAGAAAAGGGAGTATCTCTTAGTAAAGAGTTTTTATGTCGTGTTTGAAGCCATCATTGATGAATTGGTCGGTGATAACCCATTGCCCGATGGCATGGAGAAGAAACAAGAGGACGGCAAGATTGTTGACCATCTGTTTACGGCTCAAAGTCTGATTGACAGTGAAGCCAAACAAACTTATTATATTGGCGACAGCAAGTATTATAAGATGGGGCATGAGCTTGGCTCGGAATCTGTTTACAAGCAATACACGTATGCCAGGAATGTGATACAATGGAATTTGGACATATTCAATGATGGCAAACAGACTCCATCTGGAGTAAAGTTGCGTGACGATGTGACGGAAGGATATAACATCATTCCCAACTTTTTTATTTCAGCGAAACTCAATGAAAACTTTGATTACTCTGATGACGGCATAGAGAAAACAGACCGCAAGCAAAACAAGCACAAGAAAATGCAGTTTAAGAATAGACTCTTCGACCGCGACACGCTGCTGCTGTTTCACTATGACGTGAACTTCTTGTTTGTTCTATCACTATATGCTCGTGACAATGCCGCTCAAAAAGCGGAATGGAAAGAGAAAGTGCGTAATAAGTTTCGTAAAGAAATCCAAGAATGGCTGCAAAAGGACTATGATTTTTACGCCATGCGTGCACGTCCAGGAGTAAATGGAGAAGAGTACATCAAGCATAACTTCAAGGATGTTGTAGGCAAAATCTATACTCCATTCAAAGACGAAAAGACGTATTCGCTTGCATTAGACAACAAAGACCCCGAAAGCAACAATGAAGCAATCAAGACGATGTTGTCTGAGTTCTTCTATGTAGAGCCATGCCATTTAGGACAGAATCCAGAAGAGGTACTGCCTACAGCTGCTACGTTTGATGCGGTGAAGCCTACTGATAATGATTTAGCATTGTGCGTAACCAAAGAAGGTATACAATTCGATAGTGCCGTGGCAAAGATAAAACAGGTTGGTAAGTTAGGCATTGCACTGAATATGAACGGTGCGACATTGCAGTTGGTTGAAGGTTTCACTGCTGCAAAATATCTTATCATCCACAACAAAAGCAACAAATATGCTGCATTCTTTGTTGATGGGAAAGGACCGAGGCTTATTTCCGAAAATGAAATGACAGATATGGTAACAACCAAGAAAGGCGCATCCATCTATCTGGTCTATAATGCAGATTTGAATGTCATTCCTGCATTTGGTGAATTGGATTTTCTCCTATCACAAAGAGTGGTGACAGCTATTCACCGCACTTATTGTCGATAAAAAGTTTAATAAAAAGAACAGATTGACATATGAATATAGAGATATGTAAACTAATCGGTAAGGCAACAGCATATGACAAGAAACAGATGCTTGAAGTCAGACGCCCCAAAAGCTGGCTCAAGAGTATCTCTGCCTTTGCCAAGGGCGAAGTCTGTCTTATACCATTCAAATATTACAACAGTAACACTACGAATTAACAAGTTAATATTGATAAGAGATTATGACAGATAATGAACATAAATTCGGTGACTTGAACATGACTCAAGGTACCTCTGATTATTTTCAATCCGACACTAATTTTGAGAAGCGATTTTCTTTACTCAAAGATAAGATTCGGGAGTTCTTTAATCTAAAGAACATCAATTTCCTATTTGGCTCAGGAACAAGCAGCGGTGCTATCCCTACAATGGATGGGTTATTTAATGAACTCAAATTCGATGAAGAGAAGGAGGTTGCTGAAAAAGCAGAATTTGAACGTATTGTAAATAACGTTGGCAAAAATCTTGAAGCGACGCTTGAAGTCATGTATTCTGCACGCATTTATTATGATGGCACCCAAACAGATGATGAAAATATCAAAGAATCTAAAGATTTATACAACAGACTCATACATCGGATTGAAAGATACATATTCAACAGTATCAATGTTGACATGGCCGAAGAAAAGTCAAAAAATGTTTTGGAATATTACAAAACATTTTATCAGAAAATAGCTTTACGCAATAAGGACTTGTCACGTATCCGTATATTCACTACAAACAATGACCTGTTCAATGAAACTGCATTGGATTCCTTAAATATCCACTATATAAATGGCTTCGGTGGAGGGCTTAGAAAATATTTTAATCCAGCCCTATTTAACTATACTTGGTCTAAAAGGATGGATACAAGTATAGACAAATACGAGCCCGTAGAAAATATGGTGTATTTGTATAAAATTCATGGCTCTATCAATTGGCAAGAAACGGAACATAAAATGAACAACTATTTCAATATAGAAGAACTATCATCCCAACATTTAAGTTCGGAGAAATCCGTTCTGATATATCCTACTCCTACGAAACAGGATAAAAGTCTTGGTGTGCCATACGTTGACCTATTTAGGGAGTTTCAGAATAGGCTTTTGGAACCTCACTCGGTATTGTTTATTATAGGTTATGGTTTTAATGACCGCCATGTCAATGACATTATTTATCGAGCGTTAGCAACGAATTCCACCATTAATGTAGTTATATTTGGTAAGAAACCAGCAGATGATGAAAAGGCGAAGAAGCCTATCTTTTTTATCAATGACAATCGGATTTTTACTATTTCAGGCAAAGTTTGGAATGAAGAACAAGATGAAAGTGGGAAAATAACGAAGACCAATGAAAGAACCATAAACTATTTCGACTACATAGTAAATGAATTGTTGCCAAATCTCGATTCTTTTCGGAAGGAAGAGAATATGCTTGAGGCGTTTGTAAAACAGCTCAATGAAACAAAATCTGAATGATTATGAAAATCGGGAAAATTATATCTGTAGAATATGATAAGTTTAGGGTTCGTTTGTTTCATACTACTCGAAACTCTACTGTCAATATTGATGGAACGGTATATTATTTTGGCAATATAGGTAGTTATCTGAAGACCCTAAACTCTTCAGGGGAATACATTTTGTGTGAGGTTGTATCAATAGTTGATTGGGTGAGCAAAGAAAATCAAGTCTATAGTACGTATAATCTTGATAGTTCTAGAGAGATTATCATAAAACCGATAGGAACATTGATGCACGAAAAATTTTGTATGGGCGTGGGTATATTCCCTTCTTTGTATAATGATGTGGAAATCGTGACATTTGATGATTTGGATTTAATACTGTCTCACAATGACGGATGTTCCATCGATGGCGTGCATTCAACAATCTTCATTGGTACTAGTAAAAGTCTAATTAATTACTCTATAGAACTTGATGTAAACCGATTCTTCAATATACATTCAGCAGTACTAGGTAATAGTGGTAGTGGTAAATCAAATACAATAGCGCATATTCTGCATGAGGTGTATCGAAAATATAATAATGAAGCATTTGGCGCAAAAACAATAATCTTTGATGCAAATGGTGAATATCCAATGGCTTTTGGTGAACAAGCCAATTTGAATAGAGCCATAATTCCTATATTCTATAAACCTAATATCAGTAAGGCTGTTGATGGATATGAACCATTTGTGTTACCATATTATTTGATGAATCTTGATGAATGGCTATCTTTTTTAATGGCATCGGACCGAACTCAAAAACCTTTTTGGGATAGAGTCCTTCAAGAAAGCTATAAGTTTTACAGTATTTTTAATAGCAATAAAAGAAATGATGCTCATCGATTTGCCAATTATATCAAATGGAAATTACGGCAAATGCTATTAAATATTGTAAGCAGAATCGATAGTGATACTTCCAAAATGACTGCAGCAAAAGGAGCTGTTGCTATGCTTAGACAGACATGCAATAGTAGCCTTGGTAAGGATGTTGACAAAAATGTTTTGGAAGATCTTTCTAACTTTCTCAGTGCTTGTAACGACCTGTGTGTAATTAACTTTGGCAATAATAATGACTCCTTGTCTAATGCACTTAATCTTTTTGCTGCTACAGAAGACGCGCCGAAGTACGTATTTATAACAAAATATCGTGACCATTGCGAAGCAAGTCTTTCAGAAACCATAACAGAAGGTGCATTTCGACAAATCGATGAAAGTGATGCATTGTCGGTAGATCAAAACAAGCTCATGCCTGGTAAATACTTTGACTACCATTATCTACGAACTGCAGTAGATATGGTACTTTTGGAGGAGGAAGCTCGTGGTAATCTACATATTCGAGACTTCACATCTACGTTAATGAGTCGGTTGGATTTCTTTCTTTACAATCCAGAGTGCGCGTTTATGCGCATTGAAACTCCAGATTATCTAGATTACAATGACTATTTAGAGAAAATGTTTAGCATCTCAGATTCTGAAGAAAAAAGCAAACAACTTATCACCATTGATACAAGTGAAGTAGGAACAGATGCTTTAGAATTGATGACAAGTGTTGTATCTAGAATGGTGTTCGATTACAGGAAACGTAAGTTTGGAAAATTGCGACAACAAAAACCAATACACTTAATTCTTGACGAGGCACATCGTTATATTCGAAAAGATGCAAATTATATAATGCGTGAGAATATATTTGAAAAAATAGCACGAGAGGGCCGAAAATACTCACTTTATTTGATTATATCTTCACAAAGGCCCTCAGAGTTATCTCAGACGGTTTTGTCGCAATGTGGAAACTATATTGTACATAGAATTCAAAACGAGGTAGATATGAAATATATCTATTCCGTTCTTCCATACTTTAGTGAGGATTATATTACTAAAATTAAACAAGCAGTACCTGGGGAGGCCTTGATTTTTGGGAATTGTGTACCTATGCCTATTATGGTTAAGATTAAAGAGGCTGAACCAGCACCGAATAGCAAGAACTGTGATATTAAGATGGAATGGTTTTACAAAAAAGTTATGACTGATAAAGACAACACAAATAAACAGAATGGCTGATGTTTTGACCCAAGAACAGCGTCATCGCTGTATGTCCGCTATAAAGAACAAGAGTACTAAGCCTGAATTATTGGTACGGAAATTCCTTTTCAGCCGAGGCTTCCGCTATCGGCTCAACCATCCACGTCTGCCCGGTCATCCTGATTTGGTGTTGCGTAAATACCGTACGGTGATCTTTGTGAACGGCTGTTTCTGGCATGGTCATGAGAATTGCAAATACTTCCGTCTGCCTAAGACCAACATCGACTTTTGGCAAAAGAAAATTGAACGGAATAAGGAACGTGATAAAAAGGAACAATGCCAGCTCGCTGCTATGGGCTGGCATTGCATCACTATATGGGAATGTCAGTTAAGACCTAAAATCAGGATGCAGACATTGGAATCATTGTCATACACCTTAAATCACATTTACCTTGAAGATCGTAAAGTCAGAACATACAAAATACCAGAAAGCGACAATAATCTTATGGCCGCAGAACCCGAACCTACATACGGAAAAACAAAACATCCATAGGATACGCCAGATTTATTCCGTATTTCTTTTCACCTTAGTGCCAGTTATTTTCATCAGATACTGATGCTGCTCCTTTACCGCCCGATACATGGAATAATGTGCGAATGATTCTTCCTTATACTTCATACTGCTGATGGAAGCAACCACAGCCCATGAGAGAATGGCAATGGCAACAATTATCACATAACGGAGTTTGAGGTGATAACCATGCAAGAACAGACCGTTGACATTGGGCGGAATGATGGTCAGCGGACACCTCAGTTCATTGACTCTGGAAAGTATCTCATTCTGACGTTCGAGGATTCTTTCCGTATTGGCTTCAATGCTCATACGATTCGTGTTATAATCACAAACATGGACATAGAGATAGTCAATCAGACTGGACTTCTGTTTGAGCAGGTCTATCAGCTTGGGTATCCATTTTGAAAAAGGTATTTTGTCCGGCTGTTCTTTCCGTACAGATTTCTTCAATATTGACAAGGCATCGTTCCAACAGTTACAGAAACTTTTGGCAACGCTGTTGTAAACAGTCCGCTCATCAATGGGAGATACCGCAGACCGTGCCTGTTGAGATGAGTTGTTGTTCAGCTTGTCAACGCTTTCTTTTAATTCATTGACACTTTGACGCAAATTTGCGAGATTAGCAGCTATCACATCTTCTTTCATTATCTTCTACGTTTAAAGGGTTTATAAAATGGTTCGTCCTTTTGCTTGTTCTTGTCTTTTTCATCACGCCATCCAAGACCGTTGTCTGTCCCTCCACCAGCACTGGAAGTGATTGCCTGATGGGGTTGAAGAAGCAATTCCTCCGTCAGACTTCCTAATGTTGAACAAAGACTGTTAAAACTCAAGTCACGATCAAGCGTGGAGCCTGCTAAACTGATACCGTCTTGACTGAAAGAAATACCACGCACATTGTCTGAGGCTTGACTTCGGTTAAAACGGATGTCTATGCTCCGGACTTTCAGCGCGGACAGGAAGTCTTTCCATGAATGGGATTCGGACAACGCATCTAAAGCTGCGGAACGGAGATTGTGCTTCCGTAGTTGGTGAGGTCGTAATCTGCTTTTATTCCTAGCCTTGCTGTTCTTTGGAGCAAGGTAAAGTCCGTATTCCTCCGTCAGCGCACGACATACTTTCGTACTATGTATCCTTTCGTTGCTGTCGGGAATAAGGTTGCCGTCATTGTCTATTCGATTAAACACTAAGTGGCAATGAGGATGTTTGGTATCATGGTGCCGGGCTATAATATATTGTGTATTGCGTATGCCCATCCGCTCCATCCATTTCCGGGCAATCTCCACCATGAGCGCATCCCCATTCTCATCGTTGGGAAAACGTGCCGCATCGTTTGGCGAGAAAGCCAGAGAAACGTGCTTTACCGGACTTTTCACTTTCGGACGCATGGATGCTTGTATCTGGAAAGAGTCCGCAATGGTCTTGTTGCTGACAGCGCAAACTCCCTCATGCGCCAACAGCGTGGCACTCTTCTTCTTGTTCTTTTGGTCGTTGGCATAGTTCACGATGCCCCCGAAATCTACTCTCGTTTTAATGTTCGCTATCATGGCTGTCATTCTTTATTTGTGCAATAATCCTGCTGATTTCGGTGATGATGGTGACGCAATGTTGTTTGACAACTTCCAATCCGTGAATGTGCATCTGATGGGCAATCTGATTGACATTGTTGGCTATGCCGGAAAGGTCGCGGATGGCAGATACCAGTTCGGGGCTGATGCGCTGGGCTACCTGACAGTCCATTGCCGCCTGATGGCAAAATTCATTGACAGACAGTCCGGCTTGTTCCGCCTTTGACTGAATATAAATGTAGTCGTTCTCATTGAACATGACACGGAAGCACCTCGTGCGTTTCTGATAACCCGCCAGCTTCGGGCGACCTCCGGACTTTTTGTTTTCTGTATTCATATAGCTTGTTGATGTTGATTTTTTGAGTATTTTGAGTGGGCAGCTTTGCCGCTTGCCGCAAAGGTTTTAGTGACACTAAAACACAAACTGGCCACTCAAAAAATCTTTCTGTACTTTCCTTGTTCAATCCGGCATAGTTTGCCGCTTCTGATAAAGGCTTCTATCCATTTTGCTGCCGTGCTTC
>JBMNSN010000033.1:0-16158 GCA_050945215.1 Fermentimonas sp. | reverse complement strand
ACAGAGGATAGGACGACAGGTACCATCACACCTTATGAGGGAAACATTGGAGATGTGAAAATATTTAGGACCGGGGGAATATATCCCGACAGCAATGGGAACATATTTTTGCGTCTTTCCAATTATGCTACCTGTTTTTTGGAAAATGCCACCAATCCCGACGAAGCACAATTAACATATCTGTTTGTCACACCCAAATCATACGAAGGGAATGGGATTGCCAACTGGCGTCCCGAACTTCCGCACACAGAGGAAATGCCTTCTATGCCCGGTATCAGCCAGAGATATACTCAAGGGCAATATTTTGATGCAGAAAACCATATAATGTATTTTATTGATGTCCCTAACAGGGATAGTCAAGCTGATTTCTTTAAAACAACAATTTGGCTCTATAACCTGAACACACGAGCCAAGCTTACTGAATTGGAGATAGCGTCGTCTCGTTTCTTGAGTCAAGCCTACTCTGCCGGGCCTTTCAATTCGCTGACAGGTATAAACAATTCGGGATTCACAGATCCTGACGGAAGAAAAAGGGATACCGACTTGGCGGGTTTTTTACCTATGCCCGGCAACAAGCTTATGGTTCTTTACTATGGAAATAGTTACTCGTTGCTGGACTTCAACAAGAGGTATTCTTATATGTATGCACAAAAAGTAAATGTGCCTGCCACGTATGACTTGAAAAGGGTCTATTTAGGAAGCCGCGAACTTGACCCATTTTATTTGGGGGACATTGGATTGAACTATGACGAAGATGGGATGATATACACCACAGCCGAACGAAGAACGGTGATATTGAAGACAGTAAAAAGCAATTGAGCGGTTTATCATGGTTGAGACAAGGTGGTTTTGCAGATGCAACAATAGGCAAACGAAGAAACAAAAGATTAAACAGCAATAACAATATATATGAAAATAGAGATATCAGTAAATAGAATCATCGCAGTCGTACTACTGGCTGTGTTGTTTGCGGGATGTGAAAAGAGCGACCTCAGCGAAGGTATAAAGCCTGAAACGGCTTACACCAACTTCTTTTTGGCATCGGATGTCATGAGGAAACGAAACTATGTGCATATCTATCTTAACGACTCGGTGCCAAATGAGACATACCGACGTTACCCGTTTATGGATAAGATTGAGTTAGGATACTTTGAATTTCCCTCTGCCACGGGAGGACAAGTCAATAGGGATCTTGTGGGATGGACACATAATACTCAGGGGTATGTTTTTTATCAACCACTGGAGCCGGGCGAACAAAAAGTGATTTTCACTAATGGTGGCGCCAACAGGAGCGACAGAGGGCCCGATACTCGTATATTCTTAAAGGACAGTCTGTTGAATCTAGCACCCGGTAGTTACACGAACGTATATTTGGCCGATGATGTGGATAACAACACTTTTCGCATTGTTACCACAAAGGAGGACCGCAACATGCCTATTGAGGAAGGCAAAACACTACTACGCGTCATCAACCTTTGTCCGGATGCAGGACCATTGATTATTACAAGAGTTTACGACGACGGCAGAGCGGAAGAGGTGGAAGGATTTCCCGCCGTTTTGCCATTCGGTCAATATACGGCCTACACCTCATTTGACACCGAGGGATTGGAGGCTGAGCTAAACAGTTTGGCATTTTCCATTGCTTCGGCCGACAACCCTTATGTGCAACTGCTTACGGCTGTGGTGCCCGCCATTGATGGTGCCATGCACACTTTGGTGGTTCATGGATTCAGATATCCTACGACCAGGGGCATAATAAAAGGTTATGACCCCTATGTGGGGATGCCCATGTATCAGAACTATGAGGTCGGCCCTTCGCTGACAACTACATTGCGCAGGAGCCGATGAGGCAATAGATGACAATGAAATATAACATATAAGCATTTTATTATAAGCAATCAGAAGTATTATAAATTAATAATTAGAAAATGAGAACAACTAAAAGATTATTCCTATTAATGGCACTGGCAATCGGGATGTTTGCCTGCACAGATTTGGACGACGTGAACGAACGCCTCGACAATCTTGAAGCAAAAGTTAAGCAATTGGAGGGGCTAATAGATGCCGCCAATTTGGATATTCAGGCCAACAAGGCATTGATTGACGTTGAGGGCAAAAAGCTTAAAGTGTTATCGTATAAGCCGCTTGCCGACGGGTCGGGCTATGAGCTGACGATGAGCGACAACAGCAAGATTGTGCTGAAGAACGGACAAGACGGCAAGGAGCAGATTGTGGGTGTGAAGAAGGATGCCGATGGCAAGCTCTACTGGACCATAAATGGAGAATTTATGATGGCAGGCGGACAAAAGGTGTTGGCACAAGGTGCAGATGGACAGCCGGGTGCCACCCCTATGATGACCGTGGATAAAGATGGATTTTGGCAGGTGAGCACCGACGGCGGAAAGACATGGACAAACGTGAAAGATGCCAACGGGAATGACGTGAAAGCAAAGGGAGAAGACGGGAAACCCGGAGAACCCGGGAAAGATGCTGCCACAGATTTGAGCATCAAAGAGTCGGAAGACGGAAAAACGATTACTATAACATTTAACGGGCAAACATATATTTTGCCTATAAGCAGAATTGAAGAGGTGACGGGTCCAAAATTGCCGTTGGAATATGTGGCAGAATACAACGTAGCTCCCGATGGAGTAAGCTTTGTAACCTCGCACGCAAACGACGTGAGTGGATACTTTACCTACAACGATGCTATTAATAAATTTGCATCAGATAAAAACTTTATGATTGATGGCAATGGTTACCATTTGCCTTCTCGCACCGAATGGATTGGTATCGTTCCAGACATTAGCACATCATTTTATTACGTTGAAAGATATTCAGATGGAAATAATAAATTATTATCCAATATAGAAGAAGAGATTACGATTGCAGGAGAGACAAAAAAATATCAATCAGACTATCTAATTCTTGGTGAAAATGCCGGACAAGGGAAATTCTACGATGGATACGGCACATCTTATGCTATTAGATTGAAGAGCGACGATAATACGCTATTAAGTGCTTGGCGGTATGAATATAAAACCAATCCTATTCCTTTAGCTAATTCAACAGCAGAATGGCCTAAAGAAAGGAGTAAACCAAAAGTATTGGTTATCACTGCACGTTTGTTGGGACCCGATTTTACCGGCACAGTAGATGACATCAGCAAACCTGAATTCTGGCAATCTAACAACAAAAAGGATATTACTCGTATTTTTTCCGCAGCTTTACAGAATGATGCGCCTAACAGAGAACTGACCGATGATGACTCCTGGAGTTGGGGAAAAGGTTATTATCGTTCATCAGACAAAGCGTTCGGTGGAACCAGTTATGGATTAGTATTTGATGGAAGCTCTGCAACGATTGGCATTGAAAGAAGTATTAGTCAAAATAATACTGTGCCCGTACGACTTTTTTCTAATGAATGAATAGAATAGTCTATCGCTTCTAATTTATTATGAAACAATATTTATTAATAATAGAATAAATAATAGGCAATGAAAAAAAACAGAACAGTAATACTAATTTGCTCGTTGCTGATGGCATGGAGCATCAGCCCTGCCATGGCAAAGAAAGTGGAGATTATCGTAAAGACGGGGGACTTCTCCAATCTAACTAAGGGAACCCCAAAACGTGAAGCCGCAGAAAAGAAAATAGCAAGCTACAATCTGCAAGAGGGAGACGACTTGGTGTTTAAAGGCTCGATGAACAAGGGCGATTTTGAAGGGATGAAGCTACTTATGCCACGTGAAACAGTGTATAACTCCATCGATATTTCGGGGTTGGAAATAACCGAATATACAGACAACTATGGAGAAGTTCATCCGGCAAAAGTTGTTCCGGTGCAAGCCTTTCTTACGAATGAAAATTTGAAGGCGAAGAAGATTGTTATGGGAAACAACATTGAGGGTATAGGTACGCGTGCATTTGCCCAAAGAGTCAACGAAAATACGCTTACCGAAATAGTGATGCCATCCAACTCACTAAAAGTGATTGGGGCGTGGGCTTTTCAAAATGTAATAGGATTAAATTCGTTTACGCTGCCTGAATCGGTAACAGAAATTGGTATGGGTGCTTTCAGCAGTTTCAACTGGCCCGGCATAACCAGCCTCACCCTGCCCAAAGGACTGAAAAAGCTTGGAGCGGAAAATTTTGCTTATACTAAGCTCACAGAGGTAATTTTGCCTGATGGATTGGAAGAGATGGGAGGAAAACGGACCTTTTCCAACAGTAAACTCACCTCGTTCAGATTTCCCGACGTAGTGAAGATTGTGGATTATGTACCTACATACGTCAGTCGCGACCCTGTGCTAAACGTTTTAGAAGGGACATTTGAGTATAGTAACGACCTTACTTCGGTTACCAATATTCCGAAGAGTGTAACCAAACTTATAGGGACATTTAACGGCACTAAGCTGACGCAGATAGAGCTACATGAAGGAATTACTGAGATAAGCAAAAGAGCTTTTCCCAGAACTATGACATCTATAACTTTGCCTTCTACTCTTACTACATTGGAAAATATGGCATTTATGGGACTCAATCAGATAGAAACGTTGGAGTTGCCTGCCAATGTGGACACCATAGCCGACATGGCACTCTACAACATGACCAATTTGAAAAAGCTGGTGGTGCACAATCCCAATCCGGATGTGTTGAAGTATTGGCGACTTGAGACTGTGAATGGAAAAAAGGAATGGGTGGAAAAGGAATCAAAGAATGTGTTTTATGGCATTACGAAAGAAGGCAACGGCGCCTGTGTGCTTTATGTTCCTGCCGAAGCGGTGGATGCTTATCGCAACGCCCGTTTGTGGGGCGAGTTTAAGACCATAGAGGCCATAGGCAGCGATGCCAAGACACAGACGATTGAGAACTTTGAGGATATTACGGCTTTTGTGGGCGATGAGCCTATAACACTTGGTGCCACATCGAGTGCCGAGGGGCGCCCCATAAGCTATGTGTTGGAAAAAGGCAAAGAAGCGATAGCAACCATTGATGGCAACGTATTGACAATCAAGGGTTCGGGAACTGCGAAGATAACAGCCAAAGCTGAAGGCAACTTTGAGTGGTTGGCAGCCGAGAAAACTATCACACTCACCGTTCGCGACTATACGTGGCTGCAGGCTCCTGCAATTGCCATTGATGGAAACAAGATTTCTGTAGTGGGTCCCGGCAAAGAGGCATTCACCAAGATTACCATCAACGGCAAAGAGGGCAACGAGCTGAAGGAGGACACAAAAGGTGAAGTTAAAATAGTGGCTACATCGGCAGATGGCAAACAGAGCATAAGACTAATTATTAACAGATAAAAAAAAACGAACGACAATGAAGAAGTTACTACATATAACATTCGTGCTATTGATTATGGCAGGTTTTGCATCGTGCAGCGAGGATGATGTAACCATGGAGTTGAGGCTTAACAGCACAGAACCCATAGAACTGCAAAAGAACGGTACGGCAAGTGTATCGATTGAGTCGGGCAACGGCGGATATGCGGTGAAATCGTCTGACGATAATGTGGCCACTGCCACCCTATCGGGGAAATCGGTAACAATAAAGGGTGTTGGCGATGGCAGTGCAACCATCACAATAACGGATGCCAAGAATCAATCGGCAAGCGTGAAGGTGACAGTAAAATATCAAGTGCCAACAGAGCCTAAGCTGTTGTGGAACGGCCAGACAGTGGAGTTTGACAAGGCCGGCGGTTACGGCATCTCGATACTGACCAACGGATTGGCCATCACTAATCTGACCGGCGAGAAGAAGCAGTATTATCTGACGTGGGTTGGCGATATGTCAACAGGCAACAAATCGGAGGGAAAGATGGTGGTAGCACAAGAAGGGAAAGCTCCGGAGACAACTGAGCCCATTTCTATAAATGTGATTCAATCAGGCAGTGAAGGCAACTTCATAATGATTGAAGGTGCCGGAAAGAGCGGTTGGATCATGTTTTATAACAACTAATTAAACATGTTTTTTTATTTCGCTTGATATGTAAGCGAACCAACCTTCGGGTTGTTTGGTCAACCCGAAGGAACGATAATCAAGAAGTAATATAATAATGGGTTATTCTTTTATACGATATACATTTATAAGCAAGAATCGCAGCTTATATAGGAAGATTGGTAAAAAAAATGGCACATCGGGATGGCATGTTTATAAGATTGCTCACGGTATGAGGGTTAGAAATTCACGCGATAGTGAAATTAGAAGGGCTTTATTAAAACATGGGATTATAGGGTAGCAGGTTGAGTAGTTATGCAGAAGATTGACCATCACGATTTTGAACGCTTTATGCGTGCCATGAAAAAATTGGCAGAAGAGATGGATATGCTTGACGAGGAGATGGATGCAAAGAGAATTGTTATGCATGCAAGTGAGCTGGAGTCGGCGTATCTTGGGTATCGCATGCTGGTGGAACAACTGAGCCAACAGGTGACGCTATACTTCGAGATGTTTGACAAGGCACACGATGTGTATAGACGCACAGTGAGAATTAGATCGAGAATTGAAACAGAAGCTCGAAATGCAAACAAACGATTGGAACAAAAAAAGAAGAAAGAGGTGAAGATGGAGAGAGAGAAACAGTAAGTGCCTTAAACAAGATTGAGAAAACACAATAATCAACAAGATGGAATATATAATAAAAGATTGCCTGCAGATAAATATTACACTTCCATAAACATATTAAACAGCCATTTTAATATTTGACCTAATACCTTGACTTTTTAGTGAAAAAAAGCAGAATAATGTCTTTTTTCAGTAATGCACTGTTCGTTGAAAAATAGCGAGACTATCTGCACGAGAATGACATGCGTGCAAAAAAGATTGACATTATAAATACCATATATGTTACACAATAATACAAAACACCTATTTAAATGAACAATTTATTTGAGTGTGCGACACAATGCCGGACAAAAGACTAAATGACAGACATATTTAATAAATTACTGATTTTGTAACAATTATCCTTTCATTTTATAGGATATTTTTAACATACAGCCATCGGCGTTGCAAGCATTTTATTAACAAGAGGCAAAAATAATTGACGTTTTGATTTATTTATAATTGTTATTTTTGCTATTTCTCAAATTGAGGGGAAAATTAAAAAACTAATAAATTAAGAATAAAAATACATTTTTTAAGACAGACAGATGTAATTATGGCGTTTTTATACTCATAGTTCTTTGTACTGCTTAAGGAATATTTATTTCGGGATAAAATATATAATCGACAACATTATTCAACATTAAAACTAAATAACTAATTGTAGCTTAGAATGAAAAGATTAAGATTTTTTACCGTACTGTCGGTAGCATTGTTTTTAGGATTAAGCCTCATCTCTTGCGAAGGAGATGATAATGAACCGGATGTGGGAGTAGAAACATCCCTCTCGTTATCGAAGGACGAACTCCTCGTTAGTAATCAACCACAGGAAACTGAAGAGATTATCATCACTACGGATAACTCGAAGGTGAAAGCTTTTTCATCAGCCGGATGGTTGAAGGTTGATCTGAAAGATAAGACATTGCAACTCTCGGTTGGTGCTAATGAAAACACAAAAGACCGCACAGCATACGTTATTGTAACTGCCGGCAATCAGCGTAAAAAAGTAACTGTCACACAAAGCAGCGCAGATATAGTTCTTGGTGTATCTCCACAAGAGCTAAATGTCAGCAGCAAGCGACAAGATATCTATATTGCAATAAGCAGCAACAAGAGTGACTGGACATTTGAACAGCCCAAAGAAGAGTGGATTGAGGTTGAGAAGAAGTCTTCATCTTTGTTGAAACTTACGATAGCAGAAAACAAGGATGAAGAAAACAGTCGCAGAGGATCTGTTTACGTTAAGGTGGATGACAAATTGAATGAGGTGACAATAATACAAGAGGCACTTGACGACAATCAATTTATCATGCCTCTTCTTGAACGTTATGTCACGGTATGGGATGTTACGAATTTTGAGAAAAACAGACAGAACCATATTCTATATTCATCAACATCAATGTTGAGCAGTGAAGAGACTTATACGTTCACATGCAACAGCTCGGTAGTGGAACAGATTACATACAAATTTGATCAACGAATACGTGCCGTAAAGGGTGCAACCATATCTTCTATGGATGGAGAAGCCCTTTTATCAGACGAATATAGAAAATACTTAACCGATTATGGCTTTGAATTGGGAGAAAAGACCAATAGCGGCTATGACGGAGTATTCAAAAAAGAGGGCTTGATAGTGAACCTACGCGTGAGAATATCGCAAGAGCTATTGGAGTTTTCAACAGTTGAATTTGAGTTTACTCCAATACAGATAGGCAAATTTCCAACATTTAACGCCTTTCCTTACGACCGTTCTGTTTATTTTGATAACCCGACAGAGTATGGATATGAAAGAATAAAACAGATAGAGCTTGATGAAGGCGGAACGATAATAAAAGAGACGCCGTTCAAATATTATCCTGATGTAATCAGAGCTTTGGAGGTTCGCGTTGCAGAATCTAAACATCCATTAGCATACAGGCTCATCATTATGGAAGACAACTATATGGGTCCGACCGATCAGTTGGGGTCTCTGTTATGTGCATGGGATGATGTTACGCTGGGAGCGCGTCCACAAGATGGAGTATATGTGTTGACCGATGAGTTTAAAGAGCTTTTGGCCAAAGAAGGATTTGTTAAAGTTGATGAGTATGCAGGCAAAGACTACTACTACAAAAAAGAAAAGAAGTTGGTCATAGTTCCTTATGCTGATATGTTCCCTGATATTTTGGGAGAAAAAATGACGTTTGTCATTGAATATTACATTGATGATTATTATGACGATTATGATGATTATATGAGTTCTGACTCAAACAGCCTTGAAAAAAGAGAAGCGTTAAGGGAAAGAATCAAACAGCAGAGAGAGATGTTAGGCGGTAAATATAACAGCGTGGAATAGACTAAAAAGCATGTCAACAATAGCAATTTAGAGAAAAAAGAAAGAAAAATTATAAAATAGAAACCTACAAAAAAATTAGAAAAATGAGAGAATTAAAGTTTGCATCTTTACTTGCAGTTGCTCTTCTGGTTTTGAGCTTTGGCATGGTGTCCTGCTCTGAAGATGATGAAAATTTATTTGCGGAAGAGTCTACATTGACGTTATCGCAAGTTGAGCTAACAATAGACAACAAGGAACAAGAGGTGCCACAGGTTACGTTTATATCAAATCAACCTACAGTTGACGCATTTCCAAATGTTGATTGGTTAGACGTTAAAATATCAGGCACTGCAGTTAATATCTTGGCAGATAAGAACGAAGAGACAACAGACAGAAAAGGAGAGGTAGTGGTGATGGCCGGAAATGCCGTAGAAACAATAACCATTACCCAGAGTGCGGCTGATCTTTTGCTTGAGGTTGATCCTATGGAAGTGAAAGTGCCTCATGCCGGGAAAGAAATTTTGGTTTCTGTCACAACAAATGATAATACTTGGACAGTTGAACAGCCGAGTGAAGATTGGGTTGTGGTTGAGAGATTTACTCCGGAATTGGTGAAGATCATAGTTAAGCCAAATGAAGGAAAAGAGTCACGTTCAGTTACTGTTTTTGCACAATCGGGCAACATAACCAGACATATAAACATATCGCAACAAGGTATCAGCGGTCCAAAATTTATGCTTCCGTTGTTGAAATATAATGCATCTACCTGGGAAATTGTCAATTATGAAACCCAGCAAAATAACTTCATGGTACATTATACACCATCAGTACCACTCTTTGGCAAATATGAAGAGAAATATACATTTGCATCGTCATCGCCCGTGTTCATAGATGTAATATATACAAAGAGTATTATATCTTTAGTGGTAACGGACATTTTGATGAGGTCGTTGGATTATGAAACAATAGCATCTGACGAATTAAGAGCTTACCTTGAAGATAATGGGTTTAAGCTTGATAAGCGAACAGACAAGGGTTATATGGGAACACTGCTTACCGATGAATCAGAAACCTCTGTAGAGGTTATAACTAACAGACCGGGCACAGGACTTGCTTCAGGTATTGCCTTCAGTTTTAAGCCAAGACAGGTAGGACATTATGAAACTTTTAAGGAGTTTCCATGGGATAGATCAGTTTACCTGAAGGATCTGGCTGCACATCCATATTCAAAGATCAAACAAACAGAGCTTGACGAAGGTGGTATAATAGAGGAAGAGATAGCTTCAAAAGATCACCCGGAATATATTGAGGTTTTGGCTGTTAACGCTTCAGAAAAATTGCATGAAGAGACAAGCCTTTATCAGAGGAATTTCTTTATGCAGATTGATCTAAACAAAAAGCCCGAAGATATACTGCTTGACCAATTTATGTGTATCTGGGACAATGTTACACTGGGTGCCCGCAAGCAAGGCAACGTTTTCTTGTTGACAGATGAATTCAAAGAGCTTATGAGAGAAGAAGGTTTTGCATTTTATGGAACCGACCAGGGTGGAAATGAATGGTATATACAGGAAGATGAAAACATTTTGATTATTCCTCGCGGTGCAAGATATACTGACATATTGAATGGTCAGGAAGTGTTCTCCATCCATTATGTAGATCCAACAAGATTAGGAAAGAATATGATGTCATTACATGGCATAGAAAGACAAGAGATGCTCAATAAATTATCAGAACAAATATTGAATAGGACAGATGAATTATTACACAGAATCAAGTAATTATATTTAAGATATACCACCTGCTTAATCAGATAGTGAGGTGGGTGGTATTTAATTCTGTATTAAAAAATAATA
Organism: Fermentimonas sp.; assembly: GCA_050945215.1. GTDB lineage: Bacteria > Bacteroidota > Bacteroidia > Bacteroidales > Dysgonomonadaceae > Proteiniphilum. The sequence goes on along the minus strand of JBMNSN010000033.1, from coordinate 5,379 downwards.
ATGACGAAAATGAGAAAATTTGCATATTTTGTATCTACTCTACTGATAATAACTTTCTTTGTAGGATGTCAAGATGATCCTATTCAGACACAGGAATTAGTTGAAGAACGAGCAGATGATAATAAAAAAGACAATAAGCCGGAGGATGAAATACCTCTATCCTACCCCGGCCAGATCATAGTAAAAGTTAGCGAAGAAGCCGCCGATAATATGGATATTTCCGAGTTGGGCGAGGTTTCATTGCGCAGCGTTGGCGGTGAAATGGGAGGAGCATTGCGCAGCATAAGCACTCATAAGGTGGAACGTTTGTTTCCCCCTGCAGGCAAATATGAAGCCCGTACACGCAAAGCAGGATTGCACCGTTGGTACAAAGTTGAATTTGATGAAAACATCGGTCTAAAGGATGCTGTTGAGATTATGAAAAATATTGAAACAGTGGATTATGTTGAAACCGTTCCTGTAGTTGAGATGCTCAGCACAGCACCGACCTATCGCGATATTTTGTTACCATTCAACGATGAGTTTTTGGAAGAACAATGGCACTACAATAATACGGGGAATAAAAATGGTTATGTAATGGGTGCCGACATTAACCTGTTTAAAGCATGGGAAATTGAAACCGGCAAGCCAAATGTTATTGTCTGCGTAGTGGATGGCGGAGTTGATTACACTCATCCGGATCTTGCACAAAACATGTGGGTTAATGAGGCAGAATTGAATGGAGCTCCCGGTGTTGATAATGATAATAATGGATACGTTAATGATGTTCACGGATGGTGTTTTGTAACGAACACTTCTGACATCGTTCCTGATGCTGACACCCATGGCACACACGTGGCAGGTACTATTGCCGCAGTGAACAATAATGGCATAGGCGTTAGTGGCGTTGCCGGTGGTAACGGTTCGCCTGACTCCGGTGTAAGAATTATGTCAGCCGCCATATTCCGAGGAACACAAGGAGGAGGAAATGCTCCTGCAGCCATTAAGTACGGAGCTGACAACGGAGCTGTAATTTGTCAAAACTCATGGGGTTATACCTATACTGCAGGACAATATTATGGAGGTTTGAGTCCTGCCCTGAAAGATGCTATAGATTACTTTGTTAAATATGCAGGTTGCGATGAGAACGGCAATCAACGTCCCGACTCTCCTATGAAAGGAGGCGTTGTACTTTTCTCTGCAGGAAATGACAATGTAGATGTTGAAATGGTACCTGCTTCATACGAACCTGTTATTGCAGTTGCGTCAGTAGGTCCCGACTTTGGGAAAGCACTATACTCATGCTATGGCAGCTGGGTTGACATAGCCGCTCCGGGAGGAGATCAAACACGTTTCGGAACTATTGATGGAGGAGTATTGAGTACATTGTCAGCTAAGTTTCTCGATCCACGAGTAATACAGAGCGGATATGCGAAGCCGTCAGGAAATTACGGCTATTATCAAGGAACATCTATGGCATGTCCGCATGTGTCGGGTGTTGCCGCGCTAATTGCATCTAAGTTTGGCGGTCCCGGCTTCACGAATGAAGACCTCAAGGCCCGTCTTTTTGCAGGTGTAGCTCCTGTGGATATAGACAAGTATAATCCTTACTACAAAGGTCAACTAGGTGTGGGCTTAGTGGATGCTTATACAGCTCTAACATTAGTTAATCATGAGATAGCTCCTGAGAAACCTAAGTTCTTGGTTGATAAGTTTAAAGACAATGATTTCACATCTATAGATGTATATTGGACTGTGCCGGCAGACGAGGATGACGGTACTGCCTTGAGATACAAACTCTATATATCTGAAGAAGAACTTAATAAAGACAATTACAAGGAAAAAGGCAAGTTGGCAGGTCCGGGCAGCGGATTTATCAACGGTGCCGGTAAAAATGTAGGAGATGAGGTGTCGTTTTTGGTGGAACACCTAAAAACAGGAACAACATATTATTTTGCTCTTGAAGCATACGACAGATGGGGAATTGCCTCTGAGCCTGTTTTCACATCTGCAGCCACAAAGGTTAATAATCCTCCGGAGATATTGAACATGCCTGAAGAACCTATCACGCTGCTAGATGTTTTGGGCAGCATAAGCTATGAGCTTGAGGTGAAAGACATAGATGGTCACAGATGGAAATTTGAGCCATCGGGCAGTCTACAAGGTGTGACTTTGGACCGCAATGACGACATCATCAAGGTTACCATTCGCACAATTTTGGAAGAGGGAGATTACACTTTTAAGCTAAGACTGATAGATGAATTAGATGAAGCAAAAGATTTTGAAATTCCTTTCAAGATCATTAAGGTTGTTGCGCCAGAATTGGTTGAACCTTTCCCTAACTTCGTTCTTGGTGTAAACAATCAGCCGATATCCATAAAGCTATCAGAGTTCTTTAGCGTTCAGGACATGTTTGATTTGAAATACAAGATTGAATCAAAGAACGAATCCATAGTAACAGTTAAGATTGACGAAAATGGTTCAGCCTCACTAAAAGGCATCAAGCCGGGCAGTACGACAGTTATAGTTACTGCTGATAATGGATATAAAACCACAACAGCAATGATCTACGTTACCGTCACAGAAAATGCAGATGAAGACGTTTATGCTGTATGGCCTCTACCAATGGGCAGGAACTTGAATATATGGCTGAATCCTAAACACAAGACAGCAAGAGTCAGACTTCAGAGCATGTCCGGAGACATAGTATTGGATAATAATGTCAATGTCAATGAAACAGGCATAGGATCTATCACTCTCGACAGGATAGCAATAGGTCCATACATACTGAAGATTGATACTGATGGAGGCAAACAATATTCACGTAGTGTAATTAAACGATAAAAATATACAGAATAATGCAGAAAAAAATTATAATAAATCGCTGTTTGATTTTATTGGCAGGAATTGTTTTTTCTGTCGGCTTGAGAGCTCAATCACGTCCGGTGCCATTATTGGAGACACCCACAGATGCCCGTGCCGCCGCAATGGGCGGACTGACACTGATGAGCACTGATCGTAGTTATCTTTATACGAACCCTGCTTCAATCTTTTCGTCGGACAAGAACTTTACGGTTTCTGCTACCGGTCTCTTGTTTGCCGATCAAGAGGAAGTATCGGGGCGTTTGAAAAACTGTGCATTATCTACAGGCTTTCGTTTTTTAGATCGCCACGTAATTTATCTGGGTTACCGCTATCAAGGGGGGTTAAAATATCCAGGCGTTAAAGATCAGTTCAACGATAACAACAAGGAAAACAGACCCTACGACCTGACAGCTGATTTGGGCTATGCGTTCAAAATTAATGATAACTTCGCCGTTTTTGCTTCGGGAAACTATATAAGAAGTTATGTTTTGAGTGCCGCCAATAGTGCAAGTTTCACCATAGGAGGTAATTACATGTCAATGTTGAATATCGGCGCCAACGAGTCCAGACTCAACGTAGCTGCACGAGTGGCAGACATAGGCAAGCCGGTTGATTACGGATATGGGCGCCCAACCTATTCTTTGCCATCAAAAGCAGAACTCAGCGGTGACATTTCAACTGATTTCAGTGATTTGCACAGATTGACATTTGCAGCAGGCGGAAGATACTATTTTCTGCCACGCAAAGCGAGCCTTTTTCAATGTGGCATGGGTGCCGAATACGTATACTCAGACATAGTTAATTTTCGTGCAGGTTATATGTATGGAGAGAACGAAAGCAGTTTGTGGAGTGCCGGCTTTGGACTCAAGTATCAAGATTTGAAATTTGACTTTGCATTCATGAGAAATGTCAAACATTCAGATCTCTATAAAACCATGTTTACAGTTTCCTATGATTTGAAGTTATAAACTGACATAATAAGTACACTGTTATGTAAACAAACTATCGTAGTTCAATATATGTTTAGTACGTGCCGACGACTGTCGGCACGTATTTTTTTTGATATGATAGTTGCGAGAATGTAACATTTTATAAGGATAACGAGCAACTTTGTACTAAAAATCAGTACATTCAGCAGGTATATAAAGATTTTATAGAAGAGCTTAACATTTGGAGTAATTAGACTAAATAATGTCCCTTTTTTATTTGGAATCACTATATAATAGGGATACTTTTGTGCGTTGAAATAGAGTGAAGTTATCCGTGAGAATAACTTACATTGCAAACGACTTGAACTATGAAGAAGAAAGCATTATTGGCTGTTTTGACGTGTTTCGTCATGGTGAGTGGCATCTATGCACAGAAGGTTGGCGCAAAGACCAACTTTGCATGGTGGGGAATTGCCGGATCACCTAACCTTCAGTTGGAGTTGAAGACCGGAGCCAAATCCACTTTGGAGTTGGGTGCGGGATTCAATCCTTTTACATTTAGCGACAACAAGAAGGCCAAACATTGGCTGGCTCAACCGGAGATTCGTTATTGGTTTTGTGAACCTTTTAACGGCAGTTTCTTTGGGTTCCATCTTTTGGGCGGACAGATGAACGTTGGCGGTTGGGACATCAACGTTGGCAGGTTGAGCAAGTTTAAAGATCACCGCTATCAGGGATGGTTCTACGGAGCCGGGGTGAGTTACGGTTATCAATGGATATTGAGTCCGCGTTGGAACTTTGAGCTAAACTTGGGTGGCGGGTATGCCCGTTTGGAATATGACAAGTTTCCGTGTGCCAAGTGTGGTGTTAAAGAAGATAGTGGCAACTATAACTATTTTGGTGTTACCAAAGCAGCTATATCACTTGTATATATGATAAAATAAAAAAGGAAGATGATGAACAAAAAACTATTATACATATTGGCTTTTACGATGGTAGTCTGTACGTTAGCTTCCGCTCAGACGCGTTATATCGATGGTGTTAAGTTCGACAATGTTTCGAATATGAAAGCCGACAACCATATACAGTTAAGCATGAATGTAAATGTTGATGATCTAAATATAGGTCGTAACGACATGCTTATATTGACACCGGTGCTTCGTTCAAATACAGGTTCCGACAGTCTTGAGTTTACTCCTATCATTTATTTGGGAGGAACGAGAAACAAGGTGGTGGAACGTAATGAGCGTCTTGGCAATGTGACCAATCTGCCGGCTAATGCCAGTATGATTGTTTACAAGAAGAACAGAATGAATGATGCAGACTTCAACGGATCACTACCCTATATGACATGGATGAACAATGCCGCACTTTACGTAAGGGGTGATGTAAAAGGATGCGCCGATTGTGGTGAATATTTGGGCGACAGGCTGCTAGTGGATCGCATCTTCAAAGAGCCATATATACCTTCGTACAAACTAACCTATATAGTTCCTGAGGTTGAGCCTGTTAAGGTGAGAGCTGATCGTCATACTGCATCGTTCAACTTTGTGGTTGCCAAGCACGACTTGATTCGCGACTATAAGAATAATGCGGCTGAGTTTGC
>JBMNSN010000032.1:0-16773 GCA_050945215.1 Fermentimonas sp. | reverse complement strand
ACTTCCTCGAAATCAACATCTGTAACGTTGTCATCAGATGAAGAACCGGAGTTTTGTGAAGACTGATCGTTTTGACCTGCATCAGGCTGTGGACCTTGCTGAGCATTAGCTGCGTTGTACATGTCCTGAGAGGCTGCCTGGAAAGCTGCATTCAGCTCGTTTGTAGCAGCATCTATACCTTCGAGGTTTTGAGCCTTGTGAGCTTCTTTTAGTTTCTCTAAGGCTGACTCTATAGGCGCCTTTTTGTCAGCAGGTAACTTTTCTCCAAGTTCTTTTAGTTGCTTTTCAGTCTGGAATATCATTGAGTCTGCCTGGTTAAGCTTGTCAATTCTTTCCTTCTCCTTCTTGTCAGATTCAGCGTTAGCAGCTGCCTCTTCCTTCATACGCTTGATTTCATCATCGCTCAATCCTGAAGATGCCTCGATACGAATCTTTTGTTCTTTGCCGGTAGCTTTGTCCTTTGCAGAAACATTAAGTATACCATTAGCATCAATATCGAATGTTACTTCAATTTGAGGTATACCTCTTGGTGCAGGTGGAATGCCATCAAGGTTGAAAACTCCAATTTGCTTGTTGTCTCTTGCCATTGATCTTTCTCCCTGAAGAACGTTGATTTGAACAGATGGTTGATTGTCTGCTGCAGTAGAGAATGTTTCACTCTTTCTGGTAGGTATGGTTGTATTAGCGTCAATAAGCTTAGTCATCACGCCACCCAATGTTTCGATACCTAATGAAAGTGGTGTCACATCAAGAAGTAGAACATCTTTAACTTCTCCTGTAAGAACGGCACCTTGAACAGCAGCACCGATAGCTACAACTTCGTCAGGATTTACACCCTTGTGAGGAGTTTTGTTAAATATCTTTTCAACCATTGCCTGAACAGCAGGTATACGAGTTGATCCACCTACAAGGATAACTTCGTCGATGTCAGAGTTTGTCATGCCTGCATCTTTCAATGCTGTTTCGCAAGGAAGTTTACATTTCTGCAATAGATCATCTACCAGTTGCTCGAATTTTGCACGTGTAAGGGTTTTAACTAAGTGCTTTGGAATACCATTAACCGGCATTATGTATGGCAAGTTGATTTCAGTGGTTGTTGCACTTGAAAGTTCAATCTTAGCTTTTTCTGCAGCTTCCTTAAGTCTTTGAAGAGCCATAGGGTCTTTTCTTAAATCTATGCCTTCTTCACTCAAGAACTCTTCGGCCAGCCAGTCGATGATACGATGGTCGAAATCGTCACCACCAAGGTGAGTATCACCATTGGTTGATTTTACTTCAAATACTCCGTCTCCTAATTCAAGGATTGAGATATCGAAAGTACCACCACCAAGGTCGAATACAGCTATTTTAGAGTCTTTGTTCTGCTTATCCAAACCATAGGCAAGGGCAGCAGCTGTAGGCTCATTAACGATTCTTCTTACGTTTAGTCCGGCAATTTCTCCCGCTTCCTTAGTTGCTTGACGCTGAGCGTCGCTAAAGTAAGCAGGTACAGTAATGACAGCTTCCTTTACTTCTTGTCCAAGATAGTCTTCTGCCGTTTTTTTCATCTTCTGAAGAACTATAGCAGATATTTCTTGAGGAGTGTAGAGCTTGCTGTTGATGTCAACTCTTGGAGTGTTGTTGTCTCCCTTAACTACTTTGTATGGCACACGGCCAATTTCTTTTTGTACTTGGTCGAATGTTTCTCCCATAAACGTTTTTATGGAGTAAACAGTGTGGTTGGGGTTTGTAATTGCCTGACGTTTTGCAGGGTCCCCAACTTTACGCTCACCATTTTCCATGAATGCCACAACAGATGGAGTTGTTCTTTTGCCTTCGTTGTTAGGTATAACTACAGGTTCATTACCTTCCATCACTGCAACACATGAATTGGTTGTACCAAGGTCAATTCCTATTATTTTTCCCATATTCAGTTTGTATTTTAATTTGTTCTTATTCTATTTATATACTGATGCTTAATATAATTCAGTGAAAATTCAATATGTTTATTTCAAATGTTGTGCCAAAAAAAATAGTTTTGATATTTCTGCCAATATGTCGCTTGATAATATTTGATTTAATAGGATAGTAGTAATAAAATAATTGCTAACTTTGGTACTCGAGGTTTGAGTCATCAGAGTAAAAATATTTATAATTGATAAACTATGAAAATGCAACAATCGGACAGAGATATTCTTAAAGAAAAAGGTATTTCAATAGAGGAATTTGAGAGTCAGTTAGAGCAGTTTAGAAAAGGGTTCCCTTTTTTGAAGGTTAAAAATGCTGCCACCGTTGGTAACGGCATAATGAGGATAGATGAGAAAGAGGAGGAGCAGTATGTAAGTAATTGGCAAAGGTATTTAGAGGGTGATAGAATGGTAACTAAGTTTGTTCCTGCTTCGGGTGCTGCAAGTCGTATGTTTAAAGATTTATATGCGTTTTTAGAAGCTGACTACGATGTCCCTAAGACAAGTTTTGAGAAAACATTTTTTGAAGGACTTGATAAGTTTGCATTCTATTTTGCTCTTGACAGTATGTGCAAGGAGATTTATGAAAAAGACTGCAAAGCGTTGGTTGCTGAAGGGCGATATAAGGATGTGGTTAGTGCATTATTGTCTGCGAAAGGGCTTAATTATGGTAATTTGCCGAAAGGCCTTCTGCTATTTCATAATTATCCGGAAGGTAATAGAACGCCTGTTGGTGAACATCTGTCAGAAGGTGTTATGTATGCTAAGGACAATAATGGTGATGTAAATATCCATTTTACTGTTTCGAAAGAACATATGGAGTTGTTTGAATTATTGGTTGCAGCCAGAAAGAGCAGTTATGAACAAAAACTTGGTTGCAAGTTCAATGTTTCATACAGTATTCAGAAACCCAGTACAGACAAAATAGCAGTAGATTTGAATAATGAACCATTTAGAAACAGTGACGGTTCATTGTTGTTCAGGCCGGGTGGTCATGGAGCGCTGATAGAGAACCTTAATGATATTGACTCAGATGTTGTTTTTATAAAAAATATTGACAATGTAGTTCCTGATAAAATTAAAGAAAGAGAGTCGTTTTATAAAAAGTTGTTAGCGGGTGTTTTGGTCACGATACAAGGCAAGGCTTTTGAGTATTTGAAACAGTTGGAGTCAGATAATGTATCAGATGAGGTGCTTAATGAGATGTTAAAGTTTACGGAAGAAGAGTTGTCAATATCAAGAGGTGCGGAATATGATTCGTCTGAAGAGTTGAAAGAGTATTTGTTCAGGAAGTTGAACAGACCATTCAGAGTGTGTGCAATGGTGAAAAATGAAGGCGAACCCGGAGGTGGCCCATTTATAGTGTATAACTCTGATGGTACATCATCACCACAGATACTCGAGAGCTCGCAGCTAGATTCTTCTGATAAGAAAGTGGTTGAGATGTTTGAGAGTGGATCTCACTTCAATCCTGTAGACCTGGTCTGTGGGGTGAAAAACTATAAGGGTGATAAGTTTAATTTGACAAATTATGTGGACAAAAATACTGGATTTATTTCACATAAATCGAAAGAGGGCAGGGAGCTGAAAGCATTAGAACTACCCGGATTGTGGAATGGTAGTATGAGCGATTGGAACACTATTTTTGTTGAGGTTCCTTTATTCACATTTAATCCGGTCAAAACTGTAAATGACTTGTTGAGGCCACAGCATCAATGATAAAAGTATATGAGAGTTAAGACTTTCGGTATACTGCCATTATTGTTTACTTTGATGACACTTCACGTATCTTGCAATCAGGTTAGACTTAGTGATGCGAGAGATCAATATATCAATGGTGAATATTATTCAGCTGCAGAAACATACAGAAAACTATACAGACAAACGAGGAATAGGTCTGAGTTGCGAGGTGTTATTGCTTATGAGATGGCAGAGGTTAATAGAAAGTTAAACCGTACATCTCGTGCTATAGCGGCTTATAGCAATGCAATTCGTTATAACTATCCTGACACTTTGATGTATTTGAGGTATGCTCAGATGCTTCATAGAGAGGGGCGTTATGAAGATGCCATATCTGCTTATAAACATTATCTTGAGTTTGAGTCATCAAACAAACTTGCTTTGAACGGACTGCAAGGAGCAAGTGAGTCGTTATTATATAAGGATGAAGAATCACCCTTTGAGATCTCGGCAGTTGAATTATTCAATTCTTCAGGAAGTCAATATTGCCCAATGATAAATGACACTGAGGATGCCGTCTATTTTACTTCATCCAGGAACAGCTCTACCGGGGATGTGATTAGTGGTATTACAGGAACTAAATACAGCGACATTTATGTGTCTAGAAAAAATGCTTTTGGAGAGATGCAGATTCCCGAACTGCTTAGATCTGAGGTGAACAGCGATTTTGACGAAGGGGCTGTTTCCTTTTCATCGGATGGTATGACTATGCTATACACATATAGTTATGCTGACTTGGTTGAAAGTACAAATCCGAAGATTTATATATCTAATAAGGTTGATGGTGTTTGGACGGTTGGAAGAAAGTTGAAAATTGTGGATGACGATTCAGATTATACATTTGCTCATCCTTCAATATCTTCAGATTCGAGATATGTATATTTTACTTCTGACATGCCGGGAGGGTATGGTGGTATGGATATATGGAGAGCATCTATAAATAATATGTATGAAGTTTTGTCGGTTGAGAATTTAGGAGAGGTAGTTAATGGTCCGGGTAATGAGATGTTTCCATATATTAAAGATGATGGCAGACTCTATTTTTCTTCAGATGGTCATCCGGGAAGAGGTGGATTAGATATATTTATTGCAAAATATGACGCCGGGTCAAATGAATGGAATATAGAGAATATGGGTTATCCTTTTAATTCTCCTACAGATGACTTTGGAATAACATTTGAGAGGGGTGGGAATAATGGATATTTCTCGTCTAATAGGGGTGATGAGCGAGGTTTTGACAAGATATATAGATTTGAAAAGCCTGAGCTGTCTATGCGTGTTGAAGGTCTAGTTGTAGATCAAAACGATGATTTTATTGAGGGCGCTACAGTGAGTGTGGTTAGTGATGACGGAGAACAATATACTTTTGTAACAAATAAGATGGGTGCTTATGATTTTAAGGCAGAGGCAAACAAGAGATATGTGTTCATGGCATCAGCAGATGGGTTTATAAATAATAAACAATTTTTGCAGACTGACGCCGCATTGATAGATACATTATATTATGTTGATTTTGAGATGATACCTTATAATGAGCCTGTAGTGTTGGACTATATATTCTATGACTTTGATAGTGCTAACTTGAGAGAAGAATCAACAGAGGAGTTGGATGATTTAGTTAGCCTTATGAGTGAACATCCAGAGATTAATGTTGAGCTGATGTCGCATACAGACAGGATTGGAGATAAGCAGTATAATTATGAGCTTTCGGAGCGACGTGCCGAATCGGTATTAAGCTATCTGGTTGGAAAAGGTATTAGAAGAGACAGGCTGACAAGTAAAGGTTATGGAATGGAGATGCCGAAGACTGTAACTAAGAAGTTGGCTGAACAATTTGATTTTCTTACAGTTGGAGATGTTTTAACGAGTGAGTTTATAGATAAACTGGATATAGATCAACAACAAATAGCAGATCAGATTAATCGCAGAACTGAGTTTAAAGTGTTATTACCATAATTGAAAGATGTGTTTGAAAGTAATAAATGTGTAAATTTGTTCTATGTTAAAGTCGCTAAGGATAGAAAATTATGCACTGATCGATTCGCTTGACATAAGCTTCGATCCGGGTTTTACGGTAATCACCGGTGAGACTGGTGCAGGTAAGTCGATTATTATCGGTGCATTGTCGCTGATATTAGGTCAGCGTGCTGATATGAGACAGATAAAAGAAGGGGAAGGAAAGTGTTTAGTTGAGGGAGTTGTGGATATTAGTTCTTACGACTTGAAGCCCCTATTTGATGAACATGACTGGGTTTATGACGGGGATTTATGTATTCTTAGGAGAGAGATATGGGCAAATGGTAAGTCACGAGCTTTTGTGAACGACTCACCTGTTTACTTGAATGATTTGAAAGTGTTGGGTGATAGGCTTATAGACGTGCATTCTCAGCATCAGAATCTAGCTCTTAATGACAACATGTTTCAGCTGAGTGTTGTTGATGCTTTGGCAAACAGCAAATCAGAAAAGATGGCTTATGAAGTAGCTTACAATGATTTTAAGTCTTTGGAGAAGGAGTTAAATGAGCTATATATTAAGTCGAAAAAAGATAAAGAGGAAGAGGATTTTTTGAAATTTCAGTTTGATACGTTGTGTGAGGCAGATTTGCAAAAAGATGAACAGGTTTCATTAGAGTCCGAATTAGAGACTCTGTCCCATGCTGAAGAGATAAAATCTTCTTTGTTCGAAGCATCTAACTTGCTTTCGCAAGATGATGTAAACATTTTATCGCAGTTGCGCTCGGTGTTGGATTATCTACAGAAGATAGAAGGTGTTTATCCGAAAGCCGGTGATTTTGCTGAGCGCATCGAAGAGTGTTTGATTGATCTTAAAGATGTGAGTAAAGATATCTCGGGAAGTTTTGATGATATTGAGTTTGACCCTGAGCGACAGCAGATGATTGAGGAACGTTTGAGTTTGATATATACTTTGGAAAAGAAGCATTCGGTGTCGTCTGTAGAAGAGCTTATTGAACTTCGTGAAAATATAGGTAAGGAGTTAGGAAACATAGAGTCTTTGGATGAACGTATTGAGGACTTGGAAAATAGGGTTGAGGTTAAGAGAAGCGAGCTGATGTTGTTGGGCAAGCAACTGAGTGAAAAAAGAAAGTCGGTTGTGTCTGACATAGAGAAAGAGTTGACCAAGCGATTATCGTTCTTGAAGATTAAAGATTCTAAGTTTAAGTGTGATTTCAAAGAAAAGAAGCATCCGGATATAACAGGAATAGACGATATTGAGTTTTTGTTTTCTGCAAATAAAAATAAAGATTTGCAACCAGTTGGCAATATAGCCTCGGGGGGAGAGATTTCTCGACTTATGTTGTCTATTAAAGCTATGATTGCAGGAGCAACGTCTCTACCTACTTTGATCTTTGATGAGATAGATACGGGAACTTCAGGTGATGTGGCAGATAGGTTGGGAGATATTATGAAAGAGATGAGTAACAAGATGCAGGTTATCAGTATAACGCATCTGCCACAGATAGCAGCAAAAGGTGATTCACATATGCTGGTTTATAAGGAAGATGTGGGAGATGAGATTGTTACTAATATGAAAGTGTTGAGCAAAGATGAACGCATTGAGCAGTTGGCAAGTATGTTGAGTGGCTCGACTGTAACATCAGAGGCAATTGAGAACGCAAAAGTTATGTTAGGAGTATAAGCAATAATGATAAAGAAAAAAGATTATATTTTCGGCATTCGTGCCGTGATTGAAGCCATTGAGGCCGGTAAAGACATTGATAAGGTTTTAGTTAAGAGAGAGTTGTCAGGAGAGCTGTTCCGTGAACTGCAAGACTTGATTAAGTTGCATGATATACCTATGCAAAGAGTTCCGGTGGAGCGTATTGACAGGATAACTACAAAGAACCATCAAGGGGTGTTGGCTTTTGTCGCTTCTGTGACATATCAGAAGATTGAGAACATAATTCCCATGCTATATGAGGAGGGGAAGAATCCATTTATTGTTGTACTTGATGGTATAACAGATGTTCGCAATTTTGGTGCGATTGCAAGGACATGCGAGGTTGCTGGAGTTGATGCTATTGTTATTCCATCAAGAGGTAGCGTGTCAGTAAATGCAGATGCTATGAAGACCTCTGCAGGTGCTTTACATACTATACCGGTATGCAGAGAGAATAGTTTGAAAGATACTATAGCTTTCATGAAAAATAGTGGATTGAAGGTTGTCGCTGCTACTGAGAAAGCATCAGAACTATACACAGATTGTGATATGAGTGTTCCTATAGCATTGTTAATGGGCTCAGAGGATGTGGGTATTTCTATGGACAATATACGTATTTCAGACAGTTTGGTGAAATTGCCTCAATATGGAAATATTGAATCATTAAATGTTTCAGTTGCTGCCGGAGTGCTGATTTATGAAGTGATTAGGCAACGAAATGCAGTTTCTATATAGTTGTATACAAAATTAATCGATAGTTATGAAGAAAAGAATTTCAACAGATAAAGCCCCGGCTGCTATAGGACCATACAGTCAGGCAATTATGGTAAATAATATTATTTATCTGTCCGGTATGCTACCGATAGATCCATCGACAGGCAATTTTGCTGAAGGTGGAGTAAAGGTGCAAACAAGTCAGATATTCGATAATATTAAGGAGGTCCTTGCAGAGGCCGATGCTGACTTTGGCAATGTGGTTAAGACTACTGTTTATTTGAGCGATATGGCTTTTTTTAGTGAAATGAATGAAGTTTATGCTAAGCAGTTTGCAGAGCCATTCCCAGCACGTACAACTATTGCAGTCAAAGCATTGCCAAAAGATGCTTTGGTTGAAATAGAGGTTATTGCAGTAAAATAGGAATGTGATAATTAGTCTATAACAGCAGGTAAGTCTTCTTCATCTTCCTCATCTTCGGGAGGATCTTTTTGTACTACGAAGGCACTGATTTCCCACAATGCGTAGATAGGTATAGTAACCACAAATAGTGAGAATGGGTCACCTGATGGTGTTATTAGAGCAGCAGCAATAAGTGATCCAACAATGGCATGTCGTCTGAATTTTCTGAAGAAAGAACGATATACCAATCCCAGGTTAGAGAGTAGCCAAAATACAAGAGGTAGTTCGAATACAAGCCCCATTATTAATATAAGGGTGTAGAAGTTACTCATATAGGAGTCCAGTGAAATGGAATTTGTGATTGCATCACTTAGCTCGAACGTAATGAGGAACCTGAAGATCAGTGGGAATACTATAAAATATCCTACCAGGCAACCTATAATGAACATTACTCCTCCGAATCCGAAGGCTGTTCTTACGCCTTTTGCTTCATTGTCGTAAAGTGCCGGTCTGATAAATTTCCATATTTCGTAAAGGATATATGGTATGGTGAACAATACTCCGAATGCAAACGAGGATGATATATAGGTCATGAACTGGGTAGTCAGGTTGATGTTAATCATTTCAACCTTAAATGCCTCTGCCGAGAAATCGGGTAGAAACGGAAAGACTTCACCAGCGTATTCGAAGAAGCGGTAAGTTATAAAGTTTGAGTCTCTTGGAGCCATAATAACCGAGTCAAAGATCTTCGGTATTATTAAGAATCCCACTATAGAGAGAACAAATACGGCGATAAGAATTCTGATTATAGTCCATCTGAACTCCTCAAGATGGTCCCAAAAGGACATTTCTTTCTCTGCCATATAACTCTTTGTTATTTATTACCAACATGCTTGGCGACCTATAATGAGATAGGCCACCAAACAATAATATTGTTATGTGTAGTAAAACTTATTCTTCTTTTGTAGTCGTGTTTCGCTCACTTGGATCAGCCTTTATGTCTTCTTCGATATCGTTAAGGCCTTTCTTGAAACTATTAATACCTTTTCCTAAACCTTTCATAAATTCAGGTATTTTTTTACCTCCAAATAGTATTAAAATAACGAGAACAATTATAGGAATTTCCCAACCATTCAAATTCATATCGCAGTGGATTTATGTTTTATGTTAATAAATTTATGTCTCAGTATTATTCCTTAATTTTAAGGAAGTCGTATCACCGAAGCGCAAATATAGACTTATTTTGTCAAAGTGCGCATAGTATTGTCTTTAAAGTTTAAGAAAATAGTTTATAAATGTATAAATGGGTGAATATACTTTTCCGGTTATTGGTTAATAATTAGGTCTATAAATACAGGTAAGTGGTCGCTATATCCTCCATTATATATTGGACCTCTGTATGTTCTATATGGCTTTTTGCCGTAATATTTAGAGTCTTCTTCTAGCAGAAAATCGGCATTAAAAATATTTGTCTTTTCTCCTTTTACATATACTGGGTTGTTTTTATCTAACATGTTGCGGCTTAATATTATCTGATCAAACGTGTACCATATTCCTTGGAATTTATATGTTCCAAACTCTTTGTTGAAGCCTTCATTGTTGGATAGATTTACTAATTGAGCGTCATCGAACTTTTTCTTTGCGTTTAGAGTTGTGTAAACGCTTTTATCGTTTGGGTTGTCGTTGAAATCTCCTAAAATAATTATGTTTGACTCACTTTGAGTTATTAAAATACTGTCAACCTTAGATTTTAGTAGCTGAGCGGTTGTGTTTCTGGCGTGTTCCGTTTCCTTTTGCCCTTCGCTTCTTGAAGGAAAGTGGCATACAAATATGTCCAATTGTGCACCATTTATTAGAGAACCTTGTGCGTGAAGAATGTTTCTCGTGGGTTTGATTTTACTTTCAATAAATGGAACCTCGTATTCGGTATAACTTAGTAGTTTGAACTGATAATCTTGATAAAGTAATGCTACGTTGATACCCCTTTGGTCAGGAGAATTTGTTATTATATAATCGTAGCCTTGTTTTCTGAGAGCAGATCTCTTAGTAAGATAATATAATACAGAGTCGTTTTCAACCTCGCACAAGCCAATGATAGCCGGTGGCTGCATCTGTCCTACAGCAGTAATTGTTTTAGTTATATTTTTTAGTTTGTTCCAATATTTCCACTTGGTCCACCTCATGCTACCGTCGGGAAGAAATTCGTCATCATCTTTGTCAGGGTTGTCATTAGTATCGAAAAGATTCTCAACATTATAAAACATTACACGGAAGTCCATCTGTGCATGAACTTCCGTTGTAATTAATGTAGTGATTATACAAATGAAAATATGTAATAAGGCTACGTGTTTCACTTATTTGTCGGATGACCTAAGTATTATTCAGTAGGCATGTTCTCAAGAATTCTAACTAAAAAGTTCCAGAATTTTTCTACGGAAGATATCTTCATTTTTTCATCGGGTGAATGAACATCTGTCATGTCAGGGCCGATAGATATCATATCCAGGTTTGGATATTTTTCTAAGAACAATCCACATTCTAATCCTGCATGTATGGCTTTGACTTTAGGCTCTATGCCATAAAGCTGCATATACTGCTCGCTTGCAAGGTTTAGAATTTGTGATTCGGGGTTAGGTTGCCATCCAGGATATCCGTCATTTTGAACTATTTTGGCCTTAGCAAGTTTGAATACAGAGGTTACCATGTCGATAACATAAGTTTTTTGAGACTCCACAGAGCTTCTCTGGCTTGTTCCTATCTCTATTTGATGGTTAGGTAGTGTTTTGATAGATGCTAAGTTCGAAGATGTCTCAACAAGTCCGGGTATATCTAAACTCATGCTTATTACTCCGTGAGGACATGCTATTATTGCGGGTATAAGTCTTTTTACAACTTTGCTGTCTATTATATGTTTTGGACACTTTACAGAATCTAACTCCATATTGAAGTTGGGCTCCGTGTGTTTAAGTTCGTTATGGACTTCAGCCAAGTACTCGTTTAGTCGGATTCTTACTTCTTCTTTCTGCTTTTCTTTGACTCCAACAACTGCGTAAGCTTCTCTGGCTATGGCATTGTGAAGGTTGCCTCCATCAATCTCTGCCAACTTCATGGATAGTTTCTTATCATCCATAAGATTGCTTAGAAATCTGGTCAGTATTTTATTTGCATTGCCAAAGCCCTTATCAATATCGCTTCCTGAGTGTCCGCCTCTGAGCCCTTTAACTGAGACCTTAAACCAATAATGCTTTTTTGGAGCCTCTTTTGTTTTGTAGTCAAAGTATGCTTTAGTGTTTTTGCCACCGGCACATCCTATGTATATTTCTCCCTCTTCTTCTGTGTCGAGATTGATAAGAGTATCTCCCGATATGAAGTCCGGCTCCAACATATGTGCTCCGGTAAGGCCTGTTTCTTCATCAACCGTGAAGAGTGCCTCTATCTTTCCGTGTGAAATATTGTCTGCAGCCAACACAGCAAGTTGAGTTGCCACGCCAATACCGTTGTCGGCTCCAAGTGTTGTGCCATTTGCTTTTACCCAGTCGCCATCTATTATGGTTTCTATAGGATCATTGTCGAAGTCGTGTTCTACGTCAGAGTTTTTCTCACACACCATATCAACATGAGATTGCAGGACGACTGTTTTAACGTTTTCTTTTCCTTCGGTGGCGGGCTTAGTTATAACAATGTTGCCTGCTTTGTCTTGTTTGTATTCCAGTTTATTTTTATTTGCAAAATCTACCAAGTATGCCAATATCTTTTCCTCTTTCTTAGAAGGTCTTGGAATTTGAGTGATGTCGTAGAAATAGTTCCAGATTGCAGAAGGTTGTAAATCTTTTATAGTCATATGATTTAAACTTTAAGTTGTTTATAAACAATAAAATTATACCAAATAAGTGGTATTGACAATAATTTTAGCATCTTTAATAGTAAAAAAGATGTGTAATAAGTTAAATAGACTATCTTTGCAACTCTAATTTAGTTATTTATATGATTCAAACATTGATAATAGGAATTGTTGTACTGGTTATAGCAATATTGTTGATGCAAGTTAAAGTATTATCCACAAAGAATGGAGAATTTTCTAATACTCATATTGGTGCAAATAAAGCCATGCAAGAAAGAGGAATAGGTTGCGCTACATCACAAGATATAGAATATTATAAGAAAGAGAGTCCAGTAAAGAAATTGCTTAAAAATTAATAATAAACCACTTTAAAATGAAGAATTACACTAATTACATAATCAGTGGGGTGTTAGCTTTGGCTATAATCGTGCTATTTGTTCTTTTCTTTTCATCAAAGTCGTCATCTAAAGAAATGGGAAGTAATTCGTTGAGCTATTCAGTTGGTGATACTACAATAACATTGCCTATAGCATACGTAAATGTAGATACACTATTGATTAACTACAACTATGCGAAAGATTTGAATGAGTCTTTACTTAGAAAGGAAGAAAGTACGCGTGCAACCTTGAATCAGAGACAAAGCCAGATCAACTCTGCAGTGCAGGAGTTTGAAAGAAAATTGAAAAACAATGCTTTCTTGAGTCAAGATAGAGCTCAGCAAGAGCAAGAACGTATTTTCAAAATGAATCAAGAATATCAGCAACTTGCCGATAGATTGTCACAAGAGTTTTTAATTGAGCAACAGAAGCTTAATCAACAGATGGAAGATTCTATAAAAGTTAGATTGGCTGAATATAACAAGACAAAGAATTATGAGATAATCTTCAGCAATATAGCCACAAGTACTTTGCTTTTTGCCAAAGAAAAATATGATATTACTGACGAGGTGGTTCAATATCTGAATAGTCAATACGGTCCTACGACAAGTGCTCAAACAGGCTCAAAAGAGTAGGTGAGTGTTACGCATATTGAAAAGTTGGAAAACTTATCTTAATAAAGAGAGAGATAGGTATACAGACGAGTATATATCTGATTGTGTAGATGCTGACATTGCTGTCGTAATACCATGTTACGATGAGCCAGATATCCAAATAACGATAGACTCTTTGCGAAATAAAGCAAAGAGTCTATCTGGTTTAGGGGTGCTTGTTATTGTTGTGGTTAATTCAGGAGAAAACTCTAAAGAGCAGGTCGTTGCACAAAATCGAGCAACCTATAAGATGCTTAAGGAATATTGCGAGAGTTATTCTTGCGATAATTTCAATCTTGCTACTGTTATTTGCGAGGATTTACCTAGGAAGCATGCAGGAGTTGGTTTAGCAAGACGTATAGGGATGAATATTGCAGTTGAGTATTTTCTCTCCAATGCTAATGAAAAAGGGATAATTGTCTCTTTAGATGCAGATTGTAAGGTGTCGGACAATTTTTTCACTTCCATGCTTAGTGCTTATAAATCAGACAGCAAATTGATTTGTACTATACAGAATGTAAAGCATAGAATTGAATCTTACGATGCCAGATTGAATAGTGCTATCCGTCAATATGAAACTTATCTCAGTTATTTTAGTAATTCATTGAGAGATGCAGGATTCCCATATTATTTGCCGACAGTAGGGTCAGCATTTTCAGTTACTGCCGATGCCTACGTTAAGGTAGGCGGTATGGGTAGACAACAAGGTGGCGAAGATTTCTATTTTCTGCAAAAGATATTCCAACTTGGTAAGGCCATTTATCTTGATAATACATATGTATATCCTTTAGCGAGATTCTCAGACAGGGTGCCATTTGGTACGGGACCGACATTACATAAGATAATTAGCTCAACTGATGGAGTTTTAAGAGTATATTCGCCTGAAGCCTTCGACGTTTTAAAGACCTTTTTTGATATAAAAGGCAGTTTATATAAATGCGAAGACAACGAAATGGATGATGCCATAAGTTCCTTGCCTATGCCAATGAAGGACTTTTTGACAACCATAGATTTTAAGGATAAAATAGTGGATTGTAATCAAAACTGTGCTAACATTGATAGTTTCACTAAGAGGTTCTTTCATCACTTCAATGCTTTTCAGATAATAAAGTTTCTGAACTTTGTTCATCCAAAATACTTTGAATTGGTAGATATAGATACTTTGTCTAACAAAAGTTATCTATAAGTTTGATCATCTTGTGCATATTGCTATTTTTGCAGAATAATTGTAAGAAAATATAGTTAGTCAAATAAATTGTTAATATATGTCGTTAGATATTCTTGAAATAACGAGTGCTTTTTTGGTACTCTTCGCAATAATAGATGTTACAGGTTCTGTCCCCATTTTCTTAAACTTAAAAGCACAAAACAGGACGATACACCCTGAAAAAGCAGCGATATACTCAACGGCAATATTAATAGGTTTCTTATTTGTAGGTGAATGGATATTAAAGCTGTTTCAACTAGATGTGTCATCATTTGCTGTAGCCGGTGCAGTGGTATTGTTAATAATGTCTATTGAGATGATCTTTGGTGTGGAAATATTCAAAAATGATAACCCTTCAGCGTCTAATTCATCAACACTTTTTCCCGTGGTTTTTCCATTGATAGCCGGTCCTGGTAGTTTTACGACACTCCTGTCTATGCGTGCAGAATACCATATCATCAACATCATTTTCGCCGTGTTAATTAATATGGTGATAGTATATCTAGTGTTGAAGTATTTGTACATTGTAAAAAAAATATTAGGAGAAAGTGGGTCGTATATACTCAGAAAATTCTTCGGAGTAGTGCTTATGGCAATTGCAGTTAAGCTTTTAACTTCCAATATGAGCGCATTGATAAATTCAATAAATGCAGCAGGTTAGAAAACATTAAAATAGAGAATAATAAGAGAATTTATTGCTATATTTGTGGAAGTAATTATCTGCAAATAATTTAGAGTTTCACTTAAAAAACTTTTACATATATGAGGATTGTAAGTATTGTTGGACGTGAGGTCCTAGATTCAAGGGGTAACCCAACAGTTGAAGTAGATGTATTAACAGAATCTGGTGCATTTGGTCGCGCTGCAGTTCCATCTGGAGCATCTACCGGAGAGAACGAAGCATTAGAGTTGCGTGATGGTGACAAGAGTCGCTATCTAGGCAAGGGTGTGCAGAAAGCAGTAGCTAACATCAATGATGTTATTGCACCTGCACTAATTGGTATGAACTCTTTGGAACAGAGAGCTATAGATTATAAAATGCTTGAGCTTGATGGTACAAAGACTAAATCAAACTTAGGAGCAAATGCTATCTTGGGTGTATCTCTTGCTGTGGCAAAAGCTGCTGCAAACTATTTGGGCTTGCCTCTATACAGATACATAGGGGGAACAAACACATACGTGTTGCCGGTTCCTATGATGAATATTATTAACGGAGGTTCTCACTCAGATGCTCCTATTGCATTTCAAGAATTCATGATCCGCCCAGTAGGTGCTAAATCATTCAAAGAAGGACTACGTATGGGTGCTGAAGTATTCCACGCCCTTAAGAAAGTATTGCACGATAAGGGTTTAAGCACTGCTGTAGGTGATGAAGGAGGTTTTGCTCCAAATCTTTCCGGAGGTACTGAAGAGGCTTTAGAGTCTATTTTGACTGCTGTGAAGAATGCAGGTTACAAGCCAGGAGATGATGTTGCAATTGCTCTTGACTGTGCTTCTTCTGAATTCTATTCTGACGGTGTATATGACTATACAAAGTTTGAAGGTGAGAAAGGTAAAAAACGTTCACGTGAAGAACAAGTAGCATACTTGGAAGAACTTATTTCTAAGTATCCAATTGATTCAATCGAAGACGGTATGGATGAAGGTGACTGGGAAGGCTGGAAGATGCTTACCGATAAAATTGGCAACAAGTGCCAGTTGGTAGGTGATGACCTTTTTGTTACTAATGTTGAGTTCTTAGAAAAAGGTATTAAGGAAGGTTGCGCTAACTCAATTCTTATCAAGGTAAATCAAATAGGTACTCTATCAGAAACACTTGATGCTATTGAAATGGCACATAGAAACGGTTATACAAGCGTTACATCTCACAGATCAGGGGAAACTGAAGATGCAACAATCGCAGACATTGCAGTAGCAACTAATTCAGGACAAATAAAGACTGGTTCATTAAGCCGTTCAGATCGTATGGCAAAATATAATCAATTGCTACGTATCGAGGAAGAGCTTGGAGATAGAGCAGTATATGGATACAAAAAACTTAAATAATTGAAATATCATTATATAAGTTTATAGTGACAATATTAAAGGGTTCTGTGGGATTTAGTGTAAATTAACACGCTGAAATTCGCAATAAGTGGCATGAAATGTGTTCTTTTGCAGTCATTATGAAAAGAATCGAAGATATATTATCCAAGCTACTACTCCAGAATAAT
>JBMNSN010000031.1:0-16807 GCA_050945215.1 Fermentimonas sp. | reverse complement strand
TTTGGCAAGGATGGCAAGATTGCACTTGACAAAAAAGAAAACTTGTCCGCCAAAATGTCTGAAGAGTTAACAGTACTTGCCTATAGTGAAGATATGGGTAAGGTTTTGGATGATAAAGCAGGATATTTCATGCTTGGTTACGATGATGTCTATTCAATACAATATTTTGAGGAAAACTATAAGGGTTATTGGGCGAAAAATGGTGATGTCAGCATAATTGATGCATTCAAGATGGCAAGAGATGATTACTCATCGATAATGGAAAGATGCGATAAATTTAACAGAGAACTAATGAATGATGCCTATAAAGCAGGAGGCACAAAATACATGGAACTATGCGCTCTGGTGTATCGACAAGTAGTTTCTGCACATAAGCTTATCGAAGATAAGGAAGGCACTTTGTTGTTTCTATCTAAAGAGAACAACAGCAATGGTTCTATAGGTACTGTTGATATATCTTATCCTTCATCACCTCTTTTTCTTGTGTATAACACAGAGTTGGCAAAGGGTTTGATGAACCATATTATCTATTATAGCGAAAGTGGTAAGTGGACTAAACCTTTCCCTGCTCACGATATTGGCACATATCCTATTGGCAATGGACTAACTTATGGAGG
This sequence comes from Fermentimonas sp., assembly GCA_050945215.1. GTDB lineage: Bacteria > Bacteroidota > Bacteroidia > Bacteroidales > Dysgonomonadaceae > Proteiniphilum. The sequence goes on along the minus strand of JBMNSN010000031.1, from coordinate 16,190 downwards.
TGATATGCCAATAGAAGAGTCCGGCAATATGTTGATAATGGCGGGTGCAATAGCAACTATGGAAGGCAATGCTGAATACGCTAAGAAGCATTGGGATTTACTCACTACATGGACAAACTACATGGTTGAACATGGACTTGACCCTGAAAATCAATTATGTACAGATGACTTTGCAGGTCATCTTGCTCATAATACCAATCTATCTATTAAAGCCATAATGGGTATAGCATCATATAGCAAACTGGCAGATATGTTAGGATATAAAGATACTGCTGATAAATATTTCAAGATTGCATCAGAAATGGCCGTTAAATGGGAAAAGATGGCAAACGATAAAGACCATTATCGATTGGCTTTTGACAAACCGGGTACTTGGAGCATGAAATATAATCTGGTATGGGACAAACTGTTAGGATTCAACATTTTTAACCCTGCAATAGCAACTACAGAACTTGCGTACTATAGAACTAAAAACAACAAATATGGCCTGCCTCTTGACAATAGAGCAGATTACACAAAAACCGATTGGATGATGTGGACAGCCATACTAACAGGTGAAAAAGATGATTTCGACTTCTTGGTTGACATGGTGTACAAATACGCTGATGAAACAGTTTCTCGAGTTCCAATAAGTGATTGGCATAACACTATCACAACTGAAAGAATGAACTTTAAGGCGCGCTCAGTAGTCGGGGGGTACTACATAAAGATGTTAGAAGATAAGATTAAAGGCTTACAAAAACAATAGGTTTTATGAATAGAAGGATTAGAATATTAATCAGTATTATAACTATACTTTTGTCAATAGAAGTATCAGCTGATGATACAAAGGTTGTCATTGTTGATAGGCTAAATACTGAGGCTACAAATGACAACTACGTGCAAAATAGAGCGCCATTACTAAAAGAACATTTCATAAAGTTGCCCGTAGGGAAAGTCAAACCCGAAGGGTGGATTCTTAAACTATTAGAGCTTCAGAGAGATGGGTTGAATGGACAACTGGGAGAAATCAGTGCATGGTTGGATAAAGAAAACAATGCGTGGCTGGGAACCGGCAACGACTATGGATGGGAAGAAGTCCCCTATTGGTTGAAGGGATATGGCAATATGGCATATATCCTGGAAGATAAAGAGATGATAAAAGAGACAAAACTATGGCTTGATGCAGCAATAAAAAGTCAACGTGAAGATGGTTATTTCGGCCCATACATCGAGAAGAATGGCAAACCGGATCTTTGGGGTAATATGATAATGATCTGGTGTCTTCAGTCGTACTACGAGTATTCTAAGGATAGTAGGGTAATTGACCTAATGACTAAATACTACAAATGGCAACTTGAGCTTACTGATGAGCTATTCTTAGAAGATTACTGGGAGAATAGTCGCGGAGGAGATAACTTATTGAGCGTCTATTGGCTTTACAATATTACAGGCGATGATTTTCTACTGAAACTCGCCGAAAAGACACATAAAAATACAGCTAACTGGAGACGTAGATCCACATTACCTAACTGGCACAACGTTAATATTGCACAATGTTTCAGAGAGCCTGCATCATACTATATGATGTCAAAGGATTCAACAGATCTATTGGCCACATATAACGTTTTCCATTTGATTAGAAACACTTTCGGCCAAGTACCCGGAGGAATGTTCGGGGCAGACGAAAATGCAAGAATGGGATATATAGACCCGAGACAAGGTACTGAAACATGCGGATTCGTTGAGCAGATGGCTTCTGATGAGATATTACTGAGATTTACAGGAGACCCGTTTTGGGCAGAACACTGCGAGAATGTGGCATTTAATTCATATCCCGCATCAATGATGCCTGATTTGAAATCACTGAGATATATAACATCTCCAAATCAAACAATAAGCGACTCAAGGAATCATAACCCAGGAATAGACAATACGGGACCATTTTTGGCAATGAATCCTTTTAGTAGCAGATGTTGTCAGCACAACCATGGTCAAGGGTGGCCATATTATATTGAAAACCTTGTTTTAGCAACACCCGACAATGGCGTTGCAGTAGCGATGTATGGTCCTTGCAGTGCTAACGTTTCTGTCGGCAAAGGACATGAAATTACTATCATTGAGGAAACGAACTATCCTTTTGAAGAATCATCGAAGTTTACTATTAAGACTAAAAAGAAGAACGTTAGTTTTCCATTCTATCTAAGGATTCCTACGTGGGCAGAAAATCCTACTATATTAGTCAATGGTACTAAATTGAACGCTGATCTGACAGCAGGTAAATATGCTAAAATAGAAAGACATTGGAATGATGGAGACCATGTTGTTGTGAATTTTCCCATGAAACTTACGCAAAATATTTGGCAAGTTAATCAGGATAGCAGGAGCATCAATTATGGTCCTTTAACATTTTCTCTAAAAATTGACGAAAACTATGTAAGAGTCAACAGTATTGAGACTGCTATTGGAGACTCCAAATGGCAAAAGAATGCTAATCCTGAGAAGTGGCCAAGCTACGAGATTTATCCTGCCAGTGATTGGAACTATGGACTTATAATCGACGACTCCAAGGCTCTTGAAAGTAATTTTGAAGTAATCAAGAAAGATTGGCCGACTGATAATCATCCATTTAAAGCAGAGAGTGTTCCTATTGAGATAAAGGCCAAAGGGCAAAAACTACTCGAATGGAAGATTGACGAGCATGGATTAACAGGAGAACTTCCCATTAAGGAAAATAGGACCTATGATGAGAAGATAGAGGATATCACATTGATACCAATGGGTGCAGCACGATTAAGAGTAACATCTTTCCCTGTGCTGGAATAATTATCCTCCTTGTTGTTAATAATAATAATCGAGATAGTTAATTGTTAAGCATATAATAAAAGATATCAATACGATATTGTTAAGTAGATATCAGATTAATTTTTATTTTTGTACACAAATACACCAAACATAATTTAACACTATAAACAAAAAATTTATGAGAACTATTGTAACTTTTTTATTTACTATTTTATTATCATTCAGTCTCTTTGCCCAGTGGCAACCTGCAGGGGATAAGCTAAAGACAAAGTGGGCCTCTGAGATTGATGTGAATAATGTTTTGGGCGAATATCCCAGACCTATTATGGAGCGTAGTGAATGGCAAAACCTTAATGGCCTTTGGGATTATGCCATATTGCCTGTTGGCCAGCAGCCTTCAAAATATGATGGTAAAATTCTCGTGCCATTTGCTATCGAATCAAGCCTTTCAGGAGTACAAAAATTTGTAGGTAGAAATAACGAATTATGGTACCATCGCGAATTTAATGTACCTGCTAAATGGAAAAATGACAGAGTGATTTTGCATTTCGGTGCAGTTGATTGGAGAGCTGATGTTTGGGTTAATGATGTTAAGGTTGGTCGCCACCAAGGTGGTTATACTCCTTTCTCTTTCGATATCACTGCTGCTCTTTCAAGTGGCTCAAACACTATTAAGGTTAAAGTGTGGGACCCGACAGATGAAGGTTTTCAGCCAAGAGGTAAGCAAGTTAACAAGCCTGAAGGTATCTGGTACACTTCAGTAACGGGTATTTGGCAAACAGTTTGGTTAGAACCGGTTCCTCAAACGTATGTTGAAGATTTGAGAATTACTCCAAACATTGATAATAACACATTGTTGGTTGATGCTGTTACTAATGCAAAGTCAGCCACACAAAAAGTAGAAGTGAAAGTTAAAGAAGGCAACAGAGTTGTTGCAACAGGACAGGCAATCAACAGTCAAGCAGTTGAAGTATCAATGCCTGCTAATGTAAAACTTTGGTCTCCCAATGAACCTAACTTATACGATTTGGAAGTAACCCTTTGGGAAAATGGCAAACAGGTAGACAAGGTCAACAGCTATGCAGCAATGAGAAAGTACTCTGTCAGAAGAGATGATAATGGTATTGTTCGCATGCAGCTAAACAACAAGGATTTGTTCCAGTTTGGCCCACTCGATCAGGGATGGTGGCCTGACGGGTTATATACTGCACCAACAGATGAAGCCCTTGAGTACGATGTCATCAAGACGAAGGATTTAGGATTCAACATGATAAGAAAGCACGTAAAGGTGGAACCGGCAAGATGGTACACACACTGCGACCGTCATGGTATTATTGTTTGGCAAGATATGCCAAATGGCGATAGAGGTCCTGAATGGCAGATGCACAACTATTTCACAGGTAACGATAGAATTCGTTCTGCTGAGTCTGAAGCCAATTACCGTCATGAGTGGAAAGAGATAATGGATTATCTATATTCATATCCATCTGTAGGCGTATGGGTGCCATTTAATGAAGCATGGGGACAATTCAAGACTGTTGAAATTGCAGAATGGACAAAAAACTACGATCCTTCACGCTTAGTTAACCCTGCCAGTGGTGGCAACCACTATACAGTAGGTGACATACTCGACCTTCACAACTATCCAAATCCAAGGATGTACCTCTATGATGCACAAAGAGCAACAGTATTGGGTGAATTTGGTGGAATCGGTTGGGCAAACAAAGAACACTTGTGGGCTCCCGACCGCAACTGGGGTTATGTTCAATTCAATAGTGCAAAAGAAGTTACAGACAAGTATATAGAGTATGCTGAAGATCTTAAGAAGCTGATACGCCAAGGATTCTCAGCCGCTGTTTATACTCAGACTACAGACGTCGAAATGGAGGTAAACGGCCTAATTACATATGACCGCAAGCTCGTTAAGGTTGAAGAAGACAGAGTAAGAAAAGTCAACCAAGAAATTTGCAATCTGCTCAACAAGTAGTTTTCACAAAACATTAAAATAAGTAACTTGAAGAGCTTATATAATAGATCATAGCTGAATAAAGTTACATATTGAAAGATGAAAATTATTCTAAGAGTATCTATAGTAATATTATTCCTGATCGGTTGTAAGTCTCAGAAAATAGATGCAGACAAAACAACCGATGGGAATGGTATTTATTCCAATCCGATAATAAACACCAGTTTACCCGACCCCACAATCATAAAAGCTGAGGATGGAAGTTTTTACTTGTACGCTACTGAAAACATTAGGAATACACCCATATATAAATCAGAGAACCTTACTGATTGGACATTCCTAGGAACAGCATTTACCGACCAAACAAGACCTGACTTTGAACCTGATGGTGGCATCTGGGCACCCGACATAAACTACATTGATGGAAAGTATGTCATGTACTATTCAATGTCGGTTTGGGGTGGCGAATGGACTTGCGGTATCGGTATAGCAACATCCGACAAACCTGAGGGACCTTTCAATGACCAAGGCAAATTGTTCCGAAGCAACGAAATAGACGTACAGAATTCAATTGACCCATGCTACATTGAGGATAATGGAAGGAAGTACTTGTTCTGGGGAAGTTTCCGTGGAATATACTGCATCGAGCTTGCCGACGATGGTCTTTCGATAAAGAAAGGTTCAGTAAAAAGGCAGATTGCCGGCACTGCTTATGAAGGTGTATTAATCCACAAGAGAGGTAATTACTACTATATGTTTGCATCTATAGGCTCATGCTGTGAAGGGCTGAACAGTACTTATACAACAGTGGTTGGCAGAGCAGACAATATCTTCGGTCCATACCTAGATAAGAGTGGAAAGTCTATGATGGATAATAATCATGAGATATTAATCCATAAGAACGACCTATTTGTTGGTACAGGGCACAACTCTGAGATAGTACAGGATAAGAAAGGACAGGATTGGGTGTTTTATCATGCAGTATCAGTAAAAAATCCAAAAGGAAGAGTCTTGATGATAGACCAAATAAAATGGAAAGACGATTGGCCATTTGTTGAGAACAATACTGCATCTTTAGAAAGTAGCAAACCTGTTTTCTAAGAAACAGTGTAAGTTAGGTTTTTATTATGCACTTTATCGCACCAGCAAACCTAATTAGATACTAAATACAGTACAACAAACAGCAAACAAGACTTTTTATGAATAATACTAAACCTTGCATTACTGCAAGGTTTTTTTATTACTTTTGCACACAAATCAAATAACATAAAAAACATGTCGGTAAGTAGATCTTATTTCGATGGAAACCTATTACAACTTATTGGTTGGAAAATATTAGGTTTCATAATAACAACTTTCACTCTTGGAATATGTCTCCCATGGGCTTATTGCATGATATATCGTTGGGAAGCAAGTCATACAGTTATCGAAGGCAGGAGGCTGCGTTTCGAAGGAACAGCAGTCCAGCTGTTTGGTAATTGGATAAAATGGTTCCTTTTAACCATTATTACCTTAGGCATTTATGGCTTCTGGGTGAACATCAAACTAAAGAAGTGGAGAGTTAAACACACATATTTTGTAAACTAAGTTATATGTTGTGTTATCTATGACTATCACTTCACTCTCTAAACTGACAAACACCAATAAACTCTTTTTCCGGGGAGTTTCCTTTTTACACTGTTGATTATTTTCATACATTTGTATACATATAAGAGATGACAACATCATTTAAAATAAATATATATACATGAAAAAAACGCTTATTATAGGCTTGTTAATCACACTAACGATGACTGCAAGTTCACAGACATTTAAGGAATGGCAAGATCCAAACATCAATGCAATCAATAGATTGCCAATGCACACCAACTACTTTGCCTATGAAAATGACGAGATGGCGATGCTTGGTAAAAAAGAACAATCGGCCAATTACATGAGTCTCAATGGCACATGGAAGTTTAATTGGGTAAAGGATGCCGATGCACGCCCCACAGACTTTTGGCAAACCTCATTCAACGATAAGGGATGGGACAACATGCAAGTGCCCGCTGTGTGGGAGCTCAATGGTTATGGCGACCCTCTCTACGTTAATATCGGCTATGCGTGGCGCAACCAATTTACCAACAACCCTCCCGAAGTTCCTATCGTCAACAACCATGTTGGTTCCTACCGTCGCGAGATAGTAGTTCCTGCTTCATGGAGTGGCAAAGAGATAATAGCACATTTTGGTTCAGTCACTTCAAATATGTATCTATGGGTAAACGGTCGTTTTGTTGGCTACAGCGAAGACAGCAAGCTGGAGGCCGAGTTCGACCTGACTTCTTACCTAAAGCCGGGACAAAAGAATCTCATTGCTTTTCAAGTGTTCCGCTGGTGCGACGGCACCTATCTGGAAGACCAAGATTTCTTCCGTTATAGCGGTGTAGGACGCGACTGCTATCTATATGCTCGTAACAAAAAACGTATTGAAGACATCAGAGTAACTCCCGATTTGGATGACAATTATCGTAATGGAAGTCTTAACATAGAGTTACAACTTAAAGGCAACGAGTCTGTTCAACTTACTTTGATTGATGCAGAAGGACAAACTGTTGCTGAAACAACGGCTAATCGCTCGGGCTCCACAACAATTAATGTTGATAATCCTCACAAATGGACAGCCGAAACTCCATACCTATACACTTTAAAGGCCGACATGCAAGGCAGCAATGAGGTGATACCCATCTCTGTAGGGTTCCGCAAAATAGAACTGAAAGGCGACCAGATATTAGTGAACGGACAACCCATACTATTCAAAGGGGCCAACCGCCACGAGCTTGACCCCGACGGAGGCTACGTTGTTTCGCCCGAACGTATGCTTCAGGACATTCAAATTATGAAGAAGTTCAACATCAATGCTGTACGCACCTGCCACTACCCCGACAACAACTTGTGGTACGACTTGTGCGACCGCTATGGAATATATGTTATCGCCGAAGCCAACGTCGAATCACACGGTATGGGCTACGGAGATAAAACTTTGGCTAAGAACACTGCATTCAGAAAGGCACACTTGGAGCGAAATCAACGCAACGTACAGAGAGGCTTCAACCACCCGAGCATCATATTCTGGTCATTGGGTAACGAAGCAGGCTATGGACCAAACTTCGAAGAGTGCTACGAATGGATTAAAAAGGAAGACCCAAGTCGTGCTTGCCAATATGAGCAGGCCGGAATGCAAGGCAAAACCGACATCTTCTGCCCAATGTATTACGACTACAACGGCATGGAAAAGTACGGGCAACGAACCGATGCCACCAAACCGCTCATTCAGTGCGAATATGCCCACGCAATGGGTAACTCACAGGGTGGATTTAAGGAATACTGGGACATCATCCGCAAATATCCAAACTTGCAAGGTGGCTTCATATGGGACTTCGTGGATCAGTCATGTCGCTGGAAAAATCAAGATGGCATAGAAATATATGCTTATGGCGGCGACTTCAACCGTTTCGATGCATCTGACAATAATTTCTGCGACAATGGTCTGATTAGCCCCGACAGAAATCCTAACCCTCACATGTACGAAGTTGGATACTTTTACCAAAATATTTGGACAACTCCCGTCGACCTTAATAGTGGTATAGTAGAGATATACAACGAGAACTTCTTCCGTGATCTGTCTGCCTACACCATGGAGTGGACTTTATTGAAGGACGGGCAAATTGAACGAAGCGGACTCGTCGAAAATATATCTGTAGCACCACAAAAGAAAGAGCAACTGAAACTTGATTGGGGCGCAATTGATGACAGCAACAGCGAATGGTTGCTTAACGTGATATACAAACTTAAAAATCGCGAAGGTCTGTTACCTGCAGAGCACGTTGTAGCAAAAAATCAAATTATACTGCAAGAGTATAAGCCGGCAATGCCAAGCTTAAAGAACGTTGAGCAGAACAACCTGGCAGTAGTAGTTCCTGAAATTATTGATAATCAGCGATTATATGTTATCATAAAAGGTGAACATTTTCTTGCCGAATTCAATCGCGAAACAGGCTTACTAAGCAAATATCAGGTAAACGGGCTCGATTTCATACAGGAAGGGTCAGCACTAAAACCAAACTTCTGGCGCGCTCCTACCGACAACGACATGGGAGCAAATTTGCAAGTTAAATACGTTGCATGGAAAGAACCGGGGATGGAACTCAAGTCGCTTCAGTCCACTATCGAAGACGGTCTTGCCATTATAAATGCTACGTACGACCTAAAGAAAGTTTCTGCTCAACTTACCCTCACCTATCGCATCAACAACCAAGGTGCCATTGAGGTAACCCAACGGCTGAAGGCAGACAAGAAGGCAAAAGTATCTCCAATGTTCCGTTTTGGTATGCAGATGGCTATGCCAAAGCAGTTCAACAACATCGAATACTACGGACGCGGACCGATAGAAAACTATGCTGACCGCAATCATTGCACCGACCTGGGAATATACCGACAGAGTGTTGACGAACAGTTCTACTCCTACATACGCCCGCAAGAAAACGGCAACAAGACCGACATACGCTATTGGAAACAGCTTAATGCAGGTGGCAACGGACTGATGGTGGTGGCCGAAGCTCCATTCTCAGGCTCTGCACTACACTACACTCAAGAGTCTCTCGACGATGGATTGCAAAAGGACCAACGCCACTCACCCGAAGTCAAACCGGCCGACCTAACCACACTAAGCATCGACAAAGCACAGATGGGATTAGGTTGCATACAAAGTTGGGGTGCTATGCCTTTGGACAAGTACATGTTACCTTATGCCGACTACAGCTTCACGTTCACGTTGACTCCCATTCAGCACAATGTAACAATCAAGTAATTCAGAAACAATCTGAATGCTAATAAACATCAATGTTATACGAGTCGTAGCGTTATATAGCTATGTAAACCCGTTTTTAACTACATAACATATAACAACAAATATTAAAGGAGATAAATACTAAAATTGAGTATCTATCTCCTTTTATTTTGATTCTATTCTCGTTATAATCATATAATTATTGGTGAAAACATCTGCCAACATTTAACAGATGCTACAAACCGACAAATACCTGTTAATCAAATCTATGTATAATGTGATTGAAGGGTGCACCACTACCCCATCTTGTCGGCAATAAAAATAATATAGATAATGCTCGATGACACATCACGCATAATCTTGAACTTCTTAGCACCTGAGAATTCTTTTTCCACCTCGTTCTTCAACACATTCAAAGATTGTTTTGAGTGGGCTCTTACCGTACGCTCATTCATATTCAACTTGTTTGCAATCTCTTTCACCGTATAACCATCCCTATGCAACATCATGAATATCTCGGCTTGCTTACCGGGCAATTCATCCAATATTTTCACAATTATGGCTTCCAACTCCTTAATATCCAGCTCCTCAGAAACATGAGTGTATGACAATCCGTTTTCAACCTCTTCCAGCGACACATCGCTAACCAAAGCAATCACATCGGTACTCTCGCGACGAAACATATCAAGTATTCGGAAGAACAAATAATTAGCCAGCATGACCTCAGCATTTCCTTCTTCGTCAGTCTTTATCCTTTCAGGATGCTCCCAAACATCAATCCAAACATTCTGCATCACCTCTTCAGCCTTGGTTATACTCTTCACTCGGGCATAGCATTTCCTAAAAAGCATTTTATTATACTTTCTATACAGGCTGTCAAAAGCTTTTTTATTTTTAAGAGCCACCTCATTCAACAATTCACTATCGGTCATCTCTACTTATTATGTCTGACTTCACAAATTTATTAGAATTTACCCATATCAATACACCTTTCCATTATTTTAACACCATTTAGCGATAAAAATATTTTCCTATTATCTATTGATTATTAAGCAAATAGCTTATGCGTAACAAACACATAACAAAAACTTAACCGTTATGTAACCCGCTTTTGCCCATTTATCTACGATTACCTTGTAGGAGACAAACTACAAATTCTCCACGTAATTTATTAATGTATATATATGAAGTTTGGAATAAACAGGCGAAATGATAAAGAAAACAAAAAGTTCTATCAATCGCTGAATTGGGTAACCATGATACTGGGAAAGTATTTCAATGGTCATTTAGGCAAGGAAGAGACAGACATTGTGGAAAAAAGCTTATACGCTATCAACATGCAGCCCATTCCTGCAGATAGCAAACTTAGCTCAAGAGTCGTCAACAAGAGCGACAAGAATATTCACAAGATGGTTTTTGAACAGATACAACCAACAAAAACTATCTCATTGAAAACACGATACCTGAAGTTTTCTGCAGTGGCAGCGGCAATAATTGCCATCTTCACAATCTCTTACTTCACTTTCAAAATTACAGATTCATCAACAAACAGCTATTCTTTTGCTGAAGCAACCACCACTCCCCTAATAGAGACCGGAGATGCCGAAATAAAAGAAATAACACTTCCCGATGGCACAAACATATTGGTGAATGCCAACACAAACATTCGCTATAACAAAGAACTATTCAACAAGACTAACAGAGAGGTGTGGATTGAGGGTGAAGCTTTCTTTGAAGTGGCTAAAAACCCCAAAAAACCATTTATAATTTATAGCCACCAACTGCAAACAACAGTCAAAGGGACCAGCTTCAACGTAAAAGCCTATCCTGAGATTGGAGAAACAGGTATCTCCGTACGCGAAGGAAAAGTGGAAGTAAGCGAAAGAAACGGAAAAACTCTTGCCACGCTTACAGCCGATAAAAAGATCACCTACAACAACTACACCGGCACTAACGTTGTGAAAACCTCCAACTGGCAAAACGAGGCCGCCTGGCACGAACAGCGCTTAGCACTCAACGATGCAAATATAGCTGAACTGCAACTCCGATTAAAACAAATATACGGAGCTACATTAACAATAGAGAGCGGCATTCCTTACGACACTCGTTTCGGATTGTCTTTCAGGCAAGGTGCTTCACTTGCGGAGGTACTAAACCTAATCGCAAAACTTTATAATGTTCAATACAGAATAGAATCAACGAATCAAATAATAATATATCAGTAAACAAATAAAAATCAAAAAACGAAAATCATTACACCCTTTTATGAAAAGAAAACTACTAACATGGGCCGTATCAACTCTCACCATACTCTTACTATCTGCTTCGACACAAGCGGATGTTTTAGACCAAAATGTAAGTAAAAGGTATAGTAAAGAGAGCCTTGCCACGCGCATTCAACGGTTATCAAAAGACTACAATATAAACATAGGTTATCGCCCGGAGCAGTGTCAAGAACAAATTCCGGCAATAGAGCTCAAGAACGCTCCAATAGAAGAAGCATTGACGAAGAGCCTTGTAAACACAGGGTTTGAATATAGCAAAGAGAGCGACAACAGCTACGTCATTATAAAGAAAGCAAGCCTGAACGCAACAGAGCAGCGGGGCGCCCCCGGAAACATCAAGGGGCGCATTGTGGAAGTAGGAACATCCGAGCCGCTTATCGGAGCAACAATAAGGCTGATTGAAGTGGATAAGGGGTCGATGACCAACATTGATGGGTATTACTCACTGGACAATATTCCTTCAGGCAAGTACACAATGGAGGTGGCATATATGGGATACGAAACCAAACAAATTGAAGTAAACATACCTGCTAACAGCACTCTTACCCAGGATGTCACTCTGACGCTGGATAGTGAACTACTCGACGAGGTGGTTGTCACCGGTGTGCGACGCGAAAGAGGGTCGGTGCCACATGCAACCGTTTCACAAGTCACGCAAGAGATTAAGGAACTTAATGTTGTAGCATCAGGTATTTCATCGGAACAGATAAGTCGCAGTGCCGACCGCAACGCCGCTCAGGCCGTTCAACGTGTGTCGGGCGTCAGCATAGTGGACGAGAAGTTTGTAGTTGTTCGCGGACTCAATCAGCGCTACAACCTGACGTATCTTAACGACAATGTAGCTCCATCAACAGAAGTATACAGTCGCTCGTTTGCTCTCGACCTCATTCCGAGCCGTGTTATTGATAAAATCATTGTGATGAAATCATCGGGACCCGACAATCAGGCCGACGCCACAGGCGGTGTTGTAAGAGTTACGACCAAGGATGCTCAGGCTGTTAAGCACTTGGACATTGATGTGCAGGGTGCTTTTCGTTCGGGCAGCACATTCAAGAACATGCTTGGGCACAAAGGTGGCAAATGGGACTGGTTGGGATTTGACGACGGTATGCGTAAACTGCCCTCTGTGGTGCCTGGCTTTGGCAGTACCGATGTGGCAAAGATATCGCAGGCGGACTATGTCAGGGGTTTTTCTCCATACCTGTGGCACAATCAATCAAAAGCTATGCCCAACGCACAGATGACCATAAACTATTATGATGTGTTTAATATTGGAGGACGCACCATTTCATCACTCACATCATTCAACTACAAGCACGAGGAGGAGGTGAGCGACATTTACCGCCAACAAGGTATAGGGAAGTTTTCTACGGGCACCGGCGGTGGAGCAAACGATAAAGTTTCATGGGACACGCAGGGCAAGCAGACCTCACAGCTCAATCTGCTGCAGAACTTCACTTTGCGATTGGGGGAAAAACACCGCTTTCAGTTTAAAAACTTCCTGTTGCAGACGGGCACATCAACCAACACCGAGCGTACATCCATACAGCATGGCTACTGGCACGATTATCAAAAGGGACATGCAAACCCTTTCAAACAAAACTTAGATGTTATACTTTCATATCGCCAACGATTTCTGTATGCAGGCAACCTAAGCGGAAGTCATACTTTTGGAAGTGACAAGCGTCATCAACTAAAATGGAATGCCGGTTACAGTTACACTTTGCAGAGCGTACCCGACCAGCGTGTGGTGCGATACGTATCGCCATTTAATAGGGCTTTCGGTGACAAAGACCTGCAATATACCGGTGTCATCAGGAAGGGAAATTTGGACATTAAAGGAGTGCTGTTCGGGTCCATCTCACGCACATGGATGCGCAATACAGATGACTTATACAACTTCTCTGCAGACTATAAGTTCAAGCCTGCGCCTTGGGTATCATTAGGTGTGGGTACTTTCCAACAATTCAAGCGCAGACACTTCTATCGCAGAGTATATACTGTCAACGAGGGAGATTTGGTAGGTACTGCAGACGATTATAATACAATACCAGGATATTCAGGGTTTATAAACCCGGACATTATTCAGTTTAATCGCAACAACATCACCGAGGTGTGGTCGGACAAGTATTTGCGTGACGACAAAACAGGGCTTAAGGTGTATGACCGCACTCAAGGAAGCGATGCCTATGTGGGTACCGAACAAAACAATGCCGGCTATGTTTCTTTCAACCTCACTCCGTGGAATGGGAAGATGGAGGTATATGGAGGTGTTCGTGCCGAATACAACAAACAGGCAATTGGTGCCGCCATACCTGCCGTTGGCAGCAGTAACTACACAGGTGCCGGTGTCAACATCAACACACCTATATATAACGAGTATGGCAAATTAGACTGGTTCCCATCAATAAGCGTGAATGTAAAACCCAACGATATGTTTATTGTTCGCGGAGGATTCAGCAGAACAATAAACCGCCCTGAATTTAGGGAGACCTCCCCATTTGAAGAATTGGACTACGAAGGCAACCAAGTAATCGTGGGTAATCCGGCGCTACGCCCTTCACTATCGAGCAACTGGGATGCGCGTTTTGAGTTCTATCCGCGCAACAATGAGAAAGGAGAGAGCGTTAGCGTAGGGTTCTTCTACAAGTCGATGACAGATCCTATAGAGCGCATCAACACGTCGTGGCGTGTAATGGAGTTTGGAGGTGTGTCAAGTCGCATATCTTATAGCAATGCTGAGAAAGCGAGCATAAAAGGTATTGAGATTGATGCAGTGAAAAGTCTGGATTTTATACCTGTTGCGCCATTCAAGCAATTATCTGTAGGACTCAACTTGTCGTTCATAAAGAGCAACGTTAAGCAAGACTCAGTGATAATATCAGGTGGCAGATATGTCAACATAGACCGTCGTCTGCAGGGACAGGCCCCATTCTTAATGAACTCGGGACTATACTACGACAACCCGGGAAGCGGCACAAAGGCATCGCTTATATACAACGTTGTGGGTGAACGAATATACGCGGCGGCAATCGGCTATTCACCTGTGCCGGAGATCTATGGATTTAATGGAGGAATATACAGAGGCAGTATAATTGAATTGCCACGCCACATGCTGGATTTCAGTATTACTCAACGCATCGCTAAAGGGTTGCAAGCCAAACTGGCAATACAGAATATACTCAACAAACCTGTGGAGATGGCGGAGGACTTCAACTTCACATACGAGTACGAAGCTTACCGAGACATGAAGCCGGAGGAATATACTTCAGAAGATCCCAATGAGCGATGGCGCGAAGAAGGGGATAACATATCCTACCGTTACCATCCGGGCAGATATTTCTCACTATCGGTATCATACTCGTTCTAAACAGATAACATAACAACTAAGAACTTCAAATCAACTTAACAATGAATATAGGAAAATACATAGGCAAACGTTTTTCACTTCTTGCTTTGGTGTGTACTACAATGCTGTCCATTGCGACCTCGTGCGATGATGCAGAGAACTACTACAATGATATTTACGACATACCGGAAGTGAAGATGTCAAACTATCGTCGTCTATTTGCGGTGGGCGACACCATGACGCTTATAGGCAGACTCAATCCGCAGAACAACTTGACAGTGACCATTGGTGAAGCAAATGCCGAATACAAGGTAACGGGCAAGCTGTATGAAGATCCAAGACCAACGGGAAATGTGTATCTGCACTACGACACGATTGCTTTCCCCATTACTGAAGCCATGGGCAGCGGACAACTGCCGGTAACTATTACATCGGGTGGCAACGCTGTGGATTTGCCGTCAATAGAGATTGTGCCGCCGGCAACCATCAAAACACCACTAACCATGAAGGAGGTTACCAAGCTGAAGAAGGGTGACATTGCTCTCTATTGCAGGAACGGCAAGGGCGATGTGTATATCTATCGCCAAGAAAACCAATCGGTGGAGCATATAGACAAGGATGGCAAAATTGAAACTGCGGCGAGCCTGGCAGGAATGAGAGACCAGTATGGGAGCTGGCAGATACATACCGCTTATTCGGGAGGAGTGGACAACAGTGGCAAAAACCTGTGGCTATCGGTGAGGGTGAATGAGGCAAATGTCGAAAATGGGACTAACGAGATTTACAGATTGTTGCATGTTGAACCTGCAACCGGCAAGATTTCGACACTCAACCGTTCGCTGTACCCACTTAAGACAGAGGATAGGACGACAGGTACCATCACACCTTATGAGGGAAACATTGGAGATGTGAAAATATTTAGGACCGGGGGAATATATCCCGACAGCAATGGGAACATATTTTTGCGTCTTTCCAATTATG
>JBMNSN010000030.1:0-17212 GCA_050945215.1 Fermentimonas sp. | reverse complement strand
ATATGAAAATTTTAGAAAACGTTTATTTTTTAGATTTATAGGCATTTTTTAGTAATTAACTGCTGTAGGCTTGATTGTTAAATGCAACTTAACGTTGTCGATATTTTACTGTAAAATATTTAGAAAGAATAACTGATATTAATTTAAATATTGATAAAAAAACAATAATAGTATGAGAAAGAAAAAGTCTCTTATTCGTTTTATGTTACTTTTCATTATCGCGTTCTTTCCACTAGTCGTTTACCCACAAAAAGTAACACTAGCTTATAAAAACGTTAGTTTTGAAGAGGTGTTAAACTCTATTAAAAAACAAACTAATCTTATTTTGATATTAAAAGTAGACGAAGTAGATGTTAATCGTATAGTTTCCATAAACGTAAAAGATATAGAAGTACATAGTGTGATGCAGCAATTGCTTTTAGGATCTGATCTTGGATTTGAAATTCGTGATAGAAAGTTATATTTGTTTAAGAAAAGGATTTCAAATAATAATATTCCTCCTAATACTACGGCCAACTCTAAAACTATTACTGGAATTGTGACTGACAGTAAAACAGGAGAGCCAATTGTTGGTGCTAATGTAATTCAAAAAGGTACAACAAATGGAACAATTTCTGATTTAAATGGAAAATATAGTTTAAGAATCCCCTCAGACGCTGTATTATCAATTTCGTATATGGGATATAACGTTCTCGAAATTAATACTAGCGGAAAAACCTCTCTAAATATTTCATTACAAGAAGATATAAAATCATTAGATGAGGTAGTTGTAATAGGATACCAAGACGTAAAGAAAAAAGATTTAACTGGATCTGTGTCGAGTGCTAATGTGAGTGAGATGATTAAGGCTCCAGTATCAAACATAGATCAGGCTTTAGCCGGACGAGTAGCTGGTGTTATGGTTACTTCGGGCGAAGGAATGCCAGGGCAATCTATGAATATTGTGATAAGAGGGAATAACTCAATAACTCAGGACAATTCACCTTTATACATTATTGATGGGTTCCCTTCTGAGAATAGTGATATTGTTTCCTCTATTAATCCTCGCGACATAGAATCTATTGATATTCTGAAAGATGCTTCTGCTACAGCAATTTATGGTTCTCGTGGTGCAAATGGGGTTGTAATTATCACTACAAAAAAAGGAAAAATGGGTGAGTTGAACATTGTTTATGATGGTAGTATAGGTGTACAACGTCCTACGAAAAAAATACCTCTAATGGATGCTTATGAATTTGTTAGATTACAAGAAGAATTATATCCTCCAACAGAAATGACTGGAGAATATGGTTACTTTAAAACTTATGAAGGCAAGACATGGACATTGGAGGATTATAAAAATATAGAACAATACGATTGGCAAGATTTAATATTTAGAGATGCTATGCAACAAAATCATAGTGTTTCTTTAACTGGAGGAAATGTTAAAAATAGATATAATGCATCTATCTCATATACAAATCAAGATGGAATAATAATAAAGTCTAACTATAGTCGTATTCAAGGAAGGCTAGGATTAAATATTAGAAGAGATAAGCTAAATATAAGTTTAAATACAAACTATTCATCTATTACTAATCTAGGATTTTCTCCTTCGCTTTACGGATCGAGTAGTATGTTAAGTCTTTTTTATAATGTTTGGGGGTATAGACCCGTTACCCAACCGGGAGTAAATATTGAGTCATTAATAGAATCAGAAAATGATGATGCTATTCAACAATCCAGCGATGCAACTCAACGTTTTAATCCTTTCTTGACTGTTAATAATGAGCACCGGAAAAATAACCGATATTATGTTGCATTTAATGGCTTTGCTGATTATGAGTTGTTAAAAGATTTAAGGTTAAAGATCTCCGGTAATTATACAAGATATGGTTCGTCGCTTGAAACTTTTTTTAATTCTAAGACTCGTTCTGGAAGTCCAATCTCAATCAATAAGGTGAATTCGAGTATTTTTTTTAATCAAAGATATAATTTGCTAAATGAAAACACATTAACATATAACAAGAAATTTCATAAGGATCATTATATTAGTAGTTTAGTTGGAAATTCTTTTCAAGTTGAAAATTCTGAAAGTTATGGATTCGGGACAAGATTAATTCCGAATGAATCTCTTGGAATGGCAGGAATGGCTGAAGGAGAGCCATTTACAGCTAATTCATCAAGGACAGAATGGAGCATGATTTCATATTTTTTAAGATTGAATTATCGATACAGATCAAAATACTATATAACAGGAACATATAGAGTTGATGGTTCTTCAAAATTTGCAAAAAATAATAGATTTGGATTTTTCCCATCAGTAGCTGTAGCCTGGAATTTTACAGAAGAACCTTTTTTTGAGGGTTTTAAAGATGTGTTTGATTTGGGAAAATTGAGATTTAGTTGGGGAAAAATAGGTAATAACCGAATAGGACCATATGATACATACGCTCGACTTAGAGCCGTGAATGCAGGTGCAGGTACATTTTTAGGTAGGAATGATTATATTTCAGGAATATATCCTTTTAATAATTTAGTTGGTAATAAAGGACCTATTCCTATTAATTTACCAAATAAAGATTTGAAATGGGAAACAACAACACAAACGAATTTAGGCTTGGATCTGACAATGCTCAAAGATAGGATATCGCTTATAGTTGATCTATACTCAAAAAAAACGACAGATTTATTGTTAAACTCATTAGTTCCCTTCTCAAGTGGGTACGGAGGAACAATGAAAAACATAGGCTCCGTTCAAAACAAAGGGATAGAATTTACAATCAATGCAAATATTATGGAAAAGCATAATTTTAAATGGGCTGCTAACTTTAATATTGCATTTAATAAAAATAAAGTTTTGTCATTGGCTGAAAATCAGCTAACTTACTTAGAGCAAGCTATGATCTCTCAAGAGTTTGCATCACCAAATTATATTGTTAAAGTTGGATATCCTTTAGGAATGATGTATGGTTACTTATATGCTGGAACATACAAGTTAGACGATTTTGTAAAAAGCGGTAATGTTTATGTATTGAATCAGGATATTGCAGCCCATGTAACAGCACCTAATCCTAAACCTGGTGATCAGCGATTTGTCGATATTAATGGTGACGGAGTAGTAGATAATAACGATATGACTTTTATAGGAAGAGGTACACCTATTCACATTGGTGGTTTTAACAACACCTTTGAGTACAAAGGTTTTGATTTGAGTGTTTTTCTTCAATGGTCATACGGATCTGATGTTTTGAATGGTAATAGATTAATTTTTGAGACAGGCAGAGATACTAGAAATCTGAATCGTTTCGCATCATATGTAGATAGGTGGTCTTTTGAAAATCAAGACAGCGATATACCGTGTATTAGTGCTGCAAGTACAAATAATCTTATATCAACAAGAGTGATAGAGGATGGTTCATTTTTACGTCTCAAAACTTTATCATTAGGTTATAAATTCGGATCTAAATTGTTGAAGAGGATAAATGTCAATAGTGTAAGAGTATATATATCGGGGGAAAATTTGATAACTTGGTCTAAGTATAGTGGATATGATCCAGAGGTTTCCGTAAGAAATAGTGCCATTACGCCTAATGTCGATTTTTCTTCATATCCTAGAGCGTTATCATTCAATTCTGGGTTAACTGTAAACTTCTAACTTTAATATTTAGCTATTTTATTTTAGAATATTATGAAAGTATATATAAAATTATTTTTAATACTGTTTATTGTTTTTGAATGTCAATCCTGTACAGATTTTTTGGATAGGGATCCACATGAACTTGTTTTGGAAACATATTTCAATAATGATAGTGAATTAGAATCTTTTCTAACAACGGTTTATTCACCCATTATGGCTTACCAGTTTTATGGGGGATATTACCCACTATATAATGCAGGAGGTGATGATTTGACTTTTTTTGGGAAAACCTATGAAGTTTTATGTGTAATGAATGCAAATGTTAATAGTAGTAATGACTATTTAACTGCCTATTGGAGAACGTTATATGAGGGGGTGAACAGATCTAATATTTTGCTTGAAAATGTAAATAATAATCAGAAAATTAACGAGGATTTAAGAAAAAGGATTGAAGCGGAAGCTTTATTTTTGAGATCTTTTTACTATTTTAATTTGGTACAAGGTTGGGGCGATGTGCCATTTAGGTTAAAATCTACAAAGTCTGCATATGGTCATGATATTCCTCGCATGGACAAGCAGATTATCTATGACAGAATTATCTCTGATATTGAGCAGAGTATACCTTATCTAATTAAAGCAGATGAGATAAACTATACAGGTAGAGTGACGCAGTCTGTTGCTAAAGCTTTCCTTGCTAGAGTTTATCTGTTCCGTGCCGGAGAGTATTATCGTGACAAAAAGCCTTTCGATGGGAAAGAAAAAGAATATTATGCAAATGCGAGAAGATGGGCATTAGAGGTGAAAAATAGTGGGTTGCATGGATTAGTGTCCTCTTATCAACGAGTTTTTCTTGATTTATGTGAAGATAAATACAATAGTACTGGTATAAGGGAAAGTATTTGGGAAGCAGAATTTGCAGGAAATATTGCCTCTGCGGATCGTAGTTATGGATATATTGGTGTTTGGGTAGGGCTTGGAGCAAACTATGACTACAATAGTTATACTGCTCTAAGACAATTATCAGGAGTCGCAAACCCTGGGTATGGCTATAGATTTGCTATAGCATCACTAAAGATGTTCTCAATGTATGAAGCAGAAGGAGATACCGCAAGAGGAAATTGGAATATTGCTAACTACGAATATACATATGCAGGTGTCAACGAAAATTTTCGTGTAAAAGGAAGAAATTACTATTATGGTAAACGTCCAGAAGGTCTCACTTCCATTAACGGATTCCCTTGCCTGGAACAGACGCAATCAGCTAGTAATTCCAATAAAACTCGTATAGTGGGAAAATACCGTAGAGAGCATGAACTCCTTATACCAAAAGACAAGAATGCTTCTCCTATAAATTACCCCATTATAAGATATAGTGATGTTTTATTAATGTTGGCTGAAGCTGAAAATGAGCTGAATGGTCCGACTGAACTAGCTTATGAGTGTTTAAATTCAGTAAGAGAAAGAGCTAAAATTGTTCCTTTAAATGGGTTGACAAAAGATGAATTTAGAAATGCAATAAAAGATGAGAGAGCAATGGAGTTATGTTATGAATCTTTGAGAAGATGGGATTTAATTAGATGGGGTGATTTTACATTAACTATGAATCAAATGACCAATTTTGTTCAATCACCGGGATGGTCAATTGGTTACAAATATGCTGATAAATTTTACAGAAATATTACAGATGCTTATAACTACTATCCGATTCCCGATTTAGAAACAGCAAATAATAAAATGATTACTGAAAATAACCCTGGATGGTAAAAGACGATAGTATATAACAAATACTTTAATATTAAGCATATAAAAATTAAAATTATTATGAAAATAAGATATTATTTTTTAGTTTTCATTATTACTAATTGTTTTTTTTCTTGTGAAAAAGAGTTTTATCAAAACGTTGATTTTGATGTGAAGGTTTTATCCGAACATATTGTTTCTACAATTGGGGATACAATTGTTGTAAACTCAAATACTCCCATTACTTTTAATTTTATTGGAGAACAACCGGATTTAATAACTTTTTTTAGTGGTGAAAAAACTCATGAGTTCGATAAAAAAGATTTGTATGAAATACCGATTGAAGAAATTGAGAGCTCTGAATTAAGTTTCATACATTTACCTAAATATGGAGTTATAGAAGGCACTTTGAGAGTGTTCTTATCTACAGATTTTAATGGACTATTACTAAACGACAAATCAAAAGATTCTACAGAAATTGTTTCGCATAAATGGATGGATGTTACCGAAAAATGTAATCTTTCAAAGATTAGTAAACTAGAACAAAAAACAGTCTTGTCTATTAAAGAATATTTAGGCAATAAACTAACTATTGCCTTTCAGTACATAACCGATCAAAATGAGAAGTTGCAACCAACTCACGAAATTTTAGGGTTGGAAATCGTAAATAAATTGTCAAATGGGGATGAAGTTGTGATTAAAACAATGGAAATGGGATTTTCTCCTATTGATTTGTTTGAATTGGTTAATCCTTATGTTTCAGGAAATAAAAGTGGTCTTTGGAATTTAGCTAGAATAAAAGAAAATCCTTCTATGATGCGTATTGAGTTATCACAAATTGGAGCCCCATTGAATAATGACTGGCTTATCTCAAAACCACTAAAGTTGAATAAAAGATTAGCAGATAAAGGGACAGGGATTAAAAACACTACTGTTTCTTTAGATAATTTTGACTATACTTTTGTTAAGCCAGGTGTATATAAAACTACTTTTGTTGCAAGGAATTATAATTACAAAAATTTTAAAGAGGAAATAAGAGTACTTCACCTGAAAGTTATATGATATATACTGATGCTTATGAATAATATAAAAAAACTAATATCTATGTGAGAATAAGAATATTACTCCTATTATGTAGCTATATACTTCTACAAGCGATGCTAAAGATTCTTTTTGTATAGTTTACAATAAGACATTTTTAATAGATTAAGTTTGAAAATCCATATGCAGTAATCAAGAACTATTGTTTGTGATAAAATCTTATATGTATAATTGCGTTTTAATGGCATTTATAGTACACGGTGGAAAAATCGTGAGATGAATATTGTAATTAATGACCTACTTGTAATGGTGAATGGTTTTTGGCAATTTTTAATTATGTTTTTTGTGGCTATTTTTCTCTGATTAAGCATGTAATAAATCAAATAGCAAAAAACATATGTGTACTGTGTTATTAGATTTTTTCTGTAACTACGATGTAGTCTAGTCGTTTTTCAAATATTAAATATTTAAACGTTTTTTGAGGTACTAAATGCGAAATTTATTCTGTTATAAAGTAAAAATTATTCATCTTTACACAATTATTATAAGGAATGTTTACGAGATATATTTATGGGAAATGGTATAGGTAATTACATAATCATTTTCAAATTTCGTACTAATAATAAATAACCATGTTTAGTAGATACAGAAATACCATAATTGCATTCATTCTGCTTCTTTTCTTATTATTAGAGATAAGTTTCAATTTTTCTATAGCAGCAAACAACACATGGTCTGTTAAACGATCAGATAATGTTTTTTATAGAGCAAGTACATCTTATTGTAACCATGAAAAGAAAGTTATAGTTGACTACCTTCCTAATACCACATTCCTTAATAAGGAGGTAAATTGGGAAGATATCATTGACGGGGTACGGAAATATCATGAGGAACGTCTTTTATCTTTAACTCTTCAACGGGAAAAATATTGGAATAGGGATTTTTCATCTCCTGAGAAATATGATAGCTCAGTAAGCCCCAATAGAAATCGTTTCAGGGAGATATTGGGAGCAGTGGACGTTCGTGAACCGATATCAATGGAAAATGGTGAATTAGTTGCTGAAACGGATCAATATAGGGTCAGAGAAATTAGTTGGTCTGTATTGCAAGAAGTGATTCCTCATAATTCATTGCAAAAATGGCCAACACTCGATGTTCCAAGAAAGGTTTGTGGAGAAGGGCTTTTATTGGAGCCTAAAGAGAAATCTAAGGGTTTTATCATCGCGATTCCGGATGCCGATCAAGAGCCAGAAATGATTGTAGGATTAAAAGAAGGTGTAGAACCTAATTCGCAATTTGCAAGACATCTGGCGGAAAATGGTTATACGGTGATTGTTCCAGTAATTGTTGATCGTTCAAATCGTTGGTCACGTGGAACTAATAGATCTTCAAGATCGTGGATTTATGCACAGGCATATGAAATGGGGCGAACGATTACAGGTTATGAAATTCAGAAATTGGAAGCTCTGATAGATTGGTTCCAATGTCAAGACCAATTTGCAAAAGTAGGCTTGGTCGGATATGGAGAGGGGGGACTGCTCGCTTTTTACACGGCGGCACTTAATACTCGTGTCGATGCCGTTCTGGTGAGTGGTTATTTCGCACCTCGCGAGGAAATTTGGAGAGAACCCATTTATCGTAATATGTGGGGATTGTTGCAAGAATTTGGAGATGCGGAGATTGCAAGTTTGATTACACCTCGTTCCCTCATAGTTGAGTATAGTTTAGTCCCTAAGTATGACCCTCAACGTAATGGAGGTAAAAAAATTGAACCGCCAGCAGAGTTATGGACACACCATTATGCCGCTGTTGCGTCGGAGTTTAATCGTATATCATATCTGACAAGAGAAAACTTCGGTAAACGTTTGCTTGTCAGCAACCCGAATCATGAGCCGGTTCCATTTGGGTCAGCACAAGCTTTGAATAGCTTCATGCGAATGCTTGGGAATAGGCATCCCAAGTCACTATCAAAAGAGATCCCAACCGACATGAGAATTGACTTCGATTATGGATTGAGAATGGGACGTATGGTAGAGCAAATGGTAGGGCATACTCAGTTGTTATTGCGTGATAGTGAATATGTACGAGATAAGTTTGTTACAAACAGATCTGACTGGGACAATGAGCAATGGCGAAGTTTCTTCAAAACTGAGATGATCGGATGGACTGATGATTCTCTACTGCCGATAAATGCGAGAACAAAACTGGTGGAGAAAAAAGAAGCATACAGCTGCTATGAGGTGCTAATAGATGTTCTTCCTCATATAGAGATGTGGGGCGTATTAACAGTTCCGAACGGAATAAATAATGGAGAAAAGCGACCAGTAGTAGTTATGCAGCATGGAAGGGACGGAAATCCATATACTGCTCTTGACGAGAACGGTAGCTATTACGGCATTGCACGCAGATTGGCAGAACAAGGCTTTGTTGTCTTTACCCCTTTTGGTAATTGGACAGGTGAAACGCGTTTCAGATGGATCGATCGTATTGCTCGTCCTGCAAAAAATACCATATGGTCAACTATTGGACGTCAACACCAGCAGCTTTTTCGCTGGTTTCATACACTTCCTTTCGTCGATCCTGAACGGGTCGGATTTTATGGTAAAAGTATTGGAGGTCAGGCTGCCTCACTGATACCGTCTATGTTGCCGGAGTATGCATTGAGTATCAATTGTGCCTATTTCAATGAAAGCGCCAGAAAGGAATCTTCTATATATTATCGTGCCAGTTTCGTGTATCATGTAGATTCTGAGATGCCAATGTGGAACAGAGCACATAGGTTGGAATATGCTGAGATGGCCAACTTACTAATTTTTCCACGTCCGTTTATGGTAGAACATGGAAGAAAGGATGGAATAGCTCCTAAGGGGTGGGTAGAATATGAATATGGCAAGGTACAACGATATTATCGTACAAGAGGAATGAGTGACAGAACGGAAATAGACTTGCATGATGGTGGGCACATTATACATGCTAAAAGAACAGTCCCTTTTCTGCTCAAACACTTATGATTTACTAATGCAAGATAGGTATATTCTAATAAATAATATATGCTTTTAACAATTTGTTCAATGAATAGAGAACTTAATCTAATTTTTAATGAAAATGATTTTTAAACAATGCAAACAAATGAAAAGAGTGTTTTTTTTAATGCTATCACTTCTCCTGTTTTGTAATGCCAACAGTCAGAACTTCAATGTAAAGGGAACTGTATTGGATGCAAAAGGTGAGCCCTTAATTGGTGTGAATGTGTTGGAGGATGGTACCACAAATGGAACCATTACAGATCTGGATGGGCAATTTGTTCTGAAGGTTACTAACAGTACTGCAATGCTTAATATTTCCTATATAGGTTATACAGAGCAACATGTAAATGTTGAAGGGAGATCCCAAATAGACATAATTATGCAAGAATCTTCCAGTGAACTAGAAGAATTGGTTGTAGTAGGGTATGGTACTCAGAAAAAAGTAACTCTGACTGGATCGGTTGATGCCTTATCTGGCAAGTCATTGCAGAACAGATCAGCAGTATTAGTCTCTGATCTAATTAAGGGAGCTTCTCCAAACTTAAACATAAATATGGGTAAGTTCGGAGGAGAGCCAGGAGCAACATCCTCATGGAACATAAGAGGTTTAGGTTCCATAAATGCCAATGCTTCTCCTCTTATACTTGTCGATGGAGTAGAAGTTAATATTAATAATATCGATCCTGAAACTATAGAAAGTGTTTCTGTATTGAAAGATGCTTCTGCTTCGGCTATTTATGGATCTAGGGCACCATTTGGTGTAGTACTGATCACTACTAAAAAAGGAAAAGAAGGAAAGGTAAGTGTGGAATACACTAATAACCTCTCAATGAATAAACCTATCGGCGTACCAGATTTCGTGGATGCCCTCACGTGGGCTACAGCTTATAATCAAGCCAACGCTAATGCTGGTCTTAATCCATTATATAGTGATGAGCAAATAGAACGAATAAAAGGATACATGAATGGCACTTATCAGTATGAGTACGATCCCGATAATCCTGTAACAAATATCTGGGCCGGACGACGTATCGGAAATGCCAATTATAACTGGCCGAAGGAGTTGATTGCGGATAATTCTTTCAATCACAAACATAATGTTAATATCTCCGGAGGTACTGCAAAAACCAACTATTATTTTTCTGGAGGGTTTGTGAAACAGAATGGCATTTATCGATATACTAACGATAGCTATAGTAGAGTTAATCTGTTATCTAATATGAATACTGAAGTTACAGATTGGCTGAGATTTAAAACGAGCATTAAATATGCCAAAGGAATGTCTGATTATCCTGTAGGGGAAACAACAGTTGGTAGGGAACACATGATTGGTGAGTTTATTAGCTTCGGCCCGATGATGCCCAAATATAATATTAATGGAACTATTCAGTGTCCTTTGATACGATGGCAGCAGGATTCAGGGCGAGACAAATGGCAGTCTAGAGACTTTGCTGTATCGTTGGCAACCGAATTGGAGCCAATAAGTGGTTGGGTTACCACCTTTTCGTACAATCATAACGCAATAAATACTCGCAGTTTCTCACATCCTAAGCCAGTTATGGTAGAACTGGGAAATGGAACATTTGGTAATGTAGGAAAGCCGCAATCAAGTTGGGGCGTCGGTTATTCACATACTGCTTATACGTTAATTAATTTAGTGTCCTCATATGAGCGTGTTTTTGGGGATAACTATTTTAATGTATTGATGGGTTATGAACAAGAAGAAAGGAGTTTTAGCTCAATTAGCGCAACTGGTACAGGTTTGATTACAGATGAGGTGCCATCTCTAAAAACGGCGTTAGGAGAAAAGACAGTCAATGATGCCATGAATCATTGGGCTACTCAAGGCGTTTTTGGACGCATAAACTACAACTACATGGAGAAATACCTTTTTGAGTTAAGTGCAAGATATAACGGTTCCTCTAGATTCTCCCCTGATACTCGCTGGGGTTTTTTTCCTTCAGCATCAGTAGGTTATTTAATTTCGAAAGAACCTTTTTGGGCTCCAATTCAATCTATTGTGAATAGTTTCAAGATTAGAGGGTCATATGGATCTTTGGGTAACCAGAATGTGGGCCTATATTCTTATTTAGAAACTATGGGGTTAGGAGCAGAGCTGAATTGGATCATTGATGCCGAACGCCCTAAATATGTAACCCCTCCAGGTTTGATAAGTAGTGATTTGACGTGGGAAACCATAACAACTTCAAATTTAGGGTTTGATGCAGGTTTTCTTGATAATAGATTACAATTAGTTTTTGACATGTATAAACGAATTACTTCTGATATGCTTGGACCAGCCGAAACTCTCCCTTATCTCCTTGGTGTTAGCGCTCCTCAAAGGAACAACGCAGAACTTTCAAATAAAGGATTTGAGTTGGTTTTGACTTGGAGAGATCAGCCTTCTTCCGATTTTTCTTACAATGCTAAGGTTAGCATAGGCGATTCGAGAGCAAAAATATTGAAGTATTACAATGAAAAGGAAGTAATAGACACCTGGTACCCTGGGAAAGAAGTGGGTGAAATTTGGGGATATACTACAGATGGCATCATTCAGGAAGAGGGTGAAGAGATGCCAGATCAATCCAAATTTTATGCTAAGTGGGGACCAGGTGATATAAAATATAAGGATTTAAATGGTGATGGAAAAGTTAATGACGGAACTCGCACCTTGAATGATTATGGAGACTTAAGGCGAATAGGAAATACAACTCCTCGATATAATTTTAGTATTTCTGGAGGGATAAACTGGAAGAATTTTGATTTTAATATGTTTTGGCAAGGAATAGGTAAGAGAGATTATTTTCCTAATGCTCATCTACAGTTGTTTTGGGGTATGGATACTGCTTTTGGAGGATCGGGAGTATATAAAAATTCTTGGATACTTGATTATTGGCGTCCAGCTGATGAGAAAAATATTTTAGGCCCTAACACGGATGCCTATTTTGCAAAGCCTTATTTTTCATCACAAACTGTTAAAAATCGAAAAGTGCAAACTCGTTTTTTGCTAAATGCTGCATATATTCGTTTAAAATCTATTCAAGTAGGATATACACTTCCACAAGAGGTTTCACGTAAAGCATTATTACAGAGAGCAAGAATATATGTGTCAGGCGAAAATCTACTTACTTTCAGTAAATTGCCAGGCACGTTTGATCCTGAAACTACTATAGAGTCAGATCCAAGTAATGGTGGATATCAAGCTGGAAAAATTTACCCTCTTTCAAGAGTATTATCAATAGGAGTTAATTTGACATTTTAAAAGAATCTTATTATGAAAGGAATATTTATATACATAAGTTTATTTTTGTTTGTCGCATTTATTTCGTGCAATGAGGATTTTTTGAATCGTTATCCTCAAGATGCCATATCTAATGTGAATTTTTTTAGTACTCCAAAAGATTTAGAAGCTTACATGAACAGCTTTTATGGTGCAGGATTTTTTCCAAAATACCCTAATTTCGGAGGTGATTTTGACAGTGATAATCAGGTAGCCAATAACATAAATACTCGTTTGGAGGGTACAAGGGTTGTATCTACAAGCGGGAGTATTGGATTTGGGTGGATCAGACGTGTAAATTATTTTTTTGATCATTACAAAAAAGTTGAAGAAAAATATGAATTGAAAGATTATCAACAATATTTAGGAGAAGCTTATTTTTTTAGAGCCTTGTCATATTATTCTATGCTAAGGAATTATGGTGATATGCAGTGGATTACCCATGAGCTGGGTACTGACTCTCCAGAATTGTATAATCCGCGAGATTCTAGAGATATAGTTGCGACAAATATTATTTTATCTCTCGATTCAGCTGCTATGTATCTATCAACTGAGAAGACAAAAGGTTATGGTCGCATAAATAAATGGATGGCACTGCTACTTCAAAGTCGTATTGCTCTTTTTGAAGGTACCTGGGAAAAATATCATGCAGGAACTCCTTTTGGGGTTACTGGTTCTGATCCTAACAAGTATTTGAAAAAAGCTGCTGATGCTGCACTTACTTTAATCAAAGATGGACCTTACAGCATATATAGTACTGGAGATCCTATGAATGACTACAGAGAACTGTTTTCTATGCAAGATTGGTCAGAAAATTCAGAAGTTATGTTTTGGAGAAAATATGACAATGAGCTTTCAAGAGGTAATAGAGATTTCACAAACGACAGAAATCACAGAATGGAATATCCTAACAATAATTCAATAACTAAACAGTTAGCTGATTCGTATCTTTGTACTGATGGTTTGCCAATTTCTGTTAGTCCTCTCTTTGAAGGTTATGAAACGCTACCAATTGAAATGAAGAACAGAGATCCTCGTTTTTCTCAGAATGTTGCGCCATACGATGGAATACATAAAAAAGAGAAAGATGGCAAAATTACATATTGGAAGGAAGTTTATGATAAACTAAATGTTGATGCTCTTCATAATTCTCCTGCAGGTTATATCAATATAAAATGTTACAATCCAGACATGAATTATCATGTTCAACAATATGAGGAGTCTCCAGGTCTGATTTATAGGTTTGCTGAAGCGTTGCTTAATTATGCTGAAGCCAAAGCAGAGTTAGGGACTATCACACAAAATGATATTGATATATCTATTAATAAGCTCAGAAAAAGAGTGGCAATGCCTGACCTAAAAATGGATGACATCGTGACAGACCCAAAATGGGACTTCCCCGACTTATCTCCTCTGATCAATGAAATAAGGAGGGAACGTAGAGTAGAACTTGCTTGTGAAGGGTATAGATGGGATGATATAGCTCGTTGGGCTGCTGCGGATGAGCTAATTGTTGGGAAACGACCTAAGGGTTTTAAAGCTTCTCAAATAGCAAAAAATCCTTATCCCGTGGATGAGGAAGGATTTTTAGATCCTTTCCAAAAAGGATTGCCTAATGGCTATGGATTTAAATTAAACAGAGATTATCTTTTTTCAATACCTATTTCAGAGTTAGTATTGAATCCAAATATTACTCAGAATCCAGGCTGGGAGGATGGTAAATAGCATAATTGTTGGTTTGTATAGCATGCATATCTACACTTTCATATATACATCTAGTGGATATTTATCATAATATAAAGCTACTTTATAGAATATTTTACAATGAAAATGGATAGAAGGGATTTTATAAAAGGTGTTGTGGCAGTACCCGCATTAGGCTATTTTGCCATAGGAGCTAAAGGTAATATTTCAAAGCAGATTGAAATGAATACCATTGATTATTATAAACGACTAAATATAGATAAGTTAGATGCTCCACTCGAGAAACTTAGACCAGCTACAGGTGTTAAAGGGGAAAAAATCCGTATAGGGTTGATAGGTAACGGATGGAGAGGTGAAGCCTTGTTGCAAAAGTTTGGATATCTCCATCCAGATGTTATTGAAAAAAACATGAAGGGAGGAAAACCATCACAATGGTTACAGGATATAATTAACCAAGAAGATTTTAATGTGGAAGTTACAGGAATATGTGATGTTTTTGACGTACATACACAGCGAGGGAAAGAAATTTCCCGTAATAAGGTATTGGGTGGACTTCATTCATCAGATAAAGGTGCAGAGATTTTTCCTTCTTATAGAGATATGGTCAAGAGTGATAAAATCGATGCTATTGTCATTGCAACTCCAGATCACACACATGCAGTTATAGCAATGGCTGCTGCCAATGAAGGGAAGCATGTTTATTTAGAGAAACCCATGGCACACAGTATTGAGGATGCCATTGCTTTGCGAGACACCATCAAGAAAAGCAATGTGGTTTTTCAGTTGGGGCACCAGAATCGACAACAGATGAGCTATAAAGTAGCTAGAGAATTGTTTCAAAGAGGCTTTTTAGGGGAGGTAACGCAAGTGGAAACTTACACTAATCGAAACAACTTGTTCGGAGCTTGGATTAGGGATGACGCTTTCGATCATAAACTTGGGAACAAGAACAACATAAACTGGGATGAATTTCTATGTAACGCTCCATACCATGACTTTGACTTAAAACGTTTTTTTAGTTGGCAACGTTATAGCGATTATGGAACAAGTATGACCGGAAATGATTTTGCACATTGGTTTGACTGTGTCAATCAAGTACTAGATTTGGGAATTCCAGAATATGTGGTGGCAATAGGAGGTCAATATTACTACAAAACCCATGGAGATATGCCAGACGTTCTTAATGCGATTTTCAGTTATCCAGATAAAGGATTATCCATGACTTATGACGCCTCTCTGAAGAATGGGAATTTCCGTCAATCAAGAATACTTGGTTCGGAAGCAACTCTAGATTTAGACAGTGCAGTTAGAATGCATAAAGACCGTTATTCTGAGATGTTTGGGAAAGTGAAACTGGATGGAGATGAACCTTTATATTACTATGATCCGAAAACTGATATTGATGCCATTTCTACCGCTACTTCAAGGACTTATTATAAGGGAGGATATGGGCCTACGTTTATAGATGGTAGAATTATTGATGTAACATTTTTGCATGTAAAAGAATGGATTGACGCTATTAGAGGGCAAGGTAGTCCAAGTTGTAATATCGATAAAGGATTCGAAGAGTCTGTGACTTTCAATATGGCCAATTTAGCGTATGTGAATAAAAAACCAGTGAAATGGGACCGAGTGAATGAAAAGGTTGTCATAGGCTAAATATTTTGTTTTCACAAATTGATAAAAAATAATGTTATGAAACATAATAATATTAATAACTCGAACATTACTACTATACAGATTACAGGATTAACTATTCTGAGAGTAATGATAGGGTGGCATTTTTTATATGAAGGCTTGATAAAATTGTTTACGCCTGGCTGGTCGGCAAAAAGCTATTTATTGGCCTCTACAGGTCCTCTTTCTTCATTCTTTAAATCTTTGGCAGAATCTGAAATACTTATGCAGATAACAGACTTACTTAATGTGTGGGGGTTAATACTTATTGGTATATGTCTTTTCCTTGGACTATTTACAAAGTTTTCATCATACATAGCTATGGTGTTACTTGCATTATACTATATTTCATATCCTCCTTTTGCGGATTTTTCTATTAGCGGTTATGTTGACGGCAATTATTGGATTGTCAATAGGAATTTGATTGAAATGGGAGCTCTTTTTGTTTTGGCAATTTTCCCTTCAGGTAAAATTACCGGATTGGATCGCTTTTTAATTAAGAAAAATATTAAACGAGATAGTTTGCAGAAAAAAACAGAATAAAAATAGCTAGATAGTCGCAATCATCCGATTAAGTAATTCTATTAGAAAGTCGGCTAATTTTTATTCACTATAAAGCCCTTGTTTCCAATGGAGACAAATATAGTGATTTGGCTTGTATCAAAAGTGTATTGGCTTTGAAGAATATAATTAAAGAGCTTAAACGTCAGCACTATAAATATTATATAAAAGCATTTCCAGGTTTTTAAATACACTCCTCCGGTAATCGTTGATTGTCGGGGGAGTTTTTTATTTGTTTGTAGCAAGACGGGATGTTGAAAGAATTATTTATGTAAATATCAAACATTGTAAGCAGGTGATTATGTTGATGATACGCTTATTTAAAAATATTTACAATAGTTTGATACTTGCGTGATAATTTAAGAAAATTTTTTTTATAATTACTTTATTGTTAAGTTTGCATTTTGTTAATTATAGTGTGTGTAATGCGCAACTATTTTTATTTAATAGGAAGTTTTGAAAACTTCATGAGTTGGTTGGATAATTTTTAGTAAGAATAGTTCTGGATGTGTGTGTAGCATTTATGTGGTAACATGTAGCTATGCACTCATTTTATTATGTTTT
>JBMNSN010000029.1:0-18238 GCA_050945215.1 Fermentimonas sp. | reverse complement strand
CCACAAAAACCAGACAAAGAGCAGCCATCGGATAAACCGGAGCCGTCGCAATTTAGCTATGTTTTCGAGCAAGGTTCAGCAGGATATGAAGTATATAGAATACCTGCAATCGTAAAGACGAAAGATGGTGTCCTTTTAGCATTTGCGGAAGCACGTAGGTTTAGGCGCAATGGTGACTCCGGTGATATTGACCTGGTATTAAAGCGCTCGACTGATGGAGGTAAAACGTGGGGAAGTCAAATACTAGTTTGGGATGATGGTGAAAATACTTGTGGAAATCCGGTGCCAATTGTTGATGATAGGGGCAGAGTTCATTTGCTTATGACTTGGAATAATGGAGATGATAAGTGGGGTGACTTAACTAATGGTAGGGGAATAAATACTCGAAGGGCATATTACACATACTCTGATGATGGAGGATTGACGTGGAAGAATCCGAAAGAAATTACGGAAAGTGTAAAAAGAGCTGATTGGGATTGGTATGGAACAGGTCCTGTTCATGGGATCCAAGTTAGGAATGGAAAATATAAGGGTAGGCTTATATCTCCTAACTATTTTACTATTAGAGAGGGAGGTAAGGTTGTTGACTATTCACATGTGGCATATTCTGATGATTATGGAGCAAGCTGGAAAGCCGGTGAACCTACTCCTTCTGGTGGAGTAGGAGAGTGCTCTGTTGCTGAACTTGAGGATGGTACGTTAGTGCTTAATATGAGGACCGGAGACGGGTTTTATAGGAAATATAGTTATAGCAAGGATGGTGGAGTTACTTGGTCGGCTCCAAAAGTGGATGTCACACAATTAGATCCAAAGTGTCAAGGGAGTATTTTGTCAATAGATAAAGCCCTGTTTTTATCTAATCCATCTGCGGCTACAAGAACGAACATGACAGTTAAGAAAAGCCTGGATAATGGTAATACATGGACAGGTAAGTATAACGTTTATTCCGGGAATTCAGGATATTCAGATATGGTGCAAGTTTCTGAAACACATATTGGTGTTTTTTATGAAGGAGGTGAAAAGCGATATACTGATGGTTTAGATTTTAAACTTATAGAAATAACCTCGATAAAATGAATAAGATAAATTATTTTAAAATAATAGCCTTAGTATTTCTGCTTTCGATAGGTTGCTCTAAAGAGTCGGCAGTTGACATTAACAATGGCTCAGATACTGATAAAGAGAATACTAACGAAGGTAATAATCCAGAAGAGAAGGTTACACTTGCACCGGATATATTTAAAAAATCAACGGAAGGGTATAGCTGTTTTCGTATACCGGCCATTGTTAAAACAAAAGATAATACGTTGCTTGCTTTTGCAGAGGGTCGGGTTAGGAATTGTAAGGATGAAGGAGACATCAATCTTGTGTTGAGAAGATCCACGGATAATGGGAAAACTTGGAGTGATTTAATAATGGTTTGGGATGATGCCGACAATACATGTGGTAACCCAAGTCCTGTTGTAGATTTAGAAACAGGAACTGTTCATCTATTGATGACATGGAATTTGGGTGAAGATAGAATAGGAGATATAAATGCAGGAATAAGCAAGGATACCCGTAGGGTGTATTATACTCGTTCGGTTGATGATGGTCTTACGTGGGAAACTCCCAAAGAAATAACATCTCAAGTTAAAGACCCTTCATGGGGATGGTATGCAACGGGTCCCGTTCATGGAATAATATTAACAAAAGAACCATATAAAGGTCGCATTGTTGTGCCCTGTGACTATATTGAGGTGGGAGCAGGACGGAAAGGATATTCACATGTTATTTATTCAGATGATAATGGTGTAACTTGGAAAATAGGAGGAAAATCTGTTGGAGGAAACGAGTCAACAGTGGCAGAGTTATCGGATGGACGATTAATGCTTAATATGAGAAATTCGAGTCCCTATAGGACAGTTGCTTACAGTGAAGATGGTGGTGAAACGTGGTCGCCCAGTAAGCAGGACTATGCTCTTCCAGACCCAACTTGTCAGGCAAGCTTACTAAATGGATTTGCTGAAGGAAAGCATACACTATTCTTTTCAAATGCCGCCAGCTCTTCCAGAGTCAATATGACTATTAAAAAGAGTATTGATGATGGTAAGACGTGGCCGTATTTTTATGTTGTAAACGAGGGTCCATCGGCCTATTCTGATGTTGTTATGATTTCAGATAGTGAGATAGGTATTTTATATGAGAATGGTAAAAACAATCCATACGAAAAAATAAGTTTTGAGAAAATTAAGATTCAGAAAATTAATTGAAAACATGAAACCAAATAGAATTATTTTAACTGTAAGTTTAATAGTAATGGCGTTATTTATTGCATGTGATGATGAGACGCCTGAGACTTTGAATCCTGCTTTTAGCTCAAATTTGCAAGAAGTAGTTGCAGGTGAAAATGTTGTGTTTAAGGATGAGTCGATGGGTTCACCCTCAAAATGGAATTGGTATTTTGAGGGAGGAACACCTGAGTCATCGATTCTTTTCAGTCCGACCGTTACTTATGATGTTCCAGGGACATACTCGGTTCGATTGGTTGTTGGTAGAGGAGATGATTCCGTTGAAATAGTAAGGGAAAAATACATAACAGTCAATTATCCATCGGAGATTGTTGTTGATTTTACATGTGATAAAACTATTGGAACGAATGAAGATAGTTTTAAGTTTGAGGATAAATCCACGGGTCATCCGTCAGAGTGGCTTTGGGAGTTTACATCAGATAAGGGGACAGTTGTTAAAAGTACAGAACAAAATCCTATGTTAAAATTTGAGCCTGGGATTTACAGCTTAAAACTTACCGCAAAAAATCCTAAAGCAACAGCAACTAAAACGGTAGATGAGTATATTACTGTAATAGATAAGTATTCAGTTGCCGCTGATATTTTAGCAACTTCAAGGAATACATATGCCGGTGGTACTATACAGTTTAAGGATAACAGTTCCGGGGTTGTTAAAGGTTGGAAATGGACGTTTGAAGGAGGTGAACCATATACATCAACAGAACAGAACCCTATAGTAACATATTCAACGCCAGGTAAGTATAAGGTTACCCTTAATTCATATAATGAAAAAAACTCTTCCACGATAGAGAAAGAATGTTATGTTGTGGTAATTCCTAGTGAGAAACTTGTAATGTACTTGCCTTTTGACGAAGGTTTGTCGGATATTAGTCCTAATAGATTAGATCCGAAAATACTGAGAAAGGGAGATTCAAAGATTACTATTAGTGCTGAGACACGCTTTGATGGTGATGAGTCGAATGAGCGTTCATCAGCAAATTTTACCAGCACTGATGCTAATAACTATTCTATTCTATCAATGCCTGAGACAGATGTTTTGGATTTTGGCAGTTCAGATTTTTCTGTTTCTTTCTGGGTGAAATTGCCTAAAATATCTAAGAATTCAGCAATATTCCACCATGGGTCAGGTCCAGGAGTTCGTCCTGATAAACAGAACAGACAGACTTGGTTTAGATTTCAGCCATCAGGGCAATTTGTGAGATTTGCCGTTGAACAATCAGGTAAGGCCGGTAATTGGACTGAGTATAAGGAAAAGAGGATGGATGATAATGTTTGGCATCAATATACATTGGTTTACAAGACAGAAGGAGATGTTAAGAACTCTTATATGTATATTGATGGGGTAATGGTAACAAGTAGCTTAAACAAAAGCATCAAGACTATTGATAAAAACCCATATTTGATAGGAGCTAATTATAGGTATAAAAATGGAGCCTTTTCACCAGAAAACTTCTTTAAGGGCGGTTTGGATGATTATATATTGTATAACAGGGCTCTAAGTGAAGAGGAGGTGGTTCAGCTTTATGATTATTTGAAGTAATTAATAACAGACTCTATATGTTTATACTTACTTACTAAGGTTTGTTAGTTTGGCTAGGACTAATTCGAAATTGTTGAATCATTTGTCTTTATATTATCGAATTAGTCCAGGCCATATAATTTGAATGAGGCTCATTACGTTAGGCTATATTTGTTGCCGGGGTAGAGGAGTGTAAATATTTAAAGAGAGAAGAAAAAACTAAATATGATTTTTTTATGATGAGAATAAAGGACTTTTTTTTAATTGCTCTTACTATGCTTATGCTTAGTTGTGGGAGGTATAGCGAGGATATAAAAGTGGAAATGGAGTCACCCATTTTACCTTTGCTCACCGGTAAAGAATATAATCCTGTTAAAAAGATTAGATTGACGCGTAACAGTGACGAATTGGCAGATGATGAAGCTTACCAAATTGAGAGGATTGCATTATCTATATCAGGTGACGATATAAGTGAAGTGCAGGGTATTTCATTATTTAAGGCCGGTAATAAGGAAAAGTTTGAAACGAACAATTTAATAGAATCACTGTCTGTGACCGATAAAGTTTCTTTTGAATATATGCTGAATGTACCAGAAGATACAATCACTCTTTGGATTGCTCTTACTCTTAATGATGATGTTGAGTTGTCGCATAAAATAAGAGTAGAGGTTGATGATATTAAAACCAGCAGAGGAAAACTTATTGTTGATGATAGTGATGCAAAAGATCTTAGGCTGGGAGTGGCTGTGCGCCAGCATAACCAAGATGGTGTGCATACCTCTCGAATTCCGGGGCTTGCAACATCGAAGACGGGTACTTTGATGGCTATATTTGATGCACGTTACGATAGCGCTAGGGATCTCCAGGGAGATATAGATATAGCTATGAATAGAAGTTTTGATGGCGGCAGGACTTGGGAACCTATGCAGGTAGTTCTTGATATGGGTGAATGGGGTGGAATGCCTGAGAAATTTAATGGGGTCAGTGATGCAAATATTTTAGTTGATGAAAATTCAGGAGATATATATGTTGCAGGACTTTGGATGTACGGTGTACTTGACAATGTGACAGGAAAATGGGTAGAAGGGCTTACTGCAGATAGCACAAGGTGGATTCATCAATGGCACAAAATGGGATCCCAGCCGGGTTATGATGTGAAACAGACATCTCAGTTTTTAATAACAAAAAGCACTGACGACGGCAAGACTTGGAGTGAGCCTATAAATATAACTAAAGAGAAAAAAGCAGAATGGTGGCTATATGCTCCAGCACCAGGACAAGGCATAACAATGGCGGATGGTACTTTGGTTATGCCTACACAAGGCAGAGATGAAAATGGAACGTCGTTCTCGAACATAACATGGAGTAAAGATGGTGGCAAAACATGGACTGCAAGCAATCCTGCATCTATACACACAACTGAGTGTGCGGTGGTTGAGCTTTCTGATGGTTCACTTATGCTTAATATGCGCGATAATCGAAACAGAGGTAACGAAGATGTAAATGGGCGTTCTGTATTCATCACTAAAGATATGGGAGAAACATGGACAGAGCATCATACTTCGCGTAAGGCATTGATAGAGCCGACATGTATGGGTAGTTTACACAAACATACCTACAAAGAAAAAGGTGAAGATAAATCAGTTTTACTTTTTGTGAATCCAGCATCGAAGTCAAAGCGTAATAATATTACACTTAAAGTTAGTTTTGATGATGGAAACACATGGTTAGAAGATAATAGTATTCTGTTGGATGAGTATAGTGGGCGAGGTTATTCATGTATTACATCAGTAGACGAGTCAACAATAGGTATACTTTATGAGAGTAGTCAGGCTGATATGGTATTTCAAACGATTTCTTTAGAAGAAATACTTAGTCTTTAATGTTAAAAATAGATTGACAATGAGAAATCTATATCTATACGTTTTACTCATTTTTAGTATTATAAAAGTCGAATACGGTAGGGCTGATATAAACAACATACTTGAACAAACAAATGTGTTTAGTATGGAGTCTTTATCTGATAGCAATCTTCATGAAGGTCTTGCGGGTTCGTATTTAGGAAGGCAAGGAGACTGGTTTATATTTGCCGGTGGGTCGTATTTTCCCGAAGGTAAACCATGGGAAAATGGTATAAAACATTATTCGGACAAAGTGTTTGTTTTTCATCTAAGGCATGATGGACAATTTGAATTAGTTTATGAAAATAATGACTTGCCTTCTCCTATTGCCGAGGGTGCATACGTCTCGATACCAGGAGGTTTACTTGTTGTGGGTGGACTTAACGGCAGTGGTGTTAAAGATGAATGCCATTTGATATCTTTTGATGGAAAAGAGGTTACTATTACTGAGTATCCGAAATTGCCATATCCTGTAAAGAATAGTTCTGCTACGATAATTGGGTCGAAGGTCTATTTTCTCGGAGGTCAGCTTGGGGACGGGACTTTTTCCAGTCAGTTTTTGATGTTAGATACTGCTAATCCCGGCAAAGGGTGGAAGTCGTTGCCCGACTTTCCTTGTCCTATATCCGGGGCTTCTATTGCCGCTCAGCAGGACGGAGAAGAAATGTCTATTTTTGTTTTTGGAGGAAGAGCTAAGACAGATGGAGGTTTGACAAAGTTTTATTCTTCAGTTTATCACTATCGCCCTTCTTCAGGCAGATGGAACGCGAGAGACGATATTCGCCTTGATGATGGTACTACTATGGCGTTGTCAATGTCGGTGGCATCATCCGTTGGTTCAACACACGTTGTTTTGTATGGTGGTGATACGGGCGCTGTTTTTAATGAGATAGAAGAATTGGCGTCTAGAGGTGAGTTGGAGAAGAAGAATAACCTGCAGAAGAATCATCCTGGATTTAACAGAAAAATATTGGTTTACAACACTATAACAGATGCTTGGTTTGAGGCAGGAGAGGCGTCAAGTAGTGCGGTGGCAGTTGCATCTCATGTATCTGACGGTTCAAATATTTATATTGCAGGAGGTGAAGTAGGACCGGGGGTTCGTTCTCCGTTGATTACGAGTCTTGTTTTTACGTCCAAATCAAACTTTGGATGGATTAACTATCTTGTTCTCA
Source organism: Fermentimonas sp. (assembly GCA_050945215.1). Taxonomy (GTDB): domain Bacteria; phylum Bacteroidota; class Bacteroidia; order Bacteroidales; family Dysgonomonadaceae; genus Proteiniphilum. The sequence goes on along the minus strand of JBMNSN010000029.1, from coordinate 11,352 downwards.
CTGTTTATTTCTTTAGCATGCTTTTGGTGGGTTTCTATTTTATGAATAGGAATAAAAACACAGAAGATTTTTTCAAGGCAAGTGGAAGAATTCCTTGGTGGGCAGCCGGAATTAGCATATTTGCGACTACGTTAAGTGCTATAACATTCCTTTCTATACCAGCAAAGACTTATGCTACGGACTGGAGGATGTTTTTCTTTAATATATCCATAATATTGATAGTTCCATTTGTAATCAAATATTTTATACCATTCTTCAGAAGATTCAACCTTGATACTGCATACGAATATCTTGAGATAAGGTTTAGTCGTTCTGTTCGTTGGTTGGCTTCGGCATTGTTTATAATCTTTATGATAAGTAGAATAGCCATAGTACTTTTCCTGCCTGCAATTGCTCTAAATGCCGTTACGGGTTTTGATATATATCTATCTATAGTCATAATAAGCTTAGTGACACTTGCTTATAGTACTTTGGGAGGGTTTGAGGCTGTTGTTTGGAGTGATGTTATGCAGGGGGCAATTCTTGTGTTTGGAGCTATTGCAACGTTGGTGTTTATGGTAATAGGTATAGATGGCGGTTTTGGTGAATTGTGGCGAACATCAATAGAGTTCAGTAAGTTAAAAGCATTTGATTTTAGTTTCGATTTTACTCAACCGGTATTGTGGGTTGTTTTATTGGGAGGTGTCTCGAACTCGTTGATTACTTATACGAGTGATCAAACTGTTGTTCAAAAATATATGAGTACAAAGGATGAAAAATCAACCAACAGTGGTATATGGTTGAACGGAATAATAAGTGTCCCTGTGACGATACTCTTCTTCTTGATTGGTACCGGTTTGTTTGTGTTTTATAAGAATAATCCATCGGATATGATGATAACAAGTACTAATGTTGATTCCATATTTCCTCAGTTCATAGTGTCGCAGATGCCCGTAGGCTTGGCAGGGTTGCTTATTGCTGCTATTTTTGCTGCTGCTATGTCGTCGTTATCATCAAATATTAATTCGTCATCAGCGGTAATTACATCAGACTTTTACCAAACTATGTTTCCGAACAGATCAGAGAAAGTCCAATTGACTGTTGCACGTTGGTCGGGAATAATTATTGGGCTACTTGGTATGGGGCTTGCACTTGTGCTTGCGACCTGGAACATTGCTTCGTTGTGGGATCAGTTTAATACGTTCTTGGGATTACTGACTAGCGGTCTTGGTGCATTGTTTTTACTTGGGATATTCTTTCCAAGAGTGGGATATAGAGCTGCACTATTGGGGGTAATATTTGGTGTGTTGATATTAACCGTAATAAAGAATAATTTAAATGTGTCATTCCTACTTTATGGATTTATAGGTATGACAATCAGTATAGTAGTTGCGTATCTTCTTAGCTTTGTGTTTCCTAACAAGAAAGATGTAGGTGGATATACTTGGGAGTCTATATCTAAAGATCCGGATGAATTGTCGTTTAAATGATTAATCATCTTTAGTTGTCATTAAGATAAAAACCTCATTGATATGGCCATATCAATGAGGTTTTTATCGTTTTGGAACAAATGATGGGTAATTATGGCATGGAGGACATACATTTTATAGTGAACTGTCATTTATCGCTAATCACTTTGAGTGTATCAGTTAGTTATTATGTTGTTTGTCGAACTCATGTTAGCAAAGAAAAGTTGAAGATAGTCTGGTAGTTATCTTTCGCAATAATATCGTTCCGAAAGGTTGATTAACAACTTGTCAAGAAACAAAGGTAGTAAAAAAACTAAATAATATTTTATAGAATTGTTTGTTCCCAATTTAAGTTAATAGTTTGTTATTTTTATTCCATAAGGAAATTTAGATCATCTTTACTATTTAGCTCCATTGGTTCAGAACCGTATTTGAAGATGCGCGCATTTCGGCTGCCTATCAAAATTAGGTCGTTGTTCTCCAAAAGAAGCATTGTTCCTTCGCGTAATCCGATGACATATATATCTTGATTTACTTCGATGAACTCTTTTATTCTGACCTCACGTGTTTCGCCACCGTGGTTGGCGGGGTTGTCATCCAAGTAGTGTGGGTTTATTTGGAAAGGTACGAGATTTAATGTCTTGAATTTTGGAGGCTTGACTATTGGCATATCGTTTGTGGTTCTAAGCGTTGGACATGCAATGTTTGCCCCGGCACTCCATCCTATGTATGGTGTGCCTTTTTTTACTTTTTTACGCAAGGGTTTCATAAGGCCTTTCATGTGTAACATGTTGACTAATTGCCAGGTGTTTCCACCTCCAACGACTATTGCTTCGGCTTGTTTAATCGCGTCTATGGGGTTTAGAAATCTATGTATGCTTGTTACTTTATGGCCTATTTCTTCGAATACTTTGTAGACTTTTTCTTCGTATTCATCATAGCTGAAAGTGACTGCCGCGTAAGGTATGAATAGTGCATTTACCGACTTGTCACCAAGAAAGTCTTTAATATTGTTTTTAGGATAATCTAAGTATTCTTCGCCAGGGTTTGTAGAATTGCTTATGAGAAGAAGTTTCATTGTTTTAGTCTTTAGTGTTATATCACAAATATAATTAAAAAAATAATTATTATTCTACAATCAGCTATATTTGTGGCTTGACATAATAGATGGATATGGATAGATTGATTACTAGCATAAAGAATGAATTAAGGCTCGCTATGAATGGCGTGACATCTTCGAGCATGAGAGAAAAAGGTGTTGACTATAAGGTAAATTATGGCTTATTGATACCTCAGATTAGAATGATTGCAGATAGATATCCTAAGGATAGTGAGTTGGCTCAAAGGATGTGGGCGGAAGATGTTCGTGAAATGAAGATTTTGGCTACAATGTTGTACCCTACAGATGATTTCAGCAAGGATATTGCCACAGGCTGGGTAAGTCAGATAGATAATCAAGAACTTAGGGAGCAGCTATGTATGAATCTGTTGCAAAACTTGGAGTTTGCAGACGAGCTTGCTGTAGAATTTATTAATTCTGATGAATCAGCTATTTGTGCCACCGGTTTTTGGTTGTTTTCCAGGTTGTGCATTATCAAATCATCAAAAGTGTCTAATATAGACAAGACGTTTTTATTAGATAGAGCCATCCTGTATATAAAAGATTCTTCGTATTCTTTGAGGACTGCTGCTTTGAATGCATTGAAATTTTATGGAAGAATGGATAAGAGTCTGTCAGAAGAAATTATGTCAAGAATATCTGATTATCAACATTCGGATGATAGGTTGGAAAAAGAGATTTTTGATTCTTTGAAATTTGAATATGACTTTATCCATTCGGGTGGAATTTAGTCTTTAATGTTTTTGTTTATGAAAAACATTGATATTAATAGGTTTAATATCAGAAAACCTGAACATCCAGCAATGAAAATTCCTTTCCATTGAGGAAAAATTATCAATGAAACGATTGCTAATATTACAAACAGTGCAATCAGTGTCCACAATACTGTGATTATCTTTTTCTTTTTAGTCATGACTACTGATGTTTTTAGTAATGTTGGTATAATATTTTACTGATGATGGTATGGTTCATTGTTTAATATCGTCATAGCACGATACACTTGTTCGGTGAACAGTAGGCGAATCATTTGGTGAGTTAATGTCATCTTTGATAGTGATATTTTTTCTTTTGCTAAATTGTATATTTTGTCGCTGAATCCATAAGGCCCTCCTATAATAAATACGAGCCTTTTGCTGACACTCAGAGCTTTGCTTTGAATGAATTTCGAAAAATCGATTGAATTGTATTCATCGCCTTTTTCATCAAGCAACACTACATAGTCGGTAGGGTTTAATAACTTTATTAAGGTGTCAGCTTCTATATTTTTTTGATTTTCTTCGGATATCTTAGCCTTTTTAATGTTTGGAGTAGTCTCAAACTTAAAGGGCATGTAAAAGTTTATCCTTTTGATATACTTGTCGATAAGTATCTCTAATTCTTTCTCTTCTGTTCTGCCGACTGCTATTAATAACAATTTCATAGTAATAATAGTGATAAGTTGCAAATGTAGCTAAAAAATTAGTATTTTTGTAAGAGGTTTTTGCGGATTTGAAGCGACACTGAATTAATGGTTTAATTTTAGAGTTTTATCTATGATTAATAATGAAAAAGAGATGAATCAGGAGGAGTTGATTGATAGGTTATTAGATCTTGCCTTTGCAGAGGATGTGGGTGAGGGAGACCATACTACGTTGTGCTCTATACCAGAGAATGAAGTTGGTAGTTCAAAATTGTTGATTAAGGAGGAGGGTATATTAGCAGGAGTGGATATTGCTAAAAGAGTGTTTAATAGATTTGACGAGACATTGGAGGTTGAGACTTTCATGGAAGATGGGGCTCATGTTAAATCCGGAGATGTGGTATTTATAGTAAAAGGCAAGGTCCGTTCGATACTTCAGACTGAGAGACTTGTTTTGAATATCATGCAAAGGATGAGTGGCATTGCTACTACAACTAATAGATATGTTAAGCATTTGGAAGGTACAAAAGCAAAAGTTTTAGATACGAGAAAGACTACTCCCGGAATGAGAATTTTGGAAAAGATGGCAGTAAAAATAGGAGGGGGCGAGAATCATAGAATCGGACTTTTTGATATGATTCTGTTGAAAGATAATCATGTTGATTTTGCAGGTGGAATAAAGAATGCCATACTTAGAGCCAAAGATTATTTGAAACAGAATAATAAGATTCTTAAAATAGAGATAGAAGTAAGAAATTTTGACGAACTTAAAGAAGCTTTGGAAACCGGAGGAGTGGATAGGATAATGTTAGATAATTTTGACCCTGAGAAAACTCGTGAGGCTGTAGAGATTGTGGATGGAAGAGTAGAGTTGGAGTCATCGGGTGGTATAACATTTGAAACGATTAGAGCTTTTGCAGAGGCTGGTGTCGATTATATTTCGGTTGGAGCATTGACTCATTCAGTTAAGAGTCTTGATATGAGTCTTAAGGCGATTTGAGAATATGGATAACAAGGAAGACAAGCAACTATTGCTTGATAAGAGATACATGAGAATGGCTTATATTTGGGCTGAAAATTCTTATTGCAAAAGGCGCCAAGTTGGTGCAATATTAGTCAAGGACAACATGATAATATCGGATGGTTATAATGGTACTCCATCAGGTTTTGAGAATGTGTGTGAGGATGAGAACAATGTTACAAAGCCATACGTTTTACATGCAGAGGCTAATGCAATAACTAAGGTTGCACGTTCCAACAATAGTAGTGATGGAGCTACTATGTATGTTACTTCATCTCCATGCATTGAATGCGCAAAGCTGATAATTCAATCAGGGATAAAAAGAGTTGTTTATTCTGACTCATATAGGTTAAACGACGGAATAGAATTGCTTAAAAGAGCCGGTATCGAGGTTGTTGGAATTGAAGTTCGCTAATAAATAATTATAATAAAGTAGAGTGAAATCTGAAAATAAGCTTAGAATTTGGTTGCCCTTTTTACTTGCTTTTAGTGTAGCGGTGGGTTTGTTTATTGGAAATGGGTATTCTAAGTTTAATAAAACAAATGTTGTAGTCGGGGGATTGGACAAACTTAAGTTAGTCTTCGACTATATTGATGAGTCATACGTTGACAGTGTCAACATAGATTTATTAGTAGAAGATGCACTTCCAAACATTATGCATGAACTTGACCCCCATTCTGAGTATTTTACTTCTGCAGAGATGAGGGAAGTAAATGAGTCATTGGAGGGTCATTTTTCAGGGATAGGGGTTAGTTATTATCTGTTGAATGATACGATAATTGTTACAGGTATAATACCCGGAGGACCATCGGAAGCAGCCGGAATTGCTCAATGGGATAGGATAGTTTATGTAAATGATACTTTGGTTGCAGGACAAGGTTTTAATAACGAGGATGTTCAAGCTAAGTTAAGAGGAGAGAAAGGTAGTGAGGTTAGATTGGGTGTCTATAGCCCAGGTTTGAAGGAACAAAAAACTATCAATGTGATACGCGGAGAGGTACCTATGAAGTCGGTTAACGCTTCGTATATGCTGACAGATAATATCGGATATATAAAAATAGGTTTTAATTTTGGATTTAATACATTTAGAGAATTTATATCGGCCATCTCAGAACTTAAGATGTACGGAGCAAATTCATTTGTCATAGATTTACGAGGGAATGCAGGAGGGTCCTTAGAAACGGTTATTTCTATGCTAAATGAGTTTTTAAATAAAGGAGATTTGATAGTTTATACTGAAGGGTTGAATTTTCCTCGTATGGATAGTTACGCAAATGGCTCAGGAACTTGTAAGAATGACGACGTTATTGTTCTTATTGATGAGTTGAGTGCGTCTGCCAGTGAAATTTTTGCAGGAGCTATTCAAGATCACGACAGGGGGCTTGTTTTGGGAAGGCGTTCCTTTGGTAAGGGTTTGGTGCAGAACCAGAAGGTTTTCTCCGATGGCTCGGCTGTGAGGTTGACAGTGGCACATTATTATACGGCTTCAGGCAGGTCGATTCAGAGGAAGTTTGAAAAAGGGCGTTATGATGAGTATGAAATGGATGCCATTCGCCGATATATTAACGGTAATTATTCTACGAATGACTCTACTAGTAAGAACTTGATTAAGTTTAAGACTCAACATGGCAGGGAAGTTTATGGCGGTGAGGGCATTATGCCTGATATCTTCATGTCGAGAGACAGCGTAGGGTATAACTCATATTATAACTCTGTAGTTAATTTAGGATTAGTTGAAGAGTACTCAATGATGTATTCGGATATGAATAGAAACAAATTGAGTGAATTTGAGGATTGGCATGATATGTATAAATATTTGAAACAGCAACCATTGTTGTTGAATTTGATTAGCTTTGCAGACAATAAAGGTATTAGGAGACGACCATATTTAATTCAAGAGTCGAGTGAGCTTTTTGAAAATAGTATGTATGCATATATAATAAGAAATTTTTATGGAGAAGAGGCCTTCTGGGCATCACTACAAAAAAATGACAAACTAATTAACAAGAGCATAGAGCTGATTGAATTAGGAATGGCAAAAGAAGAGTCAGTAATAAAAGAGGAATATAAAACATTGTATTAGAACTTCATGAGTTGGAGCAAACATTGTTGATGTGTATTATTAAATAAGATATTATGAGCAAATTAAAGAGTTACTTATCTAACCGAATACTTCCAAGAACGTCTATATTCTTTCTGGATGTGTTGTTTGTGCTGTTTTCAACCTTTTTGGTGTTTGTTTTAGAATATGGATTTTCCGGATTAGGTGCCGGGAGCATGAGTATGGGAATAAGGCTTAGTATACTTTTGGTCGTATTTAATTCGATTGCTTTTGTGATTTTTCGGACGTATAGTGGAGTGCTTAGGTTTTCATCATTTTCTGATTTGCTTAGAATAATTTATGCATTGTTGTTGGGGTATTTCATGACATATGTCACATTGGTGGCAATATCTTATGTTTCCCCTACATACGATGTTAATTTGTTGATTTTCTTTGCCATATTTATCCTAAATACATTATTGATGGTTTCATCAAGAATATTTGTTAAAGAGTTTTATGACTCTATTACCTCAAGTAAAGATGATTTGGTAAATGTATTCATTTATGGTACCAAAGAGGCCGGTATCAGCATTGCAAAATCTTTAAGACCTAATCAAGATATCAACTTCAGAGTGTTGGGGTTTATCTCTGATGAAGATAATATGATTGGGAAAGAGCTTATGGGAGCTACTGTATATGCCAATGATGAGGGTTTGTTCAGGGTGCTTAAACTTAAGGATGTTGAGACCGTAATTGTTTCTCCGCAGAAGATGGATGAAATTAGAAACAAGGATATGTTGGTTAATTTTGTTGATCGTAATATTTCACTATTAACGACACCACCTATTAGCGAATGGAATGGTGAATCGATAACTAAGAAGCAAATTAAAGATATTGAGATTGAAGATCTTTTGCCAAGAGAACCCATCAAAATGAACATGGCAAAGATAGCCAGCAATATTGAAGGTAAGAAGGTGATGGTTACAGGAGCTGCCGGTTCTATAGGTAGCGAGATAGTAAGACAGGTTGCGTCGTTTAATCCATATAGTATTATAGTAATAGATTCTGCAGAGACGCCACTTCATAATTTGAGGTTACACATAAAAGAAGAATGGAGTGAGTTGAGAATAGAAACTTTTGTTGCAAACGTTAGCAATGCGTCTCGCATGGAGAAAATATTTAATAAAACGAGGCCTCATTATGTGTTTCATGCTGCAGCGTATAAGCATGTGCCGATGATGGAAACTAATGTTTCGGAGGCCGTTCAGACAAATATATTAGGTACTAAGACTGTTGCTGATTTATCAGTTAAATATAATGTCAATAAGTTTGTGATGATTTCGACGGATAAAGCTGTTAATCCGTCAAACGTAATGGGGTGTTCGAAGAGGATTTGTGAGATTTATGTTCAGTCACTCTCGAAGAAAAACAAAATGCAGAACAATGGCAACGTTACACAGTTTATCACAACGCGATTTGGAAATGTGTTAGGCTCAAATGGATCAGTAATACCACTATTCAGAGAACAGATAAAAAAAGGCGGTCCTGTGACTGTGACACACCCGGAGATAATACGATACTTTATGACTATTCCTGAAGCCTGTCAATTAGTGTTAGAGGCCGGCTCTATGGGTAAAGGGGGTGAAATATTTATATTTGATATGGGTAAGCCTGTGAAAATATTGGATTTGGCAAAACGTATGATAAGTCTTTCTGGCTCAAAGTCAGTAAAGATAGAGTTTACAGGTTTAAGGAACGGAGAAAAACTTTATGAAGAGCTTTTGAATAGTGCTGAACATACTAAGCCTACATATCATGAGAAAATAATGATTGCAGATGTAAGGGAGTACGACTATGATGATGTTAGTGTGATGATTGACAACCTGATTAGGGTTTCATATGAGTATGATGATATGAGGACTGTGAAGAAAATGAAGCAGATAGTTCCTGAATTTTTGAGTATTAATTCTCCCTTTGAAACCATTGACAGGTTGCTTAATCACGGTCCCGTACAGAGTAATTAATAAATATGGAACATCAGAGTTTTAATCATTCTCTGATGTTTCCTTGCATGTCGCATAGTTTTCTATAGTTGCCGTTTTTAGCGTACAATTCTTGATGTTGTCCTGATTCGACAACCTCTCCATCCTTTAGTACGTAGATCTTATCTGCGTTTTTTATGGTAGATAGCCGGTGTGCTATAACAATTGTGGTGCGACTTCTTGTCAGTTTGTCCAGGGCGTCTTGAACCAGTCTTTCGGAATCGGTGTCAAGGGCTGAAGTGGCTTCGTCAAGTATAAGTATCTCAGGGTTCTTTAGTATAGCTCTGGCGATGCTTATTCTTTGTCTTTGGCCACCAGATAGTTTCCCTCCTCTATCTCCAATATTAGTGTCGTATCCATTCTCGGTAGCCATAATAAACTCGTGAGCATTTGCAATTTTTGCTGCTTCTATAACTTCGTCGAGTGTTGAGTTTTCTACGCCAAAAGCAATATTGTTATAGAAAGAGTCGTTGAATAGTATGGATTCCTGATTTACATTACCCATTAGAGATCTTAAGTCGTAAAGCTTTACATCTTTAATATCTATTCCATCGATTTTTATTGCACCTTTTTGAATATCATAGAAACGTGGCAGGAGATCTGCCAGAGTGGATTTACCGGATCCCGATTGACCTACAAGAGCTATTGTTTCACCCTTTTTTATTCTGATATTGATGCCTTTGATTATCCAATCATCAGCGTATTTAAACCATACGTCTTCATAAACTATATCCTCATTAAAATGAGGATGAATAGGGTTGGAAATTTCTTTGATAGGATTGTCCGCGTTTAGTACTCTGTCAATTCTTTCCATGGATGCAAGTCCTTTCTGAACTGCGTATGCCGATCTAGAGAATTCCTTAGCGGGATTAATTATACTATAGAATATAGTCAGATAATATATAAATGCTGCTGCATCAAGAATACCCGTTTCTTGAAGTATGAGGGAGCCTCCAAACCACAGTACGATTGCGATAGTTATTGTTCCTAGAAATTCGCTCATCGGATGAGCAAGTTGCTGTCTTCTAGCTATTCGGTTTGACATACGTCGGAATTCGTTGCTTCCGGCATGAAAACGTTTGGATATTTTCTTTTCTGCAACAAAAGCCTTTATTATTCTTAGTCCACTTAATGTTTCTTCGATTTGGGACATCAATTCGCCCCACTTGTTTTGCGCTTCGAATGATGATTTTTTAAGGTTTCGACCAACTCTTCCCATTACGAATCCCATCACCGGCAGAATAAGTAGTACAAATATGGTAAGCTGCCAGCTTAATACTATCATGGTGGTCAAATAAATCAGGATAAGTATTGGGTTCTTGAACAACATGTCGAGCGAACTCATTACAGAGTTTTCAACCTCATTGACATCACCAGAGATGCGTGCTAAAATATCGCCTTTTCTCTCTTCGGAAAAAAATCCCAGGTGTAGTGACAATATTTTGTCGTTTATGTTGTTTCTTATATCTCTGACTACGCCTGTTCTTATTGGAATAGTGAAGTATGACCCAAAGTACGCTGCTGATGTTTTTAGTAGCGTCATTAATATTAGAGTCAATGAAAGCATCAAAAGTGTGAAGCTACTTCCATATGTTTCTATAGTGTGAGTGACATACCAGTTTGCATTGTTTAGTGCGGTTTCTATCAGGTTGAGATCGCTGTTTTTCCACGGAATGAAATTGTATGTTTGTTTGTTTACCTTAAATAGTACTTGAAGTATGGGTACTATTGTGGCCAAAGAGAAAACATTAAGTACGGCAGTGAGTAGGTTGAACAAGAAAGCCAGACTTACTTGTTTTTTGTATGGTGGAAGAAAGCGTCTGAGTATTTTGATAATTCCTTTCATCTATTCTGCTATTTTAGTCTTTTTGTGGAAAAATATTCATATAAATATATAGCGAAGATACATATAAAATATGATTTGATCGACAATAAAATGCTTTTTGGAAAGATGTAGATCAGGGAGTTTTAATCGAATGTGTTGAATTAACATAGTTTTGCATTTTAGCTAATTTACTGATTTTCACAGAGTATGTTGAGTTGTTTTGCTTTTTCTTCAAAATCTTGATAAAAATAGTTGCAAGAATGTTTGGAAGTTATTGTGTAACTCCATATCTTTGCACCCGCTTTTTGATTGAAGGCACACATTGAGAGAAATGATGACAGTCTTTGATTTAAATAAACAGCGAGAAGCGATCTTTGTAATAATTTCATATATATTATTAGTTTACTAATAAGACAAGCAAGTACAAGATTAATATAGTTTGGTTTAAGGCCAGA
>JBMNSN010000028.1:0-19162 GCA_050945215.1 Fermentimonas sp. | reverse complement strand
CCGTATATGGGCAATTCTGTCTATAATGGCATTACTAAGGCATCATTGGCCTCAATCTGATGCCTCACGCACGCGTAACAATTAAATTGGTTCGAGCAAACGGATTCGCTGCGAATTTGAGGTATACTTATTATTGAGTAAATTATGTTTTGCAATTTAATAATAAACATCATATAAATATCAGAAAAGCTCATCATCCACCACCCACAATATACTAACCCCCTCCGTACCAACTCTTACTAAATTTTTTTTCTGGTGAGAGCTGGTAGGGAGAAGGTAGATAGTTTGTGTGGCTTAGGCACACCAACGAACAGTTTAGTCGAAGGTTATTTTAGTTGGTTTTTATGGGCTGCATGGGCGGGTTATAACTTTTTGTTATTACTTTTGTTTATTCCTTTAAAAGCAAATAACATATACAGAACAGCGTATGAGACTTGACGGACGAAGAGAAAGCAGCAATGTAGAAGACAGGCGGGGAAAGCGAATGGGCAAAGCCTCGATGGGTATTGGGGGACTCATTGTTGTAGGTATTATAACATGGTTGCTTGGTGGCAATCCGATGGATGTATTTAGGCAAGGTGGTGGTCAGTTGATTCAACAAAACTCATCAGAGGAGTATGTTCCGACTGCAGAGGAAGAGGAGATGGCCACATTTGTTAAGAAGATTCTTGCAGGTACGGAAGATGTGTGGACAAAGATTTTCGCTGAACATGGAGAGACATATCGCCCGGCAAGGTTAGTTATGTTCACTGATGCAGTTCAGAGTGGATGCGGTGGTGCTAGTGCTCAGGTGGGACCTTTCTATTGCTCTGCCGACCAGACTGTTTACATAGACCTGTCTTTCTTCATGGATATGAAAAAGAAGTTTGGAGTATCCGGCGACTTTGCCTATGCTTATGTTATTGCGCACGAGATTGGCCACCATGTACAATACTTGACCGGCACATTACAACAAGTGCATTCACAGCAAAGAAATATGAGTCATAAAGATGCCAATGCATTGAACGTTAGACTGGAATTGCAGGCAGACTATTATGCCGGATTGTGGGCACACCACGACGATGCAATGTTTGGTTCGCTTGAGCCGGGAGACTTGGAGGAAGGCATCAATGCGGCACACGCTATTGGCGATGACAAATTGCAGATGGAAGCACAAGGATATGTAGTGCCCGATGCATTCAATCACGGCACTTCTAAGCAACGTATGGCTTGGCTGTATAAGGGATATAAGTTTGGCACTATTAAAGATGGAGACACTTTCAATATACAAGACCCTTTATAGTAGAAATGATTATAGTATTATAAATAGCAACACACTTTATAGAAATTATATATAGATAAAAAACAATGAATAGCAGAGACGATAAACTAAAGGCATTTGGACGACTTTTGGATGTGATGGACGAGCTAAGGGAAAAATGTCCATGGGATAGAAAGCAAACCAACGAGAGTTTGCGAGCAAACACGATTGAGGAAACTTTTGAGCTTACAGAGGCTATCATAAACAATGACAATGAGGAGATAAAAAAAGAACTTGGAGATTTGTTACTCCACATTGTTTTTTATTCTAAGATTGGAGAAGAGAAGGGTGTTTTTGATGTTGCAGATGTGTGCAATGCCATTTGCAACAAGTTAATATTCAGACATCCCCATGTTTTTGGAGATAAGAAGGTGGATTCGGCAAGTGAAGTTGAACAGAAGTGGGAACAAATAAAACTTAAAGAAAAAGGAGGCAACAAAACTGTGCTTGAAGGTGTACCAAAGTCGCTACCCTCAATGGTTAAAGCCTACAGAATTCAAGACAAAGCAAGAAATGCAGGGTTCGACTGGAACGAGAGGCAGGATGTTTGGGCAAAGGTGAAGGAAGAGATGATGGAGCTTAAAGTTGAAGTGGAAAAAATGAATGAGGACAAGATGGAAGGTGAGTTTGGCGATTTGTTGTTCAGCATTATCAACGCTGCACGTTTGTATGGAGTTAATCCCGACAATGCATTAGAGAGAACTAACCTTAAGTTCATCAATAGGTTCAACTACATGGAACAAAAGGTCAAAGAACAAGGAAAGAGGATAAACGATTATAGCTTAGATCAACTTGAGGCTCTTTGGCAGGAGGCGAAAAAATCTATTTCCCAACTCTCCAGCGATCAAGAATAGTCTTTCTCTTCGGAAAAATACCGTTCTGTTTTGTTCTGACGTCTTCTATAACATAGAAGCTGTTAGGGTCGAATTCGTTGATGACATTTGCGAGGTTTTTCATTTCTCTTCGGTCGATAACAGTTTCAATAATGTCCACCTCATTGGCAGAACCACGGCCATGAGTGACGGTTGCCCCGTAATCGAACTTATTAAGTTCGCTAATAAGATTATCGCCATTTTTCTGAGTATATATTCTGCAAAGAACTATACCATAGGCAATTCGGTTTTCAAGCAGTATACCGACGTAGTTTCCTGTAGCATAGCCTCCTGCATAGCACAGATAGGACACCATATCATTGGCTCTTGACAATATCTGAGATATAACGACCACCCATACAAAGACTTCCACGAAGCCTATCAGTGGAGCTTTATACTTTTCGCCTTTTGATACAAATATTATTCTCAATGTACCCAATGAAACATCAATGACGCGACCAAAGAATATCATTAGTGGCAACAACCATGGATAAATGTCAAGAAAATCGAACATAGCTGATTAGTTATATTTGAAATTGTTATTTAAAATGTTATGCATTTATGCTGTTAGTTCACGCAGATATGTGATAAATGCGTCTATGTCATCATCACTCGTGTTCCACGAACAGACGAGTCTCATTTCATTGCGTTCCTCGTCCCAGTCGTAGAAGAAGTAGCGTTCGCGAAGTTTATCTGTAATATCTTTTGGAAGTATGAAAAACAGTGCATTGGAATCGACCGATTGAGTTATCTCAATACCTTTTATTGACTTCATGTTTTCATACAACTTACGAGCTGCGTTATTTGACTTTTTGGCATTCTCCAACCAGATATTTTCGGATAGATATGGTAAAAATTGCGCTGCTATATACCTCATCTTAGAGTATAGTTGTGTTGCCTGTTTGCGATGATATTTGATATTTTTCCCCAGTTCGGGATGCAAAGGCACCACTGCTTCGCCAAACATAAGTCCATTCTTTGTTCCTCCCAAAGTAAAGATATCTACACCACAATCAACGGTCATCTCCTTTAATGTAACGCCAAGAGTGGCACAGGCATTGGCTATTCGTGTACCATCCATGAAGAGATACATATCATGTTGATGTGCCAAGTCGGCAAGAGCTTTAATCTCTTTAGGTGTATAGACAGTACCCAGTTCGGTTGTTTGGGAGATGGCTATCACCTTTGGCTGAGAGTGATGTTCAAAGCCGAAACCATGAAGGAGGGGCTTCACCAATTCAGGAGTAAGTTTGCCATCCGGTGTTGGCACCTCCTTTAGCTGAGCACCTGTAAACTTGCCCGGGGCACCACATTCATCAACAGATATATGAGCAGTTGAGGGACAAATGATTGAATTGAATGAACTACAACATGCTTGTAAAGCAACAACATTCGCACCTGTACCATTGAACACGAAGAGTGGTTTGATGCTTGTATCACCTAACATATTTGCAATCAGCTGTGCTGCCTCATCAGTCCATTTATCATCACCATAAGCTATTGCATGGTCTACATTAGCTTCCTCGAGAGCTTTCATTATACGTGGATGAACTCCCGAATTATTGTCACTACCGAAACTTCTCATATATTTATGCTTTTAATAACCAACTGCAAATATAGTCGAAATTGGTCAATTTTTTATATATTGCAGTTTCGCCTATGAAAAATTGGCGAGCAAAAACCTTTTAGTCGTTTCGATGTCCTCATTCTTTCGTGCCGCATAGTCGATCAGTTGATCTTCAGCTATCTGCCCTATTCCAAAGTATTTAGAGCTTGGATTAGCAAATAAGAATCCGCTAACAGAGGCATTGGGGTACATGACCCCGTTCTCGGTGAGTTTTATTCCAATCTCATCTATATTAAGCAATTGATGCAACTTGAAATTAGTTGATTGGTCTGGTATTGATGGGTATCCCACAGCAGGTCGCACACCTTGGAAACGCATTGCTAAAATATCCTTGATAGACAAATTCTCATCAGGCGAATAGCCCCATAGTTCGGTGCGAATCTTTGCATGAAGCCACTCTGTGGCAGCCTCTGCGAGCCTATCGAGTAGAGACTTCATCAACAAGGCACTATACTCATCTCCCGAGTCCTCACAGTTTTTAAGTTGCTGTTCGGCATTGAGTCCGGCAGTTACAGCAAAAGCGCCCACATAGTCAGTAATATCTGCAGACTTAGGAGCAACAAAATCGCTTAGGCAGTAATATTCGTTCTTTGCGTTTTTAGCTTGCTGACGCAAAAAAGGGAAGTCGATAGTTCTGTCGGAATTAATATATATAGTATCGTTTTCACTATATGCCTCATATATGCCATACACTGCGTTGAGATAATTGACTCTCTGAGATATAAACATATCAAGCATAGCGATGGCATCATCGTATAGTTTAATGGCTTGAGCAGCTTTTTCTTGGTCATCCTCTCTGAAGCCTTTTATCCATTTGTCGCGTTCGGATCTATCTTTATTTATTTGCGTTATCGTATGGAAACGTCCCGACAACTCCCAAGCAGGGAACAGAAACTTCCAATCGATCCAAGGAATTATGTGCTCAACGTCTATATTTTTAATTACAGCTCTCCCCAAATGTTTAGGCTTGGCAGGGGTAAAATTTCTCCAATCTATTTTAAAATGATTTGCACGTGCAACATCGAGTGGAACAAGATCTTGCGATTTTTTTGAATGTGAGTCACGCAAAATCTGATATTGACTTTTTGTTTGTTTAATAAATTCCTGCTTTGCATCTTCATTCATCAAATTGACAACGATCGAAGGTGCTTGCGAGGCATCTTTGACATATATGGTAGTACCTGATTTGTATTTTGGTTCTATTTTTAGTGCAGTGTGAAGTCGAGAAGTCGTTGCTCCACCAATCAAAAGAGGAATTGTGAATCCTGCTTTGCTCATTTCTTCAGCTACTACAGCCATCTCGGCAAGTGATGGTGTTATCAGTCCACTAAGTCCAACCATATCGGGGTGTTCTTTTTCAATAGCATCAATTATCTTTTGTGGCGGGACCATGACACCAAGGTCGATTATGTCATAATTGTTGCAAGACAAAACAATCGATACTATATTTTTGCCTATATCGTGGACATCGCCTTTAACAGTAGCAAGAAGTATCTTACCCGATTTGGATGTATTGCTTTGTTCAGATTTCTGCGCCTCTATAGTGGGTTGCAAAATAGTAACCGCGTTCTTCATAACCCTTGCTGCTTTTACCACTTGAGGCAAAAACATTTTGCCTGAACCAAACAGCTCTCCCACCTTATTCATACCGACCATCAGAGGTCCGTCGATAATATCTACTGCTCGGCTATATGTCTGCAACGCCTCATTCAGGTCTTGCTCAATATATTGACTATCACCTTTTACCAATGCATGACTTAGTCGCTCTTCGAGAGGTAACTTACGCCACTCTTCTGATTTAGACTTGTGAAGGTCTTTCGTTTCATCTCTCTTTACCGTTTCGGCATACGCCATCAATCTCTCAGTAGCATCATCTCGACGATTGAATAGCACATCTTCAACTAACGCTTTCTCATCTTCCGGTATATCTTCATATATTATGGACTGTGCAGGATTTACTATTCCCATATCGAGACCAGCCTTAATTGCGTGAAATAAAAAGCAGGAATGCATAATCTCACGTATATAATTATTCCCTCTGAACGAGAAAGACAGATTGCTTATTCCTCCACTGACTTTAGCATAAGGCAGATTTTCTTTAATCCACCTAACGCTTTCTATGAAGTCAACAGCATAGTTTTTATGCTCTTCCATACCTGTTGCAACGGCAAGCACATTGGGGTCAAAGATTATATCTTTGGGATTGAATCCGTTGTTAATTAGAATTTTATAAGCGCGAGAACAAATCTCTTGCCGTCTTTCTAAATTATCAGCTTGACCTTTTTCATCGAATGCCATAATGACGACAGCAGCACCATATTTTTGTGCCATGCGTGCATCTTTAAGAAATGCCTCCTCTCCATTCTTAAGTGATATCGAATTTACGATAGGCTTTCCTTGCACACACTTGAGGCCTGCCTCCAGCACTGTGTTGTCAGAAGAGTCTATCATTATAGGCACACGTGAGACATCAGGGTCGGAAGCAATCATATTTAGAAAGGTTGTCATCTCTTTGACACCATCGAGCAACCCATCGTCCATATTAATATCGAGTACTTGAGCACCATCCTCCACCTGTTTTCGTGCTATGTTGAGTGCTTCGGAATAGTTTTGCTCTTTGATGAGAGTCAGGAAACGTCTTGAGCCTGCAACATTGCATCTTTCGCCAATGTTGATAAAGTTCATCCCGGGAGATATCTCCAATGCCTCAAGGCCTGAAACATTAAGATATTCGGATGGTTTTGATTTTTTGTGAGGTTTTGCACCTTCTGCAAGTTCGGCAAATTTAGAAATATGTTGTGGAGTCGTACCACAACATCCTCCAACAATATTGACTAAGCCCTCATCTATGAACTCTTTGATATGACTGCCCATCTTCTCGGGTGTTTCATCATATTCGCCTAATTGATTTGGGAGTCCTGCATTTGGATATGTACATATATAAAAAGGAGCAATCTGACCGAGCTCCTTAATGTATGGTTTGAGGTCGTTGGCACCAAGCGAGCAGTTGAGTCCGATCGCAAGAGGGTTGGCATGACTTACGGATGCTAAAAAAGCACTCAGAGTCTGACCAGATAATGTTCTACCGGCTCTATCTGATATTGTCACCGACAGTATTATTGGCGTTTTTATGCCAAGCTCTTTTTCTACCTCTTGTGCAGCCATAATAGCTGCTTTTGCGTTGAGCGTATCGAAAATTGTTTCTATCTGGAGTATGTCTACCCCACCCTCGACAAGTGCAACAATCTGTTCCTTGTATGCACGCTTGAAATCATCGAATGTGGCATCGCGATATGCAGGCTCTTCGACACGCGGGCTCATCGATGCAGTTTTGTTTGTAGGACCAATTGAACCGGCAACAAATCGAGGTTTATCAGGTGTTTTGTTTGAAAATTCATCAGCAACTTTACGAGCTATTCTTGTTGCTTCTTTATTTATCTCTGTTGCCAAGTGCGACATCTTATAATCCTTCAACGATATGGAGGTTGCATTAAATGTGTTTGTTTCAATGATGTCGGCGCCAGCCTCCAGATATTGGCGATGGATTTGCGCTATTATTTCAGGCTGTGTAATAGACAATAAGTCGTTGTTACCTTTCAGCAAGATATCGTAATTCTTAAAACGCGTACCTCTGTAATCCTCTTCAGATAGGTTGTATTTTTGAATCATTGTTCCCATCGCACCATCTAAAATGAGGATACGATTGGATAATAATTTATCCAACATTATACTTTTACTTTATTAAATTCTTTGTTGCGTATATTATTTCATATACATACGTTCCATAGAACGTTTGTCCTCTTTCTCGCGTATTGCTTGACGCTTATCATACTGTTTCTTACCTTTTGCTACAGCAATTACAAGTTTAGCCAATCCTTTTTCGTTAATAAACAACCTTACTGGTATAATAGTAAAGCCTGTTTCTTTTGTCAAGCGTCTTATCTTACGTAGTTCTTGTTTGTTTAATAGTAGTTTTCGGTCGCGTCTTGACTCCGGATTGTTGTATGTACCATAGAAATATGGTGCGATATGCATATTTCTCACCCACAATCCGTCGTTTTCGAATTGGCAATAAGTATCCACCAGACTTGCTTTGCCAAGTCTGATGGATTTTATTTCTGTGCCAGTCAACACAATGCCGGCAGTAAATGACTCCAGCAATTCATAATCGTAGGAGGCACGTTTATTTCTAATATTTATAGGAGTTTGTTTCATAAATTAGTTTCCGTGAGCCTCTTGATGAGCTTCAATAGCCTCTTCAGCTGTTCTATGAACAGTACCATGAGGATGCTCAACAGGTGCATAAATAGAATAAAGTTTTATTGGTTCATCAGAATCATTTACCAAATTATGCCATTTTCCAGCAGGTATAAATATACCAAAGTCATCGCCCACCCTTTCTTTTATTGTGAAATTATCTTCGGCATCGCCCAAATAAACTATACCTGAACCGGATTCAATGCGTAGGAACTGATCTATGTCGGGATGCATTTCCAAACCAATCTCTCCACCGGCAGGAATACTCATAACAGTCATCTGCATATGCTCACCGGTCCATATAGCAGTACGGAAAGTTTCATTCTGTAGAGTATAGTCCTCAACATCAAAGACGAATGGGGCTGGCCCAAAATCTTTGAATTCTACCTTTTTGCCATTATTTTCATACTCCTTATCCACAACTAAATCTTTTTGTGTCCCACCATTGTTGCAAGCGCTTAAAACAAATGATAAAATAAGTGTTATTACCAATACTGAATGTTTCATTACAAATAATTTAAAATGTTATTAATTAAATACTTCCTATAGATGCTAAATAGACAAATAGTAACATACGCTTTTAATCAAGAAGAATTAAACAATAAATACCCTGTTAAGCATTATACGCAACTATTTGACCATGAACCTAAAGATTTGATTAATAATAATAGGAACAAACATTACTATAGCAGAAGAAATAAGCGAAAAATTTGCTCTATGCTGTTCTGCAATGTCAAGATAGTATATTGTTCCTGCATTAATCAAAACAACCGTATATATAGCTAACACCCATATAATGAAAAAGTTTGGGAAAAAGGCAGACAGCATGAAAATGAGATATATAACCACTGAAGAGTATCCTGTAAAAATGCTGAATCTTGATATGTTTTGCGCGAGTCCATATCGTGGTGCAATCTCATTAAGTATGTATGCTGCGATATAGTAGCCTCCATAAACAGAGATAAGATTAACTATTACCATTTTTAGTGCATTTTCGATGTTGCCCGATTTTGAAAACCATAAGCCACCTATGAAAGACGCAAGCGATATTATTCCGAAGACAGGATGCAGAAAATGCTTAGTAAAGAAATTAAGCGTCTCTCCCTCCTCTTTAATCCTCATCCAAGCATTTGACGGAGCAGTAATAAGTTGTACAACCAAGCTGTAAATATTTTTCCACATAACTACAGTATTTGGATGCAAAGATAAATAAAAAAGCAGCACTTTGGATAAGTGCTGCCAGGTTACAAACAATTGTAATATGGTTTATTCACCAATAGTTAGCTTATATGTTCTTGATGAGTTTTGTGGTTCATTATCCTTATAGTAATGGAATTGCACCTCAACTTCTTTCTTTTCGGTTGAGCCACCTTGCTCAAGCATAGCTCTGAGAGGTTTCATATCTACTGCTATTGCATCACCTTTGGATTCTGTTTCATCTTTATCGCTTTTTGCTCCTTCAATAACAAGATCAATATCTATATCTATCTTATTTGGGTTCTCAGGATCAATCTCACGCAAATAGAAATATAATTTACCATTTTGGTCTTTTGAGGCCTTATAGGCATACTGAAAAATCCAATAGTCATTCATGTATATTTTGTTGTCAGCGTATATAGGGTGAGTAATCTCAAGAACACTATTATGTTCTTCCATTTCCGGCAGTTGAGTTGTGTTCAATATTGTTTTTTCAACAGTTACTGTTTTACCATTGGCTACGACCTTATCAGCAACAAATTCCTCACCATTTTTTGTAAGGTTTTGAACGCCATAAGACTCATCCCAAGAGTATGTCATAACTTTAATATTACCAACATCTTCACCTTTTATTTCAGGGCATACGATTGTCATATTTCCATAAACTCCCATTGATGAAATTTTTTTACCGAAAGCTGTTCCGTCATCAGCTCTATCTACGTAGACAAATGTTGTATCGGTATAACTGTTGTTTTTGTCGTCCAAACAAGAAGTCATGAACAACATAGTAGATAAAAAACTTAAAATAAAAATTGCTTTTTTCATAATTGATTTATTAAATTATTAGTAATTAAAATTCATATCTAAGCCCTAAACTTAGATTGAGTATTATTTTTTCGTCTGAGTAAATTGTAGAATATCTATTTTTTGCATCGAAATAGTATGCACCACCTATCTTACCATATAACTTGAATTGGTTGAATATGGGGTATGACACTCCCAGTCCTGCATTGAGCGAAATTTGAGGCTTCTTTTGAGATATTTTTTCTTTTTCCGTATAATATGCTTCTTCCTTTCCATCAGCTGACTGTCCAACATTCGTTCGACTATACTGTCCGTAGACATCTTTTTCAATCATACCTCCGACTGATGCATAGACATTTAAATTATTTATTGAAAACAGATTGTAGTTTAAAATTACAGGTAAACCAAGATAATGAAGACGTTGAGTTTCATTATCTTGATAAATTGCAGATTTGTTTTTTGATTTAGAATATAGATATGTATAAACTAGACCAGTTTCTATTGAAAGGTCATCAGTCAGCTCTTTGGATACAGTTATCGCAAAAGAAACCGGTTGATTATGCTCCATCTCTGCAACTATAGGAGTGTTGTTAGTAGCCATATACAGCCTGCTACTAGCAATGTTGGGTTGATTATTATCTTCTTGAACTACTGCACTTCTCAGTGTAACTGGTGTATTTACGTTTTGAGTGTAGCCGGTTAAACCTCCTTTACTTGTTAATGAAATAGAAATAGGCTTCTTTTCATCATAATGAATATCGTTGTAAGCAAGAAGAACATCATCATCTTGAACTAAATCAAGCAACTCTTCAAATGCATCCTCATTAGTATCTTCAATATCTTTGTTAGTTTCTATTGGTTCCACATCGTCTACCGGTTCTGTAACGAAAATTTCATCATCTTTATTAGCATAATTTGCCTCTATTTCTTCAATATTAACTGCTGATGGTTTTGGAGTTGATGGTATTTTAATTGTACTTATAGTGTTCGATGACTGTTTCTCGATGAGCTGAGCTGTTACTTCTTCAATTTTATCGGCTTTGACCTGTGGCTCATTATATGTTTTAGACGAAGGCTCTGACTTTTGAACCATATCAGTTTGCGAAACTAACAGTTGGTCGTCTTGATTATTTTGATTCAAAAACAACACACTTGATACTACGAGCAGTAATGATGCCGCAATGGCAACTGCATACTTCCAATTGAAGTTCCCTGCGACGACCTTAGGTGCATGCAGGGCGTCGAGACTCTTCTCTATCTCTCTCCAGCCATCAACCGGAGGAGATACTTTGTAATTGTCGAACTTCGACTTAAATTGATCTTTTATGTTATTATCTGAACTCATTATATCTTTCTTAAACTTTTAGGGCTGTTTTGTCTGGCTAATATCTTTTCTTTTAAGATATTTCTGGCACGAAAGAACTGTGAACGAGAAGCAGACTCCTTGATACCCAGTTGCTTCCCAATTTCTTTGTGTGACATATCTTCAAATACATATAAATTAAAAACTGTTCGATATCCATCAGGAAGCGCTCTTATCATTTCGAGAACTTCCTCGGTGGGAATATTCATTATATTGATTTCTTCGCTGTCGTCATAATCTGCTTCACTAATAGATATATATTTGTAGTCTTCAATTAGACTTTCTTTCTTCTTTTCTTTTCTAAAATTCTCTAATGCAAGATTTACGAAGATACGTCTTAACCATCCTTCAAAAGAACCCTTGCCCTTATAGGAGCCAATTTTTGTAAATACACGAATGAAACCATCGTGTAGTAGATCTCTGGAGGTTTCCTCATCTTTACTGTAGCGCATACATACCGCAAGCATAATCGGGGAGTATTTTTCGTATAGTTCCCTTTGTGCTTTACGGTTCTGTTTCTTACATGCTAAGATGAGTTGTGAATCTTCCATTTCTCACTACTGTTACTTTAAAGATGGACTCCGCTGCAAAACGTTGCGCGGATTGTCTGTTTTTTGCTTTTATTTGTTATTTTTTAGTTTATTATAGTCGATTTTCACCATTAAAGCATAGATAAATCAAAATTAATATGTCTGCTCACATTACTAAAAAATATTTGATTAATTATGCATAAATTTGAATTGTGTTGTTCCTGTTTTTTACCTATTTTTGCGTAATGAATTTTTAATAAACAAGACTGATTATGAAAGATTTTGGGAAAATAGTGCTAGCATCTGCAGTCGGTTTTTTGATTGCACAGATTATACTATTTATTATTAGTATCATACTGTTTTTTAGCACTATGGGTACAATAATGAGTTCCACTTCAGGAGAGAAGTTTACTCTTAAGAGTAACTCAGTGCTACATCTGAAACTTGCCGGTTCGATAGTTGAGAGAACGTCTGAATCTGATCCTTTTACAGAAATTATGAGTTCTAAGTACGATGCGCCTATGGGGCTTAACGACATAGTTAGTGCAATAAGAAAAGCCAAGAGCAATGACAACATAAAGGGTATATACATTGACTCAAGAGTTTTTGCCGCATCTCCTGCGACTTTGGCTGAGATTAGGAACGAGCTTAAGAGCTTCAAAGAGAGTGGCAAGTTCATAGTTTCTTACTCTGACATGTACACTCAAGCCGGATATTATATTGCATCAGTTGCAGATAAGGTTGCCATAAACCCAAAAGGAACATTAGATATACATGGTATGGCTTCTTCCCCATTCTTCTACAAAGACGCTTTGGATAAGCTAGGAATTGACGTACAGGTATTCAAAGTGGGCACATATAAATCAGCAGTAGAGCCTTACATTCAAAATGAGATGAGCGAAGCAAATAGAGAACAAATATCATCATACTTGAATGACATTTGGAGCGAATTTAGGAAGGACTTTGCAGAGTCTCGTTCAATGACAACAGATGAGGTGGATAGGTTAGCAGACGAAGTGCCGGCAATGAAGCAAACAGATTTTTTACTTTCTGCTAACCTAGTAGATACATTGCTGTATGAAACAGAAATGAAAAACTACTTGAGGACATTGTTAGACATAGACAAGGATAAGGAAATACCTTCTGCAGATGTTGCAAACATGAAGTCAGTAACCACCAAAAGCATTAAGAAAACTGACAACACGATAGCAATATTATATGCTCAGGGCAGCATAAGTTCAGGAAATGGCGCAGATGGCATTCAGGATAAATATATGGTGAGCGAAATTGAGAAGTTGAGGAAGGATGACGATATAAAGGCTGTTGTGTTCAGAGTGAATTCGGGTGGTGGAAGTGCCTACGCCTCAGAACAGATTTGGAAAGCTATTACCGACCTGAAAGCTGAAAAGCCTGTTGTCGTTTCCATGGGTGATTTGGCAGCTTCAGGAGGTTACTACATTTCAACAAATGCTGATAAAATTGTTGCACAACCAACTACAATAACCGGGTCGATAGGTATCTTTGGTATGATACCAACATTTGGTGGATTAACGAAGAAAATCGGTGTACATAACGAAACTGTCAAGACAAACAAGTTTGCTGATTTTCCATCACTAAACCGTCCGTTTAACGAAGAAGAGTCAGCAATTATGCAACAGTATATTGAAAATGGTTATGACCTATTCTTGACTCGCTGTGCCGAAGGTAGAGGAATACCTAAGGACACTCTGGCTCAATATGCTCAAGGTCGCGTTTGGACAGGCAACCAGGCTCTTGAAATTGGTTTGGTTGACGAACTGGGGGGAATTGAGAAGGCTATAGACATTGCAGCAGAAATGGCAAATCTGGGTAAAAGCTACGTAGTATTTGAATATCCTAAAATGCGTACTGTTTGGGAAGAGTTGTTTAATCCTGAAAAAGAGCAGTTGGCAGTTGGTATGATGAAAGAATATCTCGGTGATAGCTATGAAATGTTTATGTTGATAAAGGACCTTAAGGAACAAGATTACATACAGGCAAGATTGCCGTATGAGTTGAATATAAAGTAACTATAAAATGGACATTCCAAAAGAAGAAATTCGTAAATCTTTACTGCCTTTTTCAAGGCTTTATGGATTAGGTGTGAATTTTAGAAACTGGTTGTTCGACAAAAACATATTAAAACAAAAGAGTTTTGATCTTCCAATAATTTGTGTTGGCAATATTACTGTTGGAGGGACGGGAAAGACTCCCCACATAGAATATTTGATAAAACTATTGTCGCCACGATATAGAATTGGCGTGGTAAGCAGAGGTTATAAACGCAAAAGTCGTGGACTGAGAGAGGTAACTGTCGACTCGAATGTACTGGAGGTTGGAGATGAACCACTTCAGATTAAACGTAAGTTCCCCAATGTAAAGGTAGTAGTAGACGGCAATAGAGTGAATGCCATTGAGCGACTAAGGGATTTGCCAACTGACGATAGACCTGAAGTAATTTTACTTGATGATGGATTCCAGCACAGGTATGTGAAGCCAACACTTTCAATATTATTGGTTGACAGTGGCAGACCGGTGTTTGAGGACAAACTGCTACCGGCAGGTAACTTGCGAGAACCTATCAAGGGATTGTCGAGAGCATCGATTGTGTTAGTTACAAAATGCTCGGATGATATGATGCCAATTGATAAGCGCATCTATTCCAATGGACTTAATTTATTTTCTTATCAGGAGCTTTATTTTACCACATTTGACTATGAGGAGTTGATGCCTGTATTTGAAGAGTATGACCATGAACACTTTGAGCCTGAGGACTTGCTTAAGAAGCATATTATTTTGGTTACAGGAATTGCAAACCCTAAGCCATTAGAGGAGCATCTTGAACATAAGACTTTTAATTTATATACGATATCATTTCCTGATCACCAAAACTTTACAAGAGAGGATATATCATCCATAATGGACTTGGTTGAATCGGTGGATGATGATAACAAAATAGTCATCACAACGGAAAAAGATGCTATGCGATTTATGGAGTTGAGCGATTTGCCTGAAGATCTAAAGAAAATATTATATTATATTCCTGTTAAGATTAAGTTCATAGAAAGTAGAGAGAGACATTTATTTAATAAAAAAATACTAGAACATGTTAGAAACTATCAAACAAACGGCTGATTTTCTGAAGGAGAAAATAGCTGAGATTCCAAACATTGCTATCATTTTAGGAACAGGCCTTGGTGGGTTGGCTAATGAAATTGAGAACAAAGAAGAGATTCCATACACTGAAATTCCGAACTTCCCTCTATCTACTGTAGAAGGTCACAGTGGCAAACTAATTATAGGAACGCTTGGAGGCAAAAAGGTCTTGGCTATGCAAGGACGTTTCCACTACTATGAAGGATATACAATGAAAGAGGTAACCTTCCCTATTAGAGTTTTCCAGGCTTTAGGTATAGAATATCTATTTGTTTCTAATGCGGCAGGTGGTATGAACTCCAGCTTCGATGTTGGAGACATCATGTTAATTGAAGATCACATTAACTTGTTCCCTGAACATCCACTACGTGGCAAGAATTACAATGAACTTGGCACGCGTTTCCCTGATATGAGTGAGGCATACAATAAAGAGCTTAGATTGAAAGCTATGGAAATTGCCAAGGAAAAAAATATTAAGCTCCAGCATGGTGTTTACATTGGTTTGCAAGGACCGACTTTTGAGACTCCTGCAGAATACAACTACTTACGCATTATAGGTGGTGATGCTGTTGGCATGTCGACTGTTCCTGAAGTTATTGTAGCCAACCATGCGGGAATGAAGGTATTGGCATTTTCAATAATTACAGACTTGGGCGTTCTTGGAAAGATTGTGGAAATTACACACGAAGATGTTCAAGAAGCGGCCAATATTGCCCAACCAAAGATGGCAGAAATAATGAGAACAATTATTCAAACCATTTAATCATTGTTTGCAAAGGAGTAGAAATGCAAAGGACTGAAATTGCAACAATTGGCGAATTTGGACTGATTGAGCGTTTGACGAAGGATATCAAACTGACAAAAGACACCAGTCTTATCGGTATAGGAGACGATGCCGCGGTGGCAGAATATGGCTCATATCAAACGCTTATAACAACCGACCTTTTGTTGGAAGGCATTCATTTTGATTTGATGTATAATCCCTTAAAACACCTTGGATATAAGGCAGCCGTTGTGAACTTTTCGGATATCTATGCGATGAATGGAAATCCACAGCAGATAACTGTATCCTTAGGTGTTTCGAAGAGAATGTCAGTTGAGGATTTGGAAACCTTCTATGAAGGAGTAAAGTTGGCTTGTGATGTGTATGGCGTGGACATCGTTGGAGGTGACACAACCAGCTCATTGACCGGATTTACTATCAGTATCACATGCTTAGGCATAGTTGATAGCAAAAAAAAAGTGATGAGAAATGGAGCCAAAGACACAGACCTAATATATGTTTCCGGAGACCTCGGGGCATCGTATATGGGTTTACAACTCCTTGAGAGAGAAAAAGCTGTATTTGCAAGTAATCCCGACAAAGGCTTCAGCCCAGATTTTGGAGGCAGGGAATATATATTGGAACGTCAATTGAAGCCGGAAGCTCGCAAAGACATCATTGAACAGCTTAATAATAATGATATCGTGCCAACATCTATGATTGATATATCTGATGGTTTATCATCTGATTTATTACATATCTGCAAGCAGAGTAATATGGGATGCCAGATATTTGAAGAGAGGTTGCCAATTGATTATCAAACTGCTGCAATGGCTGAGAGCTTTAATATGAACGTGATGACCGCTGCACTAAATGGTGGCGAGGACTATGAGTTGTTGTTTACAGTACCTTTGTATATGCACGACAAAATGGAGCAGATTAATGGCATAAAATTGATAGGACACATCACAAAACCCGAGAATGGGTGTTATCTTATTACTCGCGATGGTGTTGAGATGCAATTAAAAGCTCAGGGGTGGAACCCTATGTCAATAAATAGCGATTAAGAAGATTTTTTTCAGTAATAGTTTTGTAATTTCAAAAAATGAGCTTATCTTTGCCTCCGCATTTTGAAATTATGAGGGTACCATAGCTCAGTCGGTAGAGCAACGGACTGAAAATCCGTGTGTCCCCGGTTCGATTCCTGGTGGTACCACGTTTAAAAAAGGTAAACGGTTGTAAATAAACTGTTTACCTTTTTTGTTCACTCTAATTTGGACAAAATATGTACATGTAGCTTCCAGATAGCCCAAAATAAGGCTTATTTGAATGTATCAAAACTGAAATTAATCCCTATTGAACATACAAAAAAACCACCTCAATAAATGAAGTGGCTTAATTGAAATAAAGAACGCTCTTATTTAATACCCAAATATCTTTTTACATGGTCGGGGTAATCTTCTGCTTCATAATTCCTCTTGGCAAAAGATAGGTCATTTCTGTAATCCCTTAGCCATTTGATATACTCCAGCTGTTCGGGTGTTGTAGGTCTGCTTAGTGGCTCAATAAACTTCCTATCAAACGAATCAGACAAAGGGGTTAACAGTTGACAATCATTTTTATTAAAGTCATCATATAAGATTGCTCCAAACTCCAGCTTTAAATCTGCTATGCTGGTTTTACGAACGCCCATGTGACAAAATACAACCAGCCAGCTACTCCCCAAAACTTCACGCAATAACTGTGATTTGTCCTCTTCTGTCATGCTCTCAAAGTATTCATCTACGAACATGAATAGCTCCATCGGTGTTTTAATCTCAATTTGCTTCATCTGTTCCAAAACTTTTTAATTGTTCATTTAATTTTTTTATCAACCTCTTTAGCTCTTTTCGTGCCCTGTGAGCCCTTATCTCTCTTTTTACAATAGAGACTACACTACAAATAAATATGAGCCCAAAAGCCCAGCAAATGGCTGTCTGAATGAAATTAAATACTGTTGCTGTCATCACTTCCATTTTTTAAATTAATAGTCAATACATTAAATCCCTGTGCCTCCTGCTCTCTCAAATCGTCAATACTAATTGACTGAAGTTGAGGCAAAATAAACTTGGCCATGTCAAGCATGAATTTAATCCTGTCTTTTGGCTCCAATGAATCTAAATCTTTCTGCATCTTTGGTAAATTGTTCTCAACCAGTAGTTGAAACGCTTTCCTTACTTCATTAGTACTCTTGTTTGGTACGCCCTTTCTGGTGCTAATCCTGCCAGCCATTGAGGCTAATTCTCTGTTTCTGAATCCCATAATAAATTATATTTATATTGTTAATAATCTTATATGTTATTTACTGTTAGTTTAACATTGTTTCCCTTAGCTGTTCCAACCGCTCAAGGAATGCACCTGTATTATATTTTTCATTTTCTCTAATCTCAATAAATACGGTTCAAAAGTTATGTTTCCATTGTATCGCTTCACGTACGCCAAATGTGAGTTGACGAATTTTTGAACATCGGTTATAACTTCACACTGTGATAGCCTTATTTCACCACTCGGCAAATCAATTGAATTAAAGAACGTTTCCAGCTTCATTATACGCCCATCCCAATTGCCTTGCGCATTTCTATTACGCCCACTTATCCAGTTTGATGTTGTTGTGTCGTTAGTCAACATCTTTGGTTCAAGCTCATCTGCTATATTATTAATGTCTTGCTGTGGTGGCTGTGGTGGCTGTGGTGGCTGTTGAAATACTTTCACTTGGTCGGGTGCCTGCCTAATCTGTTTTATAAGATAGTCTGCAATATCTAAACCGTTTCTTTTCTCCTCATCAGTTGCGTTCTTTTCCAGAATATCAGAAACAACAACCTTACAACCGTATGTTTTGCGTATCTCATCAGCTTTATTACTCCAGATGGTAAACGCCTGTTTCTCTATTGGCAAATCGGGGTTGCTCAAGTCAGGAAATAGCATAATCGAGCGACCTTTCAGGGCTTTAGATTTTTCTACTGTTAAGCCGTTCAGATTACCTGCACCAATCCAAACCATTTGAGGAAATAGTACACTGCAAATGATGGCTGTTTTTTCTGCCTCTGTAATTGCTACAATTTTATCGGGCTGTTCATTGAGTAGGTGTTCACCAAAATAACACTGCTTTAAATTATAATCATCTGGCAGTTTATCAGCTCTTTTAAGCGTGTTATGTATCCAATCAATGGCACCGCTCGCATTGTGCACTCTCTTGCCTGTGGTGGGGTTGTATTGCATTATCTTGCCAGTTCTTA
>JBMNSN010000027.1:0-20502 GCA_050945215.1 Fermentimonas sp. | reverse complement strand
GGAAAATAGCCCAAATAAAACGAAAGTGTAAAAAGAGAAAATATAGACATGAAAAGTGTATATAATCAAAATCTTTACAAATGTAGATTCAAGTACTAAATGTTGCATTTAGCACTTGAATCTATTAACTAAAACGCCAACTGATCGTTAGTCTTTCAAGCTGCCAATAGGAACCACTAACACACCATCTTCTCGCAGGTAGCTATAGCTACCTGTTCCGGTTAATACCATCAAGAATGAAGGCGACGGCATCTTATTAGTGTCAATCCTACTTGCAAGCTTCTTTAAGGTATCTGCTCCATTCTCTATCAAGGTGTCTCCTCCCAGTTTTATCTCTATTAGTCCGTAATCCCCATTTCTAAGGTGTAATACAGCATCGCATTCCAGGCCATTCCTATCTCTATAGTGATAAACCTGACCATTAAGAGCGTCAGCATACACCCTAAGGTCGCGTACAGCCATTGTTTCAAATAACAGCCCAAATGTATTTAGGTCTTTAAACAAGTCTTCAGGACCAACGCCCAATGCTGCCGTTGCAATGGATGGATCTACAAAATACCGTGTATCGGAAGTGCGGATAGTAGTTCTCGAACGCAAATTGGGACTCCAAGCAAGCATGTCTTCAATCACAAAAATTTGTTTCAACGCAATGATATACGAGGATATAGTCTCCTCTGTCATCGACCCTAAATTGTTATTCGCCAAATCTTTGTAGATGGTAGTGATAGTGGCTTGAGCACCTTGATGTCTCGCATACGAACGGAGCAACCTTCGAGCAAAATCAGCATCGCGATTCACTCCGTCAACCCTTGAAATATCACTGTTGACTACTGCGTCTAAGTAGTTATTTGCCTGCAGTAGAGCAGCTTGTTCTGAAAGCTTAAGCGACCCCGGCCAACCTCCTCTGCATAGTATGTATGCCAGTTGTTTTAATGAATGGTCTTTTGCTAACCCCGCTTTAATTTTTTCTCCTTTAAATAGCTTATCTAAGCTAACCGCACCTGTGGATTCTTCTGATTCCCAAAGGCTCATTGGTCGCATGGTCAGCCAGGCAAATCTGCCTGTGCCGGAGTGGGTTATGTCGGAGGTATCGGGAGGGACGGCAGATCCCGTAAAGATGAACTGCCCGGGTAACCCTCTCCTGCTAACTTCAAATCGAGCCGCATCCCATAGCTTTGGAGCCAGTTGCCACTCATCAATCAATCTGGGCGTCTCGCCATTAAATAACATTAAAGGTTCTGATTCAGAGAGAATAATATTGGATTCTCTGGTGCGTGGATCATCCATATAAAGAACGCTCTTAGCCTGCTGTTTGGCAGTTGTAGTTTTGCCACACCACTTTGGTCCTTGAATAAGGACCACTCCTGTTGCTTCTAATTGATTACTCAAAAGCTTATCTGCTATTCTGACCTTATACATACTTAGATGAATGAAACTGTAAATTTATAATCACAAATATAAATCTATTTTTGCTGATTAACAACTTGTTTTGATTTTTCATTCCTTCAAATGACAGGTTTCTATTCCTCCAAATGGCAGGTTTTCATTCCTCCAAATGGC
The DNA here is from genome assembly GCA_050945215.1 of Fermentimonas sp. Classification (GTDB taxonomy): domain Bacteria; phylum Bacteroidota; class Bacteroidia; order Bacteroidales; family Dysgonomonadaceae; genus Proteiniphilum. The sequence goes on along the minus strand of JBMNSN010000027.1, from coordinate 18,942 downwards.
AGTTTCTTATTCCTCATAATGGCAAAAGTATAAAATGTGTTAATACGCCTTTCTTTGCTTTACTCTGCATAGATAAAGACATGGTGGCGATCATTGCTTATATGTTTGAATTATTTGGGAATGACAGTGGGTGATAATGTTACTGTTATATCAATAATAAGTTCCTGTTGGGTATAATTAATCGGTCAAAAACCTGTTTTTGCTACGAATGTTTTCTATCGGAGTTATTTGGCAAAGGTCTTTTCGTTTAACACCGGCTGTAAGGTAACCTTCTAATAATGTGCAAAAAAGAGGTTATACGCACATAGTGTTCACCTCTAAACAATTTCCAAATAGTTTCTTATAGCACTTAAAGCCCATTGATTGTATATTTTTACTTTACCGTAAAGTTTGAGAAGCATCATACCTATGTTCTGTTTGTTAAGTTAAAAATGTGACACCTCACGGTAACGCATATAAAAGTTATGTAATTGGCTTTAATCATAGCGGCTAATGTGGTGCCAAATACCTGATTTGCAAAGTGCAAGCTGTAAATATGAATTTGTTATGCCTGTTTGCTCAAAGTCTGATCAACCAAATATCTGCTATGCACCATCTCCGCATCATATATACGATTTCGTATATATGATACGAAGGAGGTTGAGGTGGGGTGCGGTGATGTATGATGTTTGTGAACTGTCGATTCCGGATGTGCTACTATTGAAGTTATCTATTATTTTGGCACTCGATGAGGCGATGGATGGTTGAAAATCAGATGTGTCTTTTTCAAACTTACAGATGGAAAGTTGTGGCGTGACGAAGATTCGTTTTTTAGGGTGCATCGCAGTAGGAACGCTCGCATAATGGTTGATAAAAACAGTTAGTAACTCTTTTATGTCATATAGTATATCTATTAGTATTAAATTTTTTCAATAACTTTATATAAATAAAAGAGTTGTCTATCCCCATATATATGCGGTTTGTGGAGATATTGACAGAAAAAGTTCGCTTAAAATGTTAGTTTATTGTAATTTATGTTTTTTCTATTTTATAATAATTGTTACCTTTGCAACGGATAAGGCGAGGGTGTCTATGAGAAAAATGTAAAGTGATTGTGTTTAAGGGGTTTCACAGTCAGTTATTGTGGGCTTTAAACAATCGCAAGTGACAATTTTATATTGTATGAAAAAGAGTAGAATTTTGTTGTTGCTTATATGCATCACAGCTGCATTGGCAACCACTCAAAAAGTTGAGGCACAGAGGGTGGCGCTGAAAACAAATATTGCGCACTGGGCAATGCTCGGTTCTCCAAATGCCGGTGTAGAGTTTGCACTAAGTCCTAAGTGGACCATGGATGTGGATGCCGGCTTTAATTTGTGGAAATTTGACGAACCGCGCGAGTTTCGCCATTGGATAGCTCAGCCGGAATTGCGTTATTGGTTTTGTGAGTCTTTCAACCAAACTTTCATAGGATTGCACGGACACGTTGGTCAGGTTAATGTGGGCGGATGGAACATCCCGATTGGACGTCTCGACAAGCTGAAAGATAACCGCTACGAAGCTACATTTTATGGTGCGGGTGCCAGCGTAGGACATCAGTTCGTCATATCGCCTGTTTTCAATTTGGAACTGTCATTAGGTGGCGGATGGGCACATGCCGACTATCGCAAGTATGATTGCGTCACGTGTGGCAAACAGCTCGACGATGACAAGTATGACTACTTTGGCGTGACAAGAGCAACTCTTTCACTTATATTCTTCCTTAAGTAAACATCTCGATTATGAAAAATAGTTTGAGCATACGTCTATATATTATATTTGGACTGCTGATCTGCACCATGAGCGCTATGTCTCAAGGACAGAGCGAAAACATACAGATTAAAAACACATTATTTGCCAGAGAGGGCGGACAGGTTGCCATTGCTGTGGACTTCGATTTGAGCAAAACAAAGATAGGCACCAATGACTTTTATCTCTACACGCCACGTTTGATAAGCAATAGCGATGCAACCGAGAGTGTTGACCTCGCCACATTTGCCGTTGTGGGCAAGACGCGTGCTGTTGTATTGGAACGCAATGAGCGTTATGGCAATCAGCAGGAGTATATGGCAAGCAACCCACAGACGGTAAGCCGCATAAACGGAACCGAACAGGTATTCAACTATGCCACTCAGGTTGCCTTTGAGGAGTGGATGATGGATGCACACCTTGAGCTGACTGAGTGGGCAAGCGGTTGCGCCACGTGCGACAACGGCACTTCTACAATTGCGCTGGCCGATCGTATATTGAGAGAACCAAGCTTCAGCATTGCTTATGTAACTCCCAAGGTTGAGGAGGTTAAGGTGCGCTCCGACAAGTATAGTGCCACCATTGCTTTCAGGGTTGATGATGCCACCATTGATGCAGGCTACGATGGCAATCGCAGTGTGCTTGACGAGGTTAATGACAAGGTGGTGGAGATTCTCAACAATAAAGATTTGAACACGTCAAAGATAGATATTGTGGGCTATGCTTCGCCCGAAGGTTCAGCCACATATAATAAGAACCTTGCCGAGAAGCGTGCGGCCGCTTTTGCCAATTATCTGTCGACACGATATTCTGTCGATGCCCGCCAATTTACTTCACGAGGTTTTGGCGAGGATTGGAACAGGGCAGAGGAGCTGATACGTGAGAATGGTGCAGGGCTGCCGGAAAACGTCAGCCGGCAGGTGTTGGACATAATAGATAGCACGCCAAATGTTGATGCCCGCGACGAGAAGATCAAGGCTATTGATGGTGGTGCCACATACGGCAGGCTGTTGGCAGAAGTGTGGCCGTTGATTCGCCGCACAGAGTACACCATCAGCTATTCGGTTCGTCCGTTTGATGTGGTGGAGGAGGCTAAACAACTCATCAAGACCAATCCTAAGCTGTTGTCGCTTAATGAGATGTATCTGGTTGCAAAGAGTTATGACCCTGATTCCGACGAGTATAAGGAGGTTTTTGATATAGCAAGTCGTCTCTATCCCAACGACCCCGATGCACTAATCAACTCGGCGGCTGCCGATCTTGAGGGCGGCAGTTATGCCAGGGCAATGAAGGTGTTGCCCGCATTGAAGCATGTTCCCGAGGCGCTCAACAACCTTGGTGTTGCCTATGCATTGTCGGGAGATCGCGAGGAGGCGCGCAAATTGCTTGAAGAGGCGGCAGCGTCGGGCTCTCAGGAGGCAAAGCACAACCTTGCCGAGTTGGGTTTTTAGTTAAGGAAAAACAGTTAGAACAATATAAATGAGATAATTAATTAAGTATTCATTAAAAAAAAGAAAGTATGAAAAAATTTCTTCATTAATTCTTGCAGGAGCCGTCATGTTCGGCTTAGCATCCTGCAGCAACGAGAATGATGTGACACATGAAACAGGTACTGCAGGTTCTACCAGCGCACGTGTTACTGTAAGTATTGCCACAACAAACGGCTTTAGGGCTCAACCACAAACTGATGAAACCGGACGTAATGAGGAGCAAACTATTGCTACTATGCACTTGTTGGGCTTTGTAAATAAGGATTGGAATCCATCTGCAACTGATGGCGACGGCTTCTGGGAGACAGCAACTAAGGGTACTTATACTATTGCTCCTTTTGAAACTAAAGCAGGCAGTGGCATGCTTGCTATGGCACTAAATAAGGGTGATGTAGATGTAACTCCGGTTGCTATAAGTACATTTGGTGCAAAATCATCAGCTATTGATGATATAGCGAAGCTTTCTACAGATGGTAAGTTTTTGATGACCTCTTCAGTAGATAATAAAACTGTTACTGAAGACATCACTGAAGCTCAGGCTAAGAGTGGTTCTACAGAGGATGAAAACGTTTTCAAGTTTGAATTGGAACGTGTAGTAGCTCAGGCTTTTGTTTCTAAGAAAGACGCGCTAAGCGGTGACGTTGAAGACAAGTCAGGGAAAGTGGACCTTACAGACATGACATATTCTGTTATGAATGGTGCTTCCAAGACTTACTTGCTGCGTAACAATGCAGGTGAAAGAACGATGAATGATGAAGGTAAATACGAAGGTTTTGAGTCTGCCATCCATAATAAGACAGTTGCAGAAGCAATGAATCCTGACCAAGATTTTCTTATCCGTATTGGTAATCTTTTGACAGATCCTGCTACACAAACAAACGATGACCTTGGTGGTTATAAGGCTGTTGCTGTGAATGACGCATCTTATCAGAAAGGTGGAAATGAAACAAACAGAGGTATCTACTTCCTAGAGAACTCTTTTAATGGAGATTTGACTAAAGTTGCCAATCGCCAAGATGGATATGCACGTCTTGCCACAGTAAAGGTTTATGCTACATTTACTCCTACTGTTGTTTATGGTCTTAAGGATGATGCCAAGGCTGAGTTTGTGCCAGCTACTGGTTCTAAAGTATGGTATAAAGAGAGAACTGTAACAAAGACTACTGATAATGGAGATGGAACTTCTACTAAAGATGAAACAATTACTTACTCAGAACGCACAATAAGTGATGACAAACCAACAGGTGCTTTAGTTGAAGAAACTACTACTGATGGGAATGTTACTACTGTAACAAAAGAAGTATGGCGTGAAGGTCGAGCAAAGTATAACAAGGATGATGTTGAAAAGCTTGCTACAGCGCTTACTCCTGGTACAACATTCTATATTGGCTCTACTGATGGTGTAGCTTACAATTCTATCGAGGCTGCTTTTGCTGCAGGTAATGAGAAGGTTCAGACTTATATGAATGGTAGAAGTGGTTACTATGCACTTATCAACCGTACAACAGATACGGATGTAAAGTATGCTGATACACGTCGTAACAATATCTATGCATTATCAATTGCAAGCTTCTCAAGCCGTGGTTTCAACTGGGATCCAAATGACCCCAACGACCCCAACTTGCCTAAGCCTGATCCAAAAGATCCGGATCAAGATCCGGACCCTGATCACCATACCAACGATATTGAGCCAAAGACAGGCTTTATGCGTGTAGAGGCAGAAGTATTGCCTTGGAATCTTGTAGAGCGCGACATTCATCTTTAATAGACAATTTGCAGATTATAAGATTAAATATTGTTGTATAATTAGTGATGTGCAAGTAGTTTGACATACATCACATTATGCAGCATAATAAACATAGGATAGGGCGGGCTTTGCGGCCCCCCTATTCACCGGTAAGATAAGAGTGCGGACAATGGTGTCCGATAGACACGCTTATAAGAAAATATAAAAGTAGCAGGTAAGATGAAGCTTATTTATAAAATCAGTCTTTTGGCTTTTCTGTTTGTGTCAATATGCGGTTGTCACACAGGCATAATGAGCGACCTCGACGAGTGTCCGCAGTACACTGTGTTCACTTTTGATGTGAGGACGCCCGACGAGATAAGTTATCCCGACAATAAGATAGACGATATACGTGTTTTTGCTTTCGATGAGAGTAACCAACTCATCGGAGAGTGGAAAGAGGGCGAGGTGGCATTCCTTCCGGGATATGAGATAAAGACCGAGTTTTATCGTCCCGGCAAGACAACAAGTTTTGTGGCATGGGCTGCAAAGGATATGAGTCAGTATGACATGTCTGCCTTTAAGACGGGTGCCAAGAAAGATGAACTGGTGCTGTTTATGGCAAAGCAGGCCGACAAGATTAAGGCCACCGCAGGGCCGCTGTACGTGGGTGTGCCCAAGGATGGTGTTCTTGTTCAGGATGACAGAGGCGGCAAAGGCACGGAGACAGACATGGTGCATTTTTCACTTACTCAGATCACCAACCACTTTGATATTAGGATTGAGGGCTTGCCCGTGGGACATCAGTATAAGATGACCTACATGGCAAAGAACAGTCGATATGCCTACGATGGGCAGTTGCTAACGGATACTCCTTTTGAGTGGACAACGGAAACTTTTGAGCAGAGCGACAACGACAATGGCAAGACAGTTACACTGCATGCCACTTACGATATTCTTCGTCTTGTGCCGGGTGAGCGTGGCGACTATATGGTGACGGTGACCGACGAGACGGATAGGGTGGTTTATGAGTTTGATCCGTTGCACGACTATATTCTTTACAGCGGTGAGGCGATGAGTTCGCCCAATCCTTTTATGGATCATCTTGACCTCAACCACGATTTCAATATCCGCATACTGTTGCAAGGCTCCGACAAAGAGGAGACCTACATGGCTGTGCAGGTGACTATACAAAACTGGAACCTGGTGTTCCGCAACGTCAATCTATGATAATTGGCAGTTAGATATGAAAATGGACAAGTTACATCACTTCCTCGCACTACTGCAGGTGGCACTCATCTTAGGGGCTTGCGCCAATGAGGCCCCCGAGTGGGGAGGCTCCGAGGTTGGCGATAAAACCACCTCGATGCGCTTCGAGGTGCGGGTTAGCGCCGATGACACGGGCACTCGTGCGGTATCGCAGACGGAAGAGGGTGGCACTAAAAACGAGTGCAGCGTGAGCAGCATGACGGTGCTGTTCAGCAGGATGCCTTATAGGACGTTTGCAGAAAACCAGCTAAAAGTTGCCGGAACGGATGTCATTTCTTCTCCTATATTTGAAGTCAATGAGAGTGATGCAGGAAGTGTGGATTTTTCAGTACTGCTTAATGGGTCGAAGATTGTGCCGGGTCTATTAACTGATCAGATGAAGAATAAGACAATTACTCTGTCTGAGTTTGACAAGCTGGTTGATACAAGCGATGAAGTTGGCGGTTTCAAAGACTTCATGATGACGGCCACAGCTAAGGATAACAAGAATAATACTGTAACTATTTTGCCGAATATTAGTGAGAATCAAGTAAAGTATCAGGGTGACAATACTTTCAGCCTTGATGTTGAGCGTGTGCTGTCGAAAGTGCAGGTGCGAAGAGCAAGTAAGGTCACACTATCAGGTGATGTTGCAACAGAGAAGGGTAAATTAGACGTTGAACGACTGGAATATGCACTTGCCGGTTCGGCCAAGGAGGCATACCTTTTCAGAGATTTTACAGGTTTGGAAAATAAGATTGTTGACAATGAGTATCCTTTTTATGAATCTAAAATACACAGCAAGAAAGTTGCACCAGAATGGAAAGGTACTGACGAACATCCTTTCCTTCAGCGTGTTTCCGACAAGATGGAAGGCGGTGCAGGGAAAAACTTTGAGGCAAAGAGTGTGGATGTTAAAGATGCGACTAAGTCCACTACTAACGGTATATACTTCCTTGAGAACTCAACCAACCAAAATATATCTGGGAGAAATCAGTTGGAGTATAACCGCATTGCTTATGTGAAGATTTATGGGACATTTGTGCCTAAAGAGGTGCAATACTATGTGTACGATAAGGAAAAAGATGAAGAATTTTTAACTGTTGGAACTTTGGACGAAGCTCATAAAAATGCGTATGATTGGTTTTATGTAGACCAAGATTATTCAGAAAAAGAGGGCTGTGGAAGAGATGAGGATGATCCTGCGGATATATGGTACACTTATGATAGCGATGGGCATAAACTTTATGTAAATGATCCTGTTGGTACTTTCTATTATGGAGAGGAATCAGGGGTGCTGTATGGAGATTTATATTCGGCACTTAGGGCAGGCAACACAAATTTGAGACGTTATGTGGGTGGCAAGATGGTTTGGCTTGCACCGGTAAACGCGCAGATTGTTGGCGAGGGCAATGACGCTTACGTGAAGAATGCCGATACTCGCCGCAATAATATATATGACTTGACCATTTCAAGCATCAATGGTTTTGGGTTGCCGTATGACCCTGTGGATCCGTATGACCCAAATATTCCAAAAAAGGATAATCCATTTGATGATACTCCTGACAGTCACATAAAGGTGGACCCGTTGACGCAACTTGTGAGAATACATGCTTCTATATTGAAGTGGAACATTCAGGAGTTGAACTACGATTTTTGAAATAGATTGAAGATGAATAGTTATAATAAGATATATCGTTATTGCATAGGCCTGGTTGTTTTGCCATTGTTGTGGGCATTGATGGGTTGCGAGGATATTATTTTTGACAAAGATGCCGATTGTCCTACGCCAACAGATAAGCGCATAGTACGCATCACGGCAACGGTGCTTGCTCCTGCCGGTGGCGGATCATCAACTCGTTCAGCTATGAGTAACACGCTGAGGGCTGCAAAAGATTTTTTGCCAAATGAGCAACCGGGTAGCGATTTCGAGAATCAGATAGCCACGCTTAGAGTCATAGGCTTCTACGCTGAAGACCAGGGAGAAAAGAAGGCAGGAGATGTGGCATTCAATAAAATATTTGCCGATAGTGATATACTTAACGAATTAGGGTGGACCATTAAAGATGGCGTGGAAACTCTAATTAAGCATCCTGTCGGGAGTAATGTATCTCTTGAGTTTGAGACAGATGTTGCCGGTGAATTCGACGTCGTGCTTATCGCAAATGAGTCGCTTGCTGCGGCAGCATCAATGACTGTTCCAGCTAATTATCAAGAGCCGTTGATGACCTTGGTGGATAAGGAGACACTGAATGATGAAGAGAAAAAAGACGTGGACAACTATCGCTATGACATGAATGGGATAACTAATATTGATGACTTAAAGAAAGTGTTCATTACAACAACATATAATTTTATATATAAGGAAAACATTAAACCAGAAGATTTTTCAGGGTGGGAGTCGGCATACCGAGGAGCTGTACCCAAAGAACTATTGACAGAATCCAATGGAGGCATTCCCATGGTGGGGCAGGGAGAGATAACCCTTTCGAGAAACACCCCATCGTCAACGGGTTCCAACAGTGTTACTTCCGCTGACATCAACCTTGAGCGTGTAATGGCAAAGTTGGAGTTGAATATCAGTAATACTGACATAAACGATGCTTATGATCCGGAGATTTTCCCAGAAGACCTGCATATCAGCTCTATTCGTGTGAACAACTACCCGATGTATGCAATGTTGTTGCCATCGATGCGTAGCGAAACTGACAAGGATTATGCGACACCGGGAACCGAGCATATATATTATTCTGACCCTAACACTCCATTTATGGACATGTATCGTGCAGAGGAGAAGACTATAAAGAGTTCGGACGGCTGGAATTGGAATATTATTCCTCTTACGCCTAAGGCCTACAACTCAGTTGAAAAGGCTACGAAGGAGAATTTTTTTAAGCCTTCATATATACTTTATCCGCATTTTGCCACAAGTTATTATCTATGGTATAATTGGGTGTATTATTGTATGCCCGGTGTGGTTATTTATAAAGATGGAAGTGTAGGGCAATATAAAGATGGTACGATAAACCTTGTGCCTCGTGATTCATATGGTCGCTCTTATAAGCCATTAGAGGTTTATATGTTGCCAACCACTAACGAGATAATGCCTGATAAGATGGCTTATGGAACGGTTGAGCCGGGTAATGGCATTGCCGACATGAAACATGCACCAACAGAGGTGATTGTGCGCATAGGGCGATATATCGGAGATTTCGCAGATATATCACTTGAAACTAATTATATTAGTTATATTCCAAGCGTACTTATGAATAATGATGAGGCTATTGCAGATCATCACTTCCTGCTTTTCAATCAAGATGCCAATAAAACTGATGATAAGTATGCCATCAGGCGCAACACCATATACAGGATGAACCTTACGTGGGAGGGCAAGAAGCTTTATCTTGCCTATCCTGATGGTACAAAGGTGTTGCCGTGGAAGACTGTAGAAGAAGAAATCCTTGATTTTGAAATATAAACTAATGACTATAGGATCACTTTTATCGATATGAAACGAATAATACAATATATTGTTACAGTAACCGTAGTTTTTATGTTGGCTGTCGGTTGTAAAGATTCCATTCCGGATGTTGAGGATATTACCCCAACTATCGAAGAGAAGCCTTGGTGGAACGGCATGCAACTAACAGAGGATGGCAGTCGTGTTATTCTTCCCGAGCCGGTTACTCTCACAATCGGAGTTTCTTCTGTACATTCGAAAAGTCCAGGCAGCTTAAGAGCAGGCGAAGCTGTTATTCCTACGCCTCCGGATACTTTGACTAACTACACAACTGATGAAAAAGGCAGAGCAACGGTTAACACCTTTAGATCAGACCTGACCGACCCTGCCGATAAAGAAGAGTTTGACCAGGTGGGTGGCGAAGATTGGATTAGAGACCTTATTATTCCTGAATTAGAAGAGGGGGATTATAGCGTTACCGGAACGATCCCCCTTACAAATGAAGAATTTGTAAACAACGAGTTTATGAAAGATGAGTCACAATATGGCGACAAAGATAAATATCGCAAAGTCATAATACGTATTCATAAACTTCCTACAGATGGACCAATAACTTTCTTTGCCAATAGCAGAGTACTAAAAGAGTTTGATGGTGTAAACACTAAAGGTAATGTGAGTGACATTACATACCTCTCTTTAGCTGAGCCTTATGTATTTAGCGATAACCCCAAGTTTCAGGTTACTGAAGAGGTTATAAAAAATTACAGGGTAACAAAGCATAGACAAAGTACCAACATTGGAGGTACGCGACAGTTGTTTCACTCTGCATATCTGCCTATGTTCGGACGTATTGAGAATCTTTCAATAAAAGATGGTAAAACATTGGTAACAAATTCAGGCACTGCATACGAGAAAGAAGTGACGACAGTATATTTGGAGCGTGCAGTTGCTCGTGTAAAAGTAAGTTGGGAATACACGTTTAAAGATGACAATGGCAATGAGGTTACCCCCATACTAGATTACATATTTGATGGAATAGCTCCTGCGTTTTATGTAAATGTAACAAGCATTATTCCTAATAATTATAAAGGTGTCACAGCATGGTATAAGAAGTTTAAGGACGCTAAGCCGACAAACATTGATGTTGATAACCGTTGGGTGCCTTTTTATAGGAATAGGACAAATGCAGGTCTGTGGGATGAAGGAGAAACCATTTCTATAAAAGAAGCTCTTGGCAAGACTGGCTATTTTTATACATATATGCCTGAGAACTATACTCAATACGACCCTTATACACCACCTTGGACACAAGCACAAACAGTAACCAAACTGAGGGTGTTCGCCACAAAGTTTAAACCTCCACGTGATCCGGGAGTAGACCTTTCTGTCGACAACACTGAATATGAGGTAGACGGAACGCGCCGTGCAAAGGACAGGGACCTCGCTTTTGGCCCTAAAAACGCGGATGGTTATGTGGAGATAAGGCGCAACTATAGTTACGATATCAAACTACGCTTCAAGAAATCAGAAAGCGGAGTACAGCCATACATAGTCGGAACATGGGAAAACGAAGATGTTGACATTCCCTGGTAATTGTATAAAGAGATTAGAGATAATTAGATATGAAAAAGATATATTCGATACTTATTGCCACTGTAGGAGTAGTGCTTGTGATGCTCTCCATGTATAGCTGTCGTGATGACTTCTTTGACAGGATAGTACCCGGCACAGATGATTCGCAGACGCAGGTGGATGCTGATGGTAAAGTTTCTGTTACTATGCGTATTAAGGTGCCGGGTATCATGAATGCTTCTACACGTGCAGCAACAGCCCTAAAACCTGATGATGAGAGTAAGTTCACCAAAGAGACTGCTCGTTTAATGATTTTCAGCAGCAATACCTCCGGTACACCTGATGCTAATCTTCCTGAGAATATGATTTATGTAGAAGATGCTACTATTGAGAGTGTTAATCCGGGTTCTCAAAGTACTCAGATGGGGGATATTAATTTCAAGGCAAACACAGGTAAAAATCTTAATTTTGTGCTATTTGTCAATTCTTCGGAAGCAATGGCTTTTAAAGCCACTGAAGGCAAAACCACAAAAGCGGAAGTTATCAACAGTCTCAAGTTTTCTGTAGACAATGATACCGATTTCTCAGGCGGTTTACCTATGTGGGGTGAGGTGTATGGTGTGAATATTGGGGAAAATAGTAATATTGAAACTAGTACTATCTGGCTTCTTCGTGCTGTAGCACGTGTGGATGTTGGGCTAAATATGACGGCTTTTGCCCCCACCGGTACTGCTTTGGATAATGACTTTGATGAGAGTTCGCAGAAGTTGACATCTACTATTGTAGATGCTAATGGAAAAGATGTTGAAGTGACATGGACGCTAAAAGGTGTTACTTTATATAATGCTACCCAAAAGGGTTTGATTGTGCCGGGATCAGATAACTATTCTACATCAGAAGAGGAAGCCATTAAAGGAAAGACAAAAGCTACTGCTCCTACGCTTCCTGCTGATCTTGTTAAGCAAGACTTAACTTATACTGCAGAGAACAATATACTTAAGCGCATCATCTATGTGCCTGAGGTGGATAATCCGGAGGCATCTGATGAGGTTAACGCTGATTACGTTAAAGATCGTCCTTATCTTATATTAAACCTATCATATAAGTCAGAAGATGGTTCAGTAAACGGTGAATCTTTTTTTCGAGTGGATTTTATTAAAAAGGAAGGTGACACATACAAATATATGCCTCTACTGCGTAACTATCGTTATAAGGTTGATATTAGGGATATAGGTGACCTTGGCTACGACAATGAGGAAGATGCAAAGAAAGCACCTGCCGCCAATATCAACTATGTGGTTACCCAATGGGAGGAGTCGATGATGTCTAATGTACAGTACGATGGTCAGTATATGCTTGCTGTTAGCCAAGACACGATTACGTTTGATGGTGCCGGCGGTACGTATGATATTAAGGTGCAGACATCTTGGCCCGGGGGATTTGAAATTAAGCCTTATGAAGTAAAGGAAAATGCCAGTAGTTGGGTTACCACTGAGGTTAAACCTACTGATCCCGAAAAGACCGGGGAAACGGATGAGAAGACTGTAACTTTTACGGCTCCTGCTGAAGCAGTTGATAGAGAAGGTAAAGTGGTTATTCAGGCCGGTCGCATGAAGTGGATTGTGAATGTGATTCAGAAAAAGGAGATCAACTATGAGATAGGAATATACGAAGATGAGGAGTGTAAGATTCCACGGAGCTTTGTTGAGATTAACGAATATGGAGAAGCGTACGATGAGAAAAATCCTGCCAAGTCTATTCACACAAAAGACGGTGATGTACTTACTCCGGAGCAAGCTGTTGCATATAAGTACTTCTATGTGAAGTCGAAGCCACAGAATGCGGAAGTATTTATGGTTACTCCTGAGAATCCTGATAATCCTTTTAAGGTTACACTAGAGGAAACTTTGTCGGGTGGTGTGCAGAAGTATAAAGTTACTGCACGAGATATTACAGGTGATATAAAGACCGGCGATATTCCCTTTGAGACGTTTGATGCCACATATATGTTTGCATTTGAAAAAAATGTAAGTCCTGAAGATGATGTGGATAGTGAGGGCAGACCTATTGCCAAGATATCTTTTCTTCAGAAGGAGTATGACGCACTGCCATATAGCGACAAGGAGTTGCAAGAGTTGCTTTTAGATGAAAAAAGCGATAATATGTACTTGATGGACGGCAATGAACATGCTTTCTATGTTAAAGCAAATACCCCATATAAAATAAAGTTACTATCTCTTAAAGCTTACGACGGGAGTAAAAAGGGGTTAAAAGATACTGATCCGGATTCTGTTATGGTTAGTTCACCTTTACTTAAAGGTCGACCATATACGTTTGAAACAGTTGATGACATGAGTGACCCTTCTGTGTACCACGCAATTGCAACTTATGAAATATCTTCACCATACGGTTTCTTCCCTAAGCGAGTGTTTGATATTGAGTTGGTTTCAGCTATAAAGCAACCTGAGGCTAACACATACATGATAAAAGCCGGTGCCAAGCAGGGTATTCTTATTCCTGTATCTAGTGTTAATACAGCATATCAATATTATCGAGAACTATTGATGCATGATGAGGTAGAAACTCGTGATAACTTTAAACTTCCCGGAACAATATCTGATTTTATGCTTAACTATCTTGATGACGATGATGCTATTGTTCCAGAAGTGTTGTGGACTGATATTCACAATAAAAAGTATCTAACGAACGGCGAAGTAAAAGGCGATAATTTAAAACTATCAGGGTTGGAGCACTTAAAGGTAATAGTTGGTAAGGATGGTAAGCGCTATATTCACGTGCACGCCGGAGATATGCCGGGTAATATTCTTATATCTATTCAAAGTTCTAAGATTAATCGACAACCAACTATTTGGAGTTGGCATATATGGATAGTAGATGATTATCCAAAGGTTTTGGAAATTGATTCTCCAAAAGGAAAACCTGGAGTCGCGTTTGTTCCCGATGGACTACCTACAGTGAATTTAATGTCTCATCTAATAGGTGCAGAAGAAGCACCAAACGATACATATGATTATAAAGATTATAATACTACAGCCAGTGCATATAAGGTTTATGGAATGCAGTATCAGTGGGGAAGAAAGGATCCATTCCCATCTTTTGGATTGTATGCGGAAAAGCAGTTTTATACCGGTGACGGGCAACCTTTTGACTTCCATCGTGCGTCTAAAGGAACGCGAAATAATATAGGTGAGACAAATACCACTTTAGTTACAGCTGCCGGCGCTACCTATACTATGAAAGCATCGATTGAGAACCCTCATAGGATTGTTAGTCATCAAACTTTTTGGCAGTACGAGTTATTCCCTTTTCAGAAAACAGACTGGTTTAGTAACAAGTGGACTTTCCTTTATTTGTGGAATAAAGTAATACCAGAGAATCAATCGGATCCTGAAAAAGTCGGTGGAAAGACAGTGTTTGATCCCTCGCCTTACGGTTTCCGTATTATGTCTCAAGCAGAAGCAACTACATTAAGATTTGCTTATTATTGGAGTGACAAATATACCCCTAAATTTTGTACTCCTCTGCCGGGAGCTATATATGATGGGTATTATTTGCATAGACAGACAGGTGGAGGACACGCAATCTTTGCTGTTTCTCAAGGAAGGAAAGGTACACACGCCGGTCGTTACTTAGTAAACACTACCGGAGGAAGAGAAGGGTGGGCATCTGGATCAAATACTAATAACTCATATAGGAGAGCTTTAACCGTGTCTGTGCGCCCTGTTATAGACCCTGATGTCACAGAAGATTATACAAACTATTGGCCTGATTATAAATTAAAGCTATCAACGCATTGACAATATGATCACTACGTTTAATTTAGTAATGATAATTTAGATATAAAGTATATAGATAGTTAGGATATGAAACGATTTCAATCTCTATATTTGCTGTTAATTTTAGTAATATTTGCTTCCCTATCATTGGTGGGCTGTCGGGATGAGGTTATCTTTAATGACATACCGGACAATGAGGAAGAGCAACAGGAAATTGACGGGGAGTTCTTTGAGGTTAGCGTACCATTTACGGCAGCAGATATGAAGATGGCGACTACGCGAGCTATGGATGTTGCCGGTGAGAATCAGATTAATGCGAAGGATGTGAAGGCTTATGTTTTTCAGAAGAATGAAACAGATTTTACTTACTCTTATGAGGCAAAGGTAACTAAGGTTTTGCCCGCCAATGATGATAAATCGGAAGGAAAACTAAGCATTTTGATAAAAGAGGGTACCGGTATTAAGATATTATTTGTGGTTAATGCATTACCTCCAGGAGATCTCACTACGGGAACCACCATAGATGACTTTCAAAAGCTATTTATATTCAATCAAAAGCAGACTTGGAATGCAGGAGAACTGCCTATGTATGCAGAGAGTGAAGAGACTGTTGTGGTTAATCACAACAATGGTGCCGTGCCTTCTTTACAGACTAATCCAATTCATTTTCTTCGTGCAGTTGCAAGAGTAGATGTGGTATTAGGTGGCTCCGGTGACCAGTTTGATAAAACTGTAGCAGGCCTAACTAGTAATAAGACAGGATACCCAATAAAGATAACCTCTGTAGATGCTTATAATGTTGCCAATAAAGGTTATGCCATACCATTAAAAGATTCCGTTAAGGTTGAGAATGTCACAAAAGCACCTAAAGCTATAGGTGTATCTATACCACAAGATGTAGAAGAATATAATACAGAAACTACTATATCTTATTCGATTAGTAATTCAGGTGTTGATGAATTTATCCGGACAATATATATTCCTGAGCAGTTGAATATACCTCATAAACCCAAACCACAACATGAAGATGAGAGTAAACCTGAGGCAGATGGAGAAAACTATCTCAAACGACCTTATTTGATAATTGGCGTTAAGGGTGCTGTTAATGGCAGTCCTGAAGAAGTCACGTATTTTCGTGTGGATTACTTGGATAGAGAAGGTGATGAAGCAACTGCTAAATACGAGTATTTGGATATAATTAGGAACCATCGCTATTTGGTAAACATAACTGCAATAGAGGGACCGGGGTTTGACAAAGTTGAGGAAGCTCAAAAAGGTCCTGCAGCCAATATAATGTACAACGTGCTTGTTTGGGAAGAGTCTACGCTGACCAACGTTTTGTATGATGGTGAATATATGCTTGGCGTAAGCGAAAAAGAGATAACTTTTGATAAGTTGGGTGGCAGCATCACTGTTAATGCGCATACTTCGTGGCCGGATGGATTTGTGATCGAGGATAAACCTGATTGGTTGAAAATAGAAGATATACCGGCTGTTGAAGGGAAGGATGGTAAAACTGACGAAAGGAGGCTTACTTTTTCTGTAGGAAAAATGACAGATGAAGAAGTTGCGGGGGGTAATCGTAAGCAGATTGTAACGATAAGAGCAGGACGTATGCGTTGGCAAATAAAAGTCACACAGAAGAAAGATATTCGCTATGAGATAGGTATATTTGAAGACAAGGAGTGTACTATTCCACTTAATTTTGTTGAGATAAACCAGTTTGGTGAAAAATATGGTACTACTACTGCTGATGGTTACAAAAAGGTAGTTAAAGATAAAGATGGGAAAGAACTGTCGGCAGAGAATGCTGTGGCATATAAAGAGTTCTACGTAAAGACACGTCCTGATAGTGAAGAGCCAATGCCTATCATTCCTGACATACCTAATAATCCTTTCAAGGTGGAGGAGATATCGGAGTTAGGACTACCGGATGGTGTTACTAAATATAAGGTCACTGCAGAAGATATTACTGAAAGAGCGGGTGGACAAGATGCTTATTTTGAAGCGTTCAATGCCCCATACAGGTTTGCTTTCAAAGAATCGGATGCGGGGATAGAGGATGAAGTGGATAGTCAAGGCAGACCTACTGCAAAGATTACATTCCTGCAGAAAGAGTATGATGCACTACCATATAGCGATAAGCAGTTAATGGAGTTGCTTCTTGACGATAGAAGTGATAATATGTACTTGATGGATGGCAATGAACATAACTTTTATATAAAGGCCAATACACCATTCAACGTAAAGTTGCTGTCCATGACAGATGATAATGAACAATCAAAAGGTCTAACACCTCTTGCAGGAGATCCCAACGTTGTATGGGATCCAAATGATTGGGCTAAGTATACTACTCCGAATGAGGTTAAAATGCCATCACTAAAAGGTACACCAATAACATTTAGAACAGCTGATGATCTCACGAATCCATCAATATATCATGCGGTGGCAAAGTTTATGATTACATCACCCTATGGCTATTTTCCTGATAGAGTGTTTGAAATTGAGTTAGTCTCTGCACTAATACAGCCGGAGGCAAATACCTATATGATAAAAGCCGGTGCCAAACAGGGTATTTTAATACCTGTTTCTCGGGTTAATACAGCTCGAGACTATTACGAACAGTTATTGAATCATGATGAGAAAGTAACTGAAGAAAAATTTAATTTACCTGGAACTAAAGAAGAGTTTATGCTACATAAGCTTGACGATGATGATGTAATTGTACCGGAAGTTTTATGGACAGACATACACAATACAAAGAATATAACAGGAGAAAGAATAGAAGGAGATGATCTACAACTTTCAGGACTGGAACATTTAAAGGTTGTTGTTGGTACAGATGGTAAAAGATATGTCCATGTTCAGGCAGGGAATATTCCCGGCAATGTTCTTATTTCTATCCAAAGCTCTAAGATTAATAGTCAGCCAACGCTATGGAGTTGGCATATTTGGATAGTTAATGAGTATCCGGAAGTTAGAACTATAGAACCCGATGTTAGTCTTTTAGAAGTTCCTAAGGATTCTCCGATAGTGCATGTTATGTCTCATCTTATAGGCGCAGAAGAAGCACCAAGCGAAGCATATGATTATAAGGACTATAGTAATGATGGTGCGTATAAGGTCTATGGTATGCAATATCAGTGGGGACGTAAAGATCCATTTCCTTCATACGGATTATATGCTGCAAAACAATTTTATACAGGTGACGGAAAATCTTTTGACTTTCCGCGTGCAGCAAAAGGAACACGAAATAATATAGGAATAGAAAATGCGCTTGAAGCTGCAGGTGCAACATACACAATGAAAGCTTCCATTGAGAACCCTCATAGTATTGTTAGTCATCAAACTTTTTGGCAGTACGAGTTATTCCCTTTTAAGGATCCTAACTGGTTTAGTAACAAGTGGACTTTCCTTTATTTGTGGAATAAAGTAACACCAGAGAATGAGAATCAATTGGATCCTGAAAAAGTCGGTGGAAAGACAGTATTTGACCCTTCCCCTTATGGATTTCGCATTATGTCTCAAGCGGAAGCTGTAACGTTGAGGTCTGCATATTATTCTAGTGGAAAATATTCTCCGAATTTTTATACCCCTCTGCCGGGAGCTATTTATGATGGTAATTATCAACATAGAAGTACAGGTGGTAAGCATGCAATATTTGCTGTTTCTCAAGGAAGGAAAAAATCTTATGCCGGACGATACCTAATAAACACTACCGGAGGAAGATTAGGTTGGGCACCCGGATCAAATACTGATGACACATATAGGAGATCTTTAACCGTATCTGTGCGCCCTGTTATAGACCCTGAGGTAAAAGATGATTATACTAAATTTTTGCCTCAATAGTTGATGTTTAGGATTATATGATAAATATTCCCC
>JBMNSN010000026.1:0-21484 GCA_050945215.1 Fermentimonas sp. | reverse complement strand
CCGTCCACTTTGCGTGTTTCACGTTCAATCATCCCGTCCTTAAGATGGATAATGCGGTTTGTTGCTTCCGCTACTGATGGCTCATGAGTAACTATTATAGTTGTTATTCCCTCCTTGTTCAAGTCTGTCAGAACATCCATTACCTCCACCGTTGTTTTGCTGTCAAGCGCACCCGTTGGTTCATCTGCCAAAATAATCTTAGGGTTAGAAATCATGGCTCTTGCAATGGCTACCCTCTGTCGCTGACCTCCCGACATCTCGTTAGGCATGTGATAAGCCCAATCTTTCAATCCCATCCTGTCCAATAGCTCCATGGCAATTATGTTCCTCTTCTTGCGAGGCACTTTTTTATAATATAATGGCAAAGCCACATTCTCCACTGCATTCTTAAAATTGATTAAGTTGAAAGATTGAAAAACAAAACCTATCATTTCGTTCCTGAGTTTGGCTGCAGTTGTCTCATTAAGATTTTTGATAAGCTTACCATTGAGATAATATTCACCCTCATCGTAAGTGTCAAGTATACCTAATATGTTTAGTAATGTTGATTTTCCCGAACCCGATGCACCCATTATTGAAACGTATTCACCCTTTTCTACTTCCAAGTTTATTCCTTTCAATACATGAAGAGATAGTGCTTCCGTTTTGTATGATTTATGCAACTGCCTTATGTTGATCATTTGAACTGAATTTTTCTTTCTTTTGTCCTACGTATAAAGATCAAGATCGATTAAAGAATTACCATTTTTCCGGTCCGTTAACTTTATAACGCTACAAATGTATTTCAAAACATTGTACTATGCAATACAAGATACTATAAAAACTTGTATTTTTAATAATATTTAACCCAGTTGCTGTCTATTATATGTATTATGTGTCATTTGTAATAATATTAATACTATTCATGGTATTCAGCTTATTGCCTACATTGCTAAGATAAATAAATGGTCGTAACGTAAATCAGATATAGTATCTATAATTTTCTAAAATATGCTATATTGTTGTTTATTTATGTATATAGATATTTGTATAACTCAAAATTTTCAGAGGTTTTAATCAATCCGAAGGTAATTATTCCTGCTTTTTAGGTTTCATTCCAAAAATAAACAGCATAGCAATAGCTGCTATAAATGCCATGACTGAGCCGAAATAAAAAGGAATGCTGGAATTTACATTGTCATACAACCAGCCTCCGATGAAACTTGCCGGGAGCAAAGTCAGTCCAAGCACTGCATGATACAGCCCATATCCGGTACCTTTTAAGTCCTTGTCCACCAAATCGGAAATAAATGATTTTTGGCTAACATCCGTCAGTGTTCCATAAACGCCATACATTATAAATAGGCAGACATATAAAGAAATGTTACTATATCTCCCAAACAGGAAATAAGTAACAGCGTACACGAAGAATCCGGCAGTTATCAGTTTTTCTCTACCTATTTTGTCTGATAACTTCCCTATTGGTATGGCAAGCAACACCGCTGTTGCGTTGAATATCATGTACACGAATGGTATATAAGCTTCGTTTATTCCCGTTTCAGATGTCTTTATCAACAGCAAGGCATCAGATGAATTACCCAACGAGAACAAGAAAACAACCAACAAAAACAGATAGAACCGTTTGGGTAATCTGCGAAGAGATTGATAATTGCCGGATTTGCGATTGAGCGTTTTTTTCTCCTTGATGCCGAACAGAATAGCCAATACACCCAATATAGCAGGGATAGTTGCCCAAAGAAACAATGCACTGTAATCCTTTGGATTGAAAAACAGAAACAATGAAGCCAGCAATGGACCGACAATCGCTCCACTGTTGTCCATAGCCTTTTGAAAACCGAAACTTCTTCCGGTTTCACCTTTGGGTATAGAGGTGCTTATCAGACTATCACGAGGAGCCGTACGTATTCCTTTTCCCACACGTTCAACAAATCGCACTATCAACACTTGTATAGGAAGCCAGATAAAAGCATATAGAGGAGTCACAATGGCTGTAACCCCATATCCCAGTAACATGAAAGGTTTGTTACGTCCTATCTTATCGCTCCAATATCCTGATACAGCTTTCAACAAAGAGGCTGTGCTTTCAGCAATCCCTTCTATCAAGGAAATGGTTGTTTTGGATGCTCCAATCGACATAAGGAACAATGGCATAATGCTATATACCATCTTGGTTGAAGTATCCGTAAAAAAGCTGGTGATACCTGTCGCCCATATATTGCGTGGCAAGCCTTTGAAAATCTTCTTCATTGTCACAAAAACTCCTACATCATGATAGAAAAGCTAAAGCTGCATCCGGTAGCTGTACCCTTACTTTTCCTGATTGTTTCGGAAAGTGTTTATATTAACCTATGCAAAAGTACAAAATTAACATGTGACACAATAACAAGAACGGTAAAATATTGGTAGGTTATTTTTCTAAATACTAATCGATATATTAGTTATTATAGTTTCTCCTGATGTTAATATTAAAAACACAATGCAGTCAAAGTTTTCAATAGAGTAGCATTAGCTTAATAACGTGCCAAACAACTATGGTATTCGCTATGATTACAATTATAAAATAGCATAATGCGAACGTAAGGTTTGACAATCCCTCCTCCTTATCTTCTCCGCATTATGTATACATTATATATACGAAAACGTATATATGATAGGGAGGAAGTGGAAAGTATGTAGGTAGGTGTTATAATGAAACAGGCGGTGTTCACACCGCCTGTTTTTATTTCGCTATTCGTCAATCTTGAGCTTTTTGCGATATTTCTTAAGCTTTTTCAGCAGGTCCTTCTTAACCTTTGAGTATTCAGGGTTGTCGATGACGTTGTTTAGTTCGTTGGGGTCTGCTTTGAGGTCGTAAAGCTCGTAATAGTCGATGTCGGGGTCGTTGCCAATGTAGCCACTCTTCAACATTCCCATGAAGGCATTGTACTCTGATGTTCCCGGCATGTTTTGGTATTTATTCTCTGCTTGGGCACGTTCGCTGCCTTTTCCGTAGAAGTGTATAAGTTTGTAGCGGTCATTGCGTACGCCGTCATGCTTGCGTACCATGTGCCATGCAGGGTAGTCGTAGTAGTGATAATAGATATCCTTGCGCCAGCGTGTGGAATCGGCATTGAACAGAGGTTTGAGTGAACGTCCGGGAAGTTCTTTAGGTTTTTTTACTCCCGCATAGTCCAAGAAGGTGGGTGCATAGTCGATATTCTGCACCAACTGCCGGCTGACACTTCCTGCCTTAATCTCGCGTGGATAGCGTACCAACAGCGGTGTGCGAAGGCTCTCTTCGTACATGAATCTCTTGTCAAACCAGCCGTGTTCGCCCATGTAGAAACCTTGATCGGAGGTGTAAATCACTATGGTGTTATCCAATAGGCCATGTTTGTCGAGATAGTCGAGTAATCTGCCGACGCTTTCATCAACTGAGCGAATAACACTTAGATAGTCGCGAAGGTAGGTTTGGTACTTCCATTCTCTCAAGGCATCACCCTCCAAGTTCATTGCGGCAAGATCCTTGCTACGTTGAGAGAAATAAGCATCAATAGCCGCTTGCTGTTCTGCATTCATCCTGCCATATTCGCCTACGGCTCTGCGTATGTTGGGGTTAGCAAGGTCATTATCATCAACCTTCAAGTCATTGGTGAACTGCATATCTCTTCCAATATCCATTCGTTGTGTTCTAACGGCACTACCTCGTGTGGTATAGTCGTCGTTCCAGGTGGTGGGGTGGGGAAATGTTACATCATCGTATAACCCTAAATATTTGGTGTCGGGCAACCACGCTCTGTGTGGCGCTTTGTGATGCACCATGAGGCAGAAGGGAGTGTTGGTGTCGCGATAGTCTAAAAATTCGATTGCATGGTCGGTTATAAGGTCGGTAGTGTAACCCTCTTCTTTTATATATTTGCCATTGGAGTCTTTGCTCTTAAAACCCGGGTTATAGTATGGACCTTGGTCGTTCAGTACTTTATAGTAGTCGAAGCCTTTTGGGTTGCACATCATGTGCCATTTGCCAATGACAGCCGTTTGGTATCCTGCTTCTTGAAGTAATTCAGGAAAGAACGTTAATGTAGTGTCTATTCCTTCAGCAAGTTGACGCTGTCCGTTCTGGTGGCTGTAAAGTCCTGTCATGAGGCAAGCTCGGGAAGGCGTGGAGATGGAATTTTCTACGAAAGCTTGATCGAACCTTATACCTTCGTCGGCAATTCGGTCGATATTGGGTGTGGGTGCTATCTTAGATATATCACTCCCATAAGCACTTATGCACTGGAATGCATGGTCATCACTCATGATGTAGAGGATGTTTGGACGGTCTTGAGATTGTGCACCGACACACAAGGTTGTCAACAGCATGGCAGCAGTTATGGGATATCGTCTGTCTTTGCCTGAGGCAAGAGATGCTCCCGAAGCTTGCAATCTATTACTTTGATTATTGCTTTCTTTCATGATTATTTGGTTGAATAGTTTATTTAAATAGTCACGTCAATAGAGTTGTATATATTGCTAAATTATTGCAACTGGCATATACACAGCGTGTTATGCTAAAGCTGTATTTGCAATTATAACTTTTTCAGAAAGTTCCGAATAATAGTCGAAAATTGCAAACAATAGTACTATAAGTTTATTAGAAACAATAACGATGTTGTTATAGTACGCACCTTTGCAGTTCCTGAATATCAAGGATTATTGTTTTGTGATGCACAACATAACTTGCATCGAACCAGAGCTACTGCATTGAACTATTTCTAATATCAGAAATGTGGTTCATGACATTTGCCGGGGGACGTTGGTTTTCAAGTTCATTCTTCATAAAGTCCATATAGGGTGCCACATGTTCAAAGAACTTCAGATAACCTTTGCAAAGATAGTTCAAGCCGGGGTTGTCGTATTTATCTTTGACGAAACGATTCTTCGGGCACTCGCCATGACAGGCAAAAAGGAATTCGCACTCTTTGCATTGTTGTGGCAAAAGCTGATTTTTCATTTTTGAGAATTCCTTTTGTCGTGGGCTGTTCATAATTTCGTATATAGTCTGAGTATGTAGGTTTCCCAGTTTATGTTCGGGGTAGACGAAATGGTCGCAAGAGTAGATGTCGCCATTGAATTCCATGACTCCGGCATGACCGCAATCCTTTGCCAGTATGCACACGCCTGGTGGCTGACCTACCCAGTTGGCCAATGTGGCATCAAATAACTGAATGAAATAATTACCTACGTCGTGTTGAACCCACTCATCGAAGATTGTACATAGGAAGTAGCCCCATTGTTCAGGTGTAATTGAGAAATCGGCGAGTTCTCCGCCTTCCTGCATACCGGGAGCAAGCTTCAGATTGTCGGGACGATTTACTATACGCTCAACGATGGGTGAAAATTGTATGTAATGACATTTTATTTCCTTGAAGAAGTGATAAAAATCGAGAGGATAGTCGGCATTGAATTCATTAACCACTGCCAGGGCGTTCCATTCTACACCATGTTTGTTGAGCAACTTGATGCCTTCCATCACTTTGAAGAAAGAAGGGCGACCGCCGGCACTTCTTCTATACTCGTCGTGAAACTCCTGAGGACCATCAATAGAAACACCGACAAGAAAATTATTTTCTTTGAAGAACTCGCACCATTCATCGGTAATTAGAGTGCCGTTGGTTTGGATGCAGTTGTCAATCTGATGTCCGCGTGCATATACTTTTTGTAGTTGCAAGGCACGTTTGTAAAAAGATATGGGGCGCATAAGTGGTTCGCCACCATGCCAAGTAAACAGCACTTGTGGGGTGGTTTGTGCCTCTATATATTCTTTGACGAACTTTTCCAACAGTTCATCGGTGATGACATTGTTTTTTTGCTCTTTATATAGTTCGCGCTTTTCCAGGTAGTAGCAATATTCACAGCGTAGGTTGCATAGTGAACCTGCCGGTTTAAGCATTATATACAACGGATGTGCGAAGGGACTAATCGTCGCCATGTATTGTCAGTATTTATAGTTCCTTTTCAACAAAGATAGGAATTAATGGATAAAATATAAATATGAAGGTTAGGTTATTATGTATGCAGATAGTGAATGATGTACCGATTTGATGATATGTTTTTTACCTTCGTATTCACTATGTTTTATTGATTGACTATTTAGGTATCAACTCGAACTTATAGCCTTCGGTAAGCAGCCACTCTATGGATAATGGCAGGGCATACTTCATATTGTGCTCCGCTTTCAGTGAGTCATGGAACACAATTATGGAACCATTGCGCGTGTATTTCTTTACGTTTTCAAACACCTGTTGTGGTGTTTTATATTTACTATAATCACGCGTAACAACATCCCACATAACTATTTTGTATCCACGTTTTTTCAGCATTGATGGTTGCGGATAAATCATGTGACCGTGGGGAGGACGGAAAAGTTTTGAGTTTATTTTAGCATCAGCATCTAATGTGTCGTGAATGAAGTAGTTTGCACTATGTTTCCACCCTTGGAGATGATGGAAAGTGTGATTGCCGACATCATGACCTCTTTTTAGTATCTCTTGAAAAATGTCGTAATGTTTTCTGACGTTATCTCCCACGCAGAAGAATGTGGCTTTAATTCCATAGCGGTCAAGTGTGTCGAGTACCCAAGGAGTGACTTCGGGTATGGGACCATCGTCGAATGTTAGGTAGACGGTTTTCTGACCTTCTTTGATTATTCGCCACAAGGACTTAGGGAACAGCGCCCTATATAATTTTGGTGGTTGTTCAATTAACATCGTTAGATATTATATATGAAAAAAATCAAGGCTTTGCATTGAGTGCAAAGCCTATGAATTATTGAGGTTTATTATTTTTGTTTATCTAAGCCATACCTTTCGAGCATGCGTGGACTGTATGTTCCCATCAAATTTATGGCTTTGTGCATGATTCCTTCTTCTGTTATTTTTGTTATTGTGTCAGTTTCTTCCGATGTATAGTAGCCTCTTACAGCTGCGTCTGTGATTTCCTGTAGGATGCTGTCACCTATGTATGAAACACCTTTGCCATAAAACAGTTCGGCAAATTGAAGAAGGTCGTCTACCAATAATTGATATTTGTCAGGCTCATATTCTTGATAGATGTTCTTTATCAACAGTAATGGATTTACATTGTTGTAAACTATATCAGTCATAGTTCCTGCCACATTGGTAGGACTTAGTCTGCCATACCAGTTGAGGTTTGCAATAATCCTATCGTGTATGGTTTGGATTAGCTCTTCGCCTTTCTGCTTTTCATCAATACGGTAGAATGCCCATGCATACTTAACACCATCGGTGCCATAAGGAACTACCGAGTCGGGTATCATTGTTGTTACCTTGTCGAGAGCAGTCAGTGCCCTTTCTTTTTGTCCTGCATTGATGAGAGCTTCAATCAACTGCGAGTAATATAGTCTGAAAGTAGATAACATTCGCCTGCTTGTTTCATCGAAATATATGTTTTTGCTATTTTCGAGTCCTCCCCACTTAAACTTGTTTACCATATTGTCGTAAGCAGCGTCGAGGTTCACTCCGTCGGTAAGCGGTTTGCCGGGTACAACTTGATAGGTTAATCCGTTTAGTGAGAAGTTGGTTCTGTCAATATTCATGTACAACGACGGCGTGATGGTGGTGGCAAAATGTATTGGCTTTTCCCAGTTACCATCATTGATGTTTGACAGCATCTCCATTATCATTATTTCCTGACGATATACTGCAGATTTACCCTTTAAGCTTATCACCATTCTATCGGATGGTTCTGCAGATAATTTATTCCAATCCACACGATCGGCATTAACATCGAGTGTTAATACATCACCCGGTATTATCTGTGTATCACCCGTGTTGAATGGGTTTCGAGGTTTGCTGTTCTCTCCTATCTTAAGATTGTGCATAATCTGTTTTAGAGATAGCGTATCGCGATAAGCAGAGCGATCGAAGTGATCGCCAAATGATATAGGAGGTATGTTGCTTCTTTTAAGAACATCCTCTATTTCTGACCTGGTGAGTACAAATGCTGCAGTTCCGGATTCGCCCGAGTACTGCGGTCTGCTCCACGAAATGGGTACAGGTTGAGATTCGTAAGCTTGGCGCAACAGTTGGTCTACATACCACTCAGTTTGCAAGAAACTTAAGTTTGCCACTCTGACATCGGTACGGAAACCTTCTGTTTCTTGTACATACCAAAGTGGGTAGGTGTCGTTATCTCCATTTGTGAAGATAATCCCGTTTTCACCCACGCAAGATAGATAGTTCATACCTGTGTCTCGTGCCAATGTTCTGCGCGAACGGTCGTGATCGTCCCAGTTTTGTGAAGCCATCTGTATAGGCACCACAAGGCATAGAAGAGTTGCGATAAAGGCAGCTGTTTTGCTGTTCTTTATGTATTTCTTCAAGAAAAGAGATACACCGGCAACACCCATGCCTATCCAAATAGCGAAGGCATAGAAAGAGCCTGCGTAAGCATAGTCACGCTCACGAGGTTCAAAAGGCGTTTGGTTCAGGTAGAATATTATAGCCAAGCCTGTCATGAAGAATAATAGAAAGACTATTATGAAACTCTTCTGACCTCTGCCCTTTAATCTTAGTTGATAGAGTATTCCTATTATTCCAAGTATGAGAGGCAGCATGTAATATTTGTTGTGTCCCTTATTGTTGGCAATATCGGGAGCAACTTCGTTTTGAGGTCCGAGACCCAATACGTGCTCATCGATAAAAGAAATGCCTGTAATCCAATTTCCCTTTGTGATACCACCATCGCCTTGTAAGTCGTTTTGACGTCCGGAAAAGTTCCACATAAAGTATCTCCAGTACATGTAGTTGAACTGGTAGTTTATCATGAACTTTATGTTTTGGAAGAATGTAGGCTTTTGGCTAAAGTCGTCTATACCTCCCCAAAGTTCGTATCCATATTTATGGTTCTGGAACGATGGATTTTGAGGGTTGGAGTGCATTCTCGGAAACAACGATGTGTTGGTATATTTATATCTAGGTGTAGTAACCTTTTCGTATCTGTCCTTTTCGTTAGGATCTGATTTTATGATTCTCTTGTATGAAGTGCGTTCACTCTCCCTTATCGCCGTGCCATCAGCTTTACGTGCTATATCTGAAGCAAAGGTGGTTCCATAGATAAGCGGTCTTTCGCCATATTGTTCTCGGTTGAGGTAGCTGCCCAAAGAGAATATATCTTCAGGTGAGTTTAGGTCGAGTGGGGGGTTGGCACTTGAACGAATAGGTATTATTGCATAGGCAGATAAACCTACCAATATAACCATCATAGAGGAGAATGACAGGTTCAAGAATCTATTGCTGATGTTTTTGTATTTAAACATGAAGTATGCACCGGTGCCTATCAATAATATCCATATTACTATGCTACTGCTGATGAAAAGTACACCGGTGAGTCCTAAAGCAATGAACATGGCAGTTCTTGCATGTTTCTCTTTACCTTTTGGACTAGTCGTTTGTATCAGCCCCCACACCATTGTTGCTGCGAGCAGGCACAAGTAGACGATTACACCTGTATTGTAAGACATGCCTAAGGTATTGACGAAGAATACTTCGAACCATCCGCCCACTTTAGCAAATCCCGGTATTATGCCCCACATTACAACTATTATCAATGCGAATGAGACCAATAGAGCGGTGATGCCACCTTTCCAAGTAGGGTTTTCTTCATTTTTGAAATAATAGACCATTACTATGGCAGGTATACACAGCAGATTGAGCAGGTGAACACCGACTGATAACCCCATTACGTAGGCTATAAGGACCAGCCACTTATCGGAGTGAGGTTTGTCTGAATTATCCTCCCACTTGAGAATAAGCCAAAAGACGAGCGCCGTGAGCATTGATGAGAAG
The DNA here is from genome assembly GCA_050945215.1 of Fermentimonas sp. GTDB lineage: Bacteria > Bacteroidota > Bacteroidia > Bacteroidales > Dysgonomonadaceae > Proteiniphilum. The sequence goes on along the minus strand of JBMNSN010000026.1, from coordinate 11,654 downwards.
GCATATACCTCCCCTTCAACAGCTGAGAACCAGAAAGTATCGGTAAATGTATATAGCAGTGAACCTACTAAGCCACTTCCTATTATAATTATTATTTGGCTTAGTGACAGTTGATCATTATTGTTCGCATCTTTGTCTGAAATGATTAGCTTACGTGTCAGGTGAGTGATTGACCAAAACAAAAATAGTATGGTGAAAGCACTCAACAGAGCTGACATTGAGTTGACCATTTTGGCAACTTGTGAAGCATCACTTGCAAATTGTGAGAAAAGATTGGCAACCAACATGAAGAATGGTGCACCGGGGGGGTGTCCTACTTCAAGTTTGTAAGCAGATGTGATGAATTCTCCGCAATCCCAGAAACTTGCGGTGGGTTCTATTGTCATCAGATATACTATTGCAGAGATGACGAAAACGACCCATCCGGAGATGTTGTTTATTAGTTTATATTTGGTCATTTATATAGTATTTTGTACCAACAAAGTTGATAAAATGCCTGTTTATATATGAAAGAATTACGCAAAGATATAAAAATCAGTTGATTTAAGTGTTGTGCATTAGTTCATTTTAAGTTTTATGTATATTATTGCCGGTTTTTCATTGAAAAGTGTTGATGTGCAATGTATTGCGCATTGTTTTTATGTTAAATGCCTAATAATCACATTAAAAAGAATTAAATATGTTTTATAACATATATTGCATTATGTGCTGATAATTAGAATGTTAGCATTATTTAGGCGATTTTTTTTACTAAAAGCGCTAAAAAACAACGTTTCATTATTTGTATTACTGAAAATAAAAAGTTTACTTTGAAAAACATATAAGAAAGAAAAATCAGAATTAAGTGTCTTAAACGTCAGTTTTTTTACGTATATGCAGACAACATTAGTCATTTTGAAGCCATCGGCAGTTCAAAGAGGAATCATGGGAGAGGTTATTTCACGATTCGAGAAAAAAGGACTACAAATAGTTGGTATGAAAATGCTTTACATGACTGATGATCTGGTTAAAGAACATTACTCTCATTTGTTAACAAAACCTTTTTTCAACAGAATCAAGGAGTCCATGCAGGCAACTCCCGTTGTTGTTATGGCACTCAGAGGTGTTGATGCGGTTGAGGTTGTCAGAAAAATGACAGGTGTTACAAATGGTAGAGCATCAGAGCCGGGCACTATTCGTGGTGATTATAGTATGAGCATGCAAGAAAATATTGTTCATACTTCCGACTCGGAAGAGACTGCCGAGATTGAATTGAAGAGGTTTTTCTCTTCAGATGAGATTTTTAATTATCAATTATCAAATATCCAGAGTTTATACGCTGGAGATGAGTTTTAAAATAAATATAAATCTAACATAGGTGTCAATGAAAATTGAACAATTTTTTTCTAAAGTGCGGGTTGTTGTTCCAGCTATGTTTGCGTTTGTTTCTTTGAATACTTTTGCACAACAGCTTGATAATCCAGCAGAAAAAGATAGACCGGAGGTGACATATAAACAGATGCACAGCACTGACTTAAGCGGAAAAGATGGACTTTTTGCCGATGGTCTCAAATTGAAACTAGATTTGTCTGTTTTGGATGAAGCAGAAGAGGAAAGAGAAGCATTTAACCCTGAGGATATACCTGCTGATGACATTTATGGAGGTGTTTGGGAAAATAGATTTGTCAATGTTTATGGCAGTTTGAAGAATGCTCCTGATACTTTTATTGTGGATTTGGAGAATTTTACCATGCCTGCCCCGGGACGTATGACCTCTAACTTTGGAAGAAGGGGAAGTCGTCGCTACCATTATGGAATAGACATAAAGGCTCAGACGGGTGACACTATTTATGCTGCTTTTGATGGAAAGATAAGGGTTAAACAGTTTGAGAGAAGAGGTTACGGATACTATATAGTTATTAGACACGTGAATGGTTTGGAGACCGTTTATGGACACTTGTCTAAGTTCCTTGTAAACGAGAATGACTTCGTGAAATCAGGACAACCTATTGGTTTGGCAGGCAATACCGGCCGTTCTTATGGTTCGCACCTTCACTTTGAGACTCGTTTTTTGGGTAAGCCTATTAACCCTAATTTCATTATTAACTTTGAAGAAAAAAGAGTTTACGGCGATGAGTATCTGGTTACAAATAAGAGTTATAACAAAACCAACAATAGCAGTAGCAGAGTAATAAAAAGTAGTAAAGATGTGCAAGCAGTTTTGGCATCAAATAATTCACGTGCAAGCTCTAACAGTGGTGACAATAAGTTTGTAAATGGTGATGTTAAATATCACAAGATTAAGAAGGGCGAAACGTTGGGGGCTATATCAAAGAAATATGGAACAACAGTCAGCGAGCTTTGCAGGTTGAACAATATAAGTTCGAGAACAACTTTGCGTATTGGCAGGTCGATACGAGTGTCGTAGAATAGTACAAAATTTGGTACAATAAGGGGTGTAAAACAGTGATTTTACACCTTTTTTTTGTATCTTTGCTATGGTGTATTACTTATAAATTTTATGATTAAATGGATGTAACCAGTAGACAATTTGATGAGGTGGCGAAGATTTGTCGCGATATGTATGTGAATAAGTTGAAAGACTACGGAGCATCGTGGCGCATACTAAGACCTACATCTGTTACGGATCAGATATTTATAAAAGCAAACAGAATAAGGACATTGGAGACAAAGAAGACCAGAAAGGTTGACGAGGGTATATTCCCGGAGTTTGTTGGGATAGTCAACTATGGTATCATGGGGCTAATTCAATTGGAGGAGGGTTATGCCGATGATGTCGATATGTCGAACGATAAGGCCATTGAGTTGTATGACAAGAACTTGGCAGAGACAAAGCAGTTGATGCTTGACAAGAATCATGACTACGACGAAGCGTGGCGAAGCATGAGGATCAGCTCATATACAGATCTTATTTTGATGAAGATTCATCGCACTAAAGAGATTGAGGACAATAAAGGAAAGACGATAGCATCGGAAGGAGTGGATGCAAACTACAGGGATATGGTTAATTATGCTATTTTTGGCTTAATAAAGTTGCATTTTGAAGGAGAAGCAGACGAGTAGAAGATGACAAGAGATGGGTGGGGCATAGAAAGGTTTTTTGTTGAGTTGTCGAGAATTGTAGTGGGTGCTACATTCTTGTTTTCGGGCTTTGTGAAGTCCGTTGACCCTTATGGCTTTGCTTATAAGATAGAAGATTATCTTATAAAGATGAACTTGACAGAGCTTTTCCCTTTAGCACTTTTCGGCGCCGTTTGTTTGGTTGTTGTAGAGTTTGCACTTGGTGCTATGTTACTGCTAGGTGTTTATAGAAAATGGACAACCAGACTTATCGGGTTGATAATGGTGGTGTTCACACCATTTACCCTTTGGGTGGCTATCGCAAATCCTGTGCCCGATTGTGGTTGTTTTGGTGATGCATTGATTATTACAAATTGGCAAACGTTTTACAAGAACGTTGTACTTCTTGTAGCTATCATCTATCTTGTTGTTAAGTGGCAGAAGATAACACCTTTGTTTAGCCAACAGAAAAAGCAATTAGCTGTAACTGTTTTCATAGTGGTTTTTGGGCTGTCCTTTGCATTGTATAATATAAACTTCTTGCCGATTATTGATTTCAGACCATACAAGGTGGGTAATAACATACCCGAACAGATGTATGTAGACCCTGAAAAGGCAGACGTATATGAGTCGGTTTTTATTTATAGTAAGGATGGCATAAAAAAAGAGTTTACAGAAGATAACTACCCATGGGATGATTCAACATGGGTGTTTGAGGATATGTCGACAAGGTTGGTGAAGGAAGGTGTTAAGCCGGCCATAGAGGATTTTAGGATTGATGCAGTTTACTATGATGAAGATTTAAGCGAGTGGAAAATAGGCGGTGATATTACTGACTTAGTTTTGTCAGAGCCTTCATATAGCTTCTTAGCCATTGCTTATTCTTTAGAAAATATGAGTGATAAGCATATTGATAAGTTTGTTAGAATTAGAGATTATGCAGACAGCAACGATATGCCGTTTTACTTTGTGACAGCCTCATCTCAAGATGTAATTGGCAAGTGGGAGAGAGAGAATAATACAGCTTTTCAGCTTGCCCATGCCGATGAAAGAGTGCTCAAGACAATGATTAGGTCCAATCCCGGATTGATGTTGTTGAAGGAAGGTACTGTAGTGGGTAAATGGGATGATAGTCGCATAGTTTTGCCGGACAATAACAACGTTCCAATCGAAGAGACGGGTATGCTACTATCAGATAGTGGAGTGAACTATTTGTTGATAAGAATGATTATTTTGTCAATCATCTTTTTTGTACCTTTGTTGATTATATATTTCATCAAGTGTAATGATTAATTTAAATGAGTAATATAATGAGAAAAAACATTGTTGCAGGAAACTGGAAAATGAATAAGAACCTGCAGGAGGGTATTGAGTTAGCTAAAGGTTTGAACGAAGCTCTTAAGAATAAAAGCGTTAATTGCGATGTAATCATCGGAACTCCATTCATACATTTAGCAAGCGTAGTCGATGCAGTTGATACAAACAAGATTGGAGTAGCTGCACAGAATTGTGCTGATAAGGAATCAGGTGCATATACCGGTGAGGTTTCTGCAGCTATGGTTGCATCAACAGGTGCTAAGTATGTAATTTTGGGCCACAGCGAAAGACGTGCCTATTACGGAGAGACTGCAGAGATATTGAAAGAGAAGGTTAAACTTGCGTTGGCACATGGTTTGACACCAATATTCTGTATAGGTGAAGTATTGGAAGAAAGGGAAGCAGAAAAGCACTTCGATGTTGTTAAAAAGCAAGTAGAAGATTCGTTGTTTGATCTTTCTGCAGAAGATTTCGGAAAGCTTATCCTTGCATACGAACCTGTTTGGGCTATTGGAACAGGAAAGACAGCAACTCCTGCTCAAGCTCAAGAGATGCATGCATTTATCCGCAAAGCTATCAACGATAAGTATGGTAGTGAAGTAGCAGAGAATACCTCAATATTGTATGGTGGTAGTGCTAATGCAGGCAATGCAAAAGAACTATTCTCCAATCCTGATGTTGATGGCGGACTTATAGGTGGTGCTTCATTGAGCGTTGATAAGTTTATGCCTGTAATCGAAGCATTCTAATAATTATATTTAACACCACAGAACACTAAATGTGCCTGTGGTGTTATTACTCTATTATGAAGCTATTATATAATAAATCGTTACTTTTCGTGCTTTTGTTATCGTTGTTTGGCATTAATGTGGAAGCGCAGACTAACAACGGTCAGAGAAAGGAGATACTTAGTGAAATAAACTCAAGAAGTCAAGGGAAAGGTGATGTTACCATCTATGAGGATGAGAGCATTGCTCATATCTTGGGACGTCCTATGGGCCCAGCAAGAACTATATACTCCACATCAGATGGTGAAGTTAGGTTTTATAAGACCAGAGGGTATAAAATTCAAGCTTTCTCAGGAAATAATCAGCGAACTTCGAGGAATGAAGCTGTCTCTAAGCAGAATAGTATTAATTCAGCGTTTCCTGAATTGGAGACAGTCATCCTTTTTGAGTCACCATTTTGGAGACTTAGAGTTGGTAACTTCAAGACAAGGGAAGAAGCCGAAGAGGTTATGAGTGAGATGCGACGCCGTTTTCCATCATTCGGAAAAGAAATGTATGTAGTAGTTGATGAGGTTAAAATACAAGTTGAGTAAATATGACAACAGAACAATTAGATGCTAATAAACCTCAGATTGCTGAAAACATGAGAGAAATTTTATCTCTGTTGGGTGAAGATCCCAACCGTGAGGGATTAATAAAGACTCCTGACCGTGTTGCCAAGGCTTTTCAGTATCTGACTAAAGGATACTGGCAAGATCCGGAAGAGATACTGCGCTCAGCTCAGTTTAAAGAAAATTATCGTCAGATGGTAATAGTAAAAGACATCGACCTATTTTCATTGTGCGAGCACCACATGTTGCCATTCTATGGTAAAGCACACGTTGCATATATTCCTAATGGATATGTTACAGGCCTAAGTAAGATTGCTAGGGTTGTAGATGTTTTCGCAAGAAGGCTGCAGGTTCAAGAGCGACTAACAACGCAAATTAAGGATTGTATACAGAATACGTTAAACCCCATGGGAGTTATGGTTGTGATTGAAGCAAGACATATGTGTATGCAGATGCGAGGTGTGGAGAAGCAAAACTCTATCACTACTACTTCCGATTTTACAGGAGTATTTAAAGAACAGAAAACTCGTGAAGAGTTTGTAAGCCTAATAAAAAAATAAAGAGAGTCATTATTAACCTATGACTCTCTTTATTTCATTATAACTATTTTATATTAATAAGGTTCGTGAGATTAGTATAGTAGTTTGATTTACTTAAAAGCTACTCTTTTCTTGACAATCTCTTGCGTTCCGTTTCGTCTAATACAATCTTTCTAATTCGCATACTGGTAGGAGTAACCTCAACATATTCGTCTTCCTTGATATATTCGAGTGCTTCTTCGAGACTGAATATTACAGGAGGGGCAAGCTGGGCTTTATCATCAGTCCCTGATGCACGAACGTTTGTCAGCTTCTTTGATTTTGTTACGTTTACAACTAAGTCTCCTTCCTTATTATGTTCTCCCACAACTTGGCCTGCGTATACATTCGTCTGAGGATATATGAAAAACCTACCTCTATCTTGCAATTTGTCCAAAGCATAAGCATACGCATTACCAGATTCCCCTGCGATTATTGACCCATTTTGCCTTTTCTCAATATCTCCATACCAGGGCTCGAAACCTATGAACCTGTGTGCCATGATAGCCTCACCGGCAGAGAGAGTCAGAACTATATTGTTGAGTCCTATTATACCCCTTGAGGGTATTTTAAACTCAATGTGCATACGATCGCCCTTGTTTTCCATTGAGATAAGTTCCCCTTTGCGACGCGAAACAATATCTATTATCTTGCTTGCATACTCTTCCGGAAGATTAACTGTTAGTTGCTCTACAGGCTCATTCTTTATGCCGTTAATTTCCTTTATAATAACCTGTGGTTGGCCGACTTGCAATTCATATCCTTCACGACGCATAGTTTCAATTAAAACTGAAAGATGAAGAACGCCACGACCATACACAATCCATGAGTCAGCGCTTCCTGAATCCTCAACGCGCATGGCAAGATTTTTATCTAATTCTCGCATCAGTCGTTCATATATATGCCGTGATGTAACATATTTCCCTTCCTGACCGTAGAAAGGCGAGTTATTTATCGTGAATAACATAGACATTGTTGGCTCATCTATAGCAATGGGGTCAAGAGGGTCGGGATTCTCTAAAGAAGTTATTGTGTCACCAATATCGAAACCTTCAATACCTACAAGAGCGCAAATATCACCTGAACTCACCTCTGACACTTTAGTCCTACCTAATCCTTCAAACACGTCAAGTTCCTTGATGCGTACTTTCTTTATGCTGCCATCACGTTTAGCTAGAGCGTAGTCTGTGTTGGCTTTTATGGTGCCCCTGTGTACACGCCCTATAGCTATTCTGCCGACGTAGTTTGAATAGTCGAGTGAAGTTATCAACAATTGAACATCACCTTCCAACACTTTTGGTGCCGGTATGTGCTTAACTATTGCCTCAAGAAGTGGAACAATATTATCAGAAGGTTTCTTCCAGTCATCAGACATCCAGCCTTGTTTGGCAGACCCATAAATAGTAGGGAAGTCGAGTTGTTCCTCAGTTGCATCCAGGCTGTACATCAGGTCAAACACTTCTTCTTGTACCTCTTCCGGCCTACAGTTAGGTTTGTCGACCTTGTTAATCACAAGAATAGGCTTCAAGCCTATTTCTATTGCCTTTTGCAACACAAAGCGTGTCTGTGGCATAGGCCCCTCAAAAGCGTCGACCACCAAAAGACAGCCGTCTGCCATATTCAGCACCCTTTCCACTTCGCCCCCAAAGTCTGCGTGTCCCGGGGTGTCGATAACATTTATCTTTGTGTCTTTGTACTTTATAGATACATTTTTTGATAATATAGTGATGCCACGTTCACGTTCCAGTTCGTTGTTGTCGAGTATAAGTTCACCCGACTGTTGATCATCTCTGAAAAGATGACCAGCAAGTAGCATCTTATCAACCAAAGTAGTTTTACCATGATCCACGTGTGCGATAATGGCAATATTGCGAATATTCAGCATAAATAAACAATCTTTTATGATGCAAAGGTACAAAAAATATGCGTAAATATTGTATCATCAATAATAAATATTGAATCACCTATGTTATACAAAAATATAGTTAATATCTATGGTCGATAGTTTTCAAATAGTAAAAAACTATACTATATTTGTAGGCAACATAACTATTAAAAGTATAAAAATATGTCTACAATTATCAATTCAAGAATACCTGATTTCAAGCTGCAGGCGTTTCATAACGGAGAATTCAAAACAATTTCAAACCTTGACACATCAGGCAAGTGGTCTGTATTCTTCTTCTATCCGTCAGACTTCACTTTCGTTTGCCCAACCGAACTTAAGGATATGGCTGACCATTACGAATACTTACAATCTATTGGTGTAGAAGTATATGCAGTGAGCACAGACTCTCATTTTACGCACAAGGCATGGCACGATTCTTCTGAGAGCATAAAAGCCATCAAGTTTCCGATGCTTTCGGACCGAACAGGAGAGCTTAGCAGAGCTTTCGGTATATTGTGTGAAGAAGATTTCACTGCTTACAGAGGCACATTCGTAGCCAATCCCGAAGGAGTAATCAAAGTTATTGAGATAAACGAAGGTTCTATTGGTAGGAGTGCTAAAGAACTAATCAGAAAGATTGAGGCAGCTCAATTTGTGGCTGAGCACGATGGCGAAGTCTGTCCCGCAAATTGGCAAAAGGGAGACAAAACTCTCAAACCTGCAATAGACTTAGTAGGAAAACTATAGTGTTACAAATTTAATCACAGTTTCACTATCTCCGATTGACGAATAGCACGTTTATGCTCAAATATGTCAATCGGAGTTTTTTTATTTCTTAATATCTACACTAATACCACCCTCTGAAAATAATAACTGCCCACAAACAATATACTCTTTGATGCAAGTTGTTTAACATGTCACATACTTGAAAAGAGAAATTAAACTTGTATATTTGCAAATAATTTAATTCTTAACATACAAAGCAATATTTATTCATGCATAATATTAGACTAAAATTAATAGTTGCATTTTCTTTATTAGTATTAGTAGCCACAACTAACATATCAATTCTCAAAGCTCAAGACTACCCTGTATCAAAAAGCGATAAGGTATATGAAAACCCTGATATAATGCCAATCTATGTTGGAGGTACTCCCGAGATGCACCGCTTTATATCAAACACGCTCAGCTATCCCGCCGAGTCAGTTGAAAAAGAGGAACAAGGCTTGGTTGTCTACACTTTTGTAGTGGAGAAAGACGGCACACTGTCAAACTTCAATAGAATTCACGGAGCAACACCTCTTCTTAATGAAGAAGCACTAAGAATATTGAAGAATATGCCACCATGGCGTCCCGGCCGTCACAACGGAGAGATTGTCCGTTCCGAAACTTATGTACCCATGTACTTCAAGTTGAATAAAAATGCGACATATACCACACGTCCATCAAGTTCTGCCACAGCAAAGGCTTATGCCAAAACCGATGAGTCTGTCATAGAAAACAATAAGATATATACCATTGTCGACAAGATGCCAAAATATACATACGGAGAGGCAGAGCTGGCAAAGTTCATCGCGCATAACATACGTTATCCCAAAGAAGCACTGCAACAAGGTATCGAAGGTCGCATACTTTGCTCATTCATTGTAGGAGCCGATGGTTCCATTTCCAATATCGATGTGGTAAGCGGTATCAATCCGTCTCTCAACGATGAAGCAATCAGAGTGTTAGGTTTGATGCCTAAGTGGATACCCGGTGAAAACAACGGTGAAAAGGTAAACGTGAAATGTATTTTGCCGATAGATTTCACCATCGACGAAGAGCCAATACCGGCAATGAGCTAAGGAGTTAATTCAATTTTTCTTAAGCCATCAACTGTGTTGATATTAAAAAACAGAGTTGATGGTTTTTTATTTTCCCCCAATATAGAACCCAAATAAAATGATGCATAAATCATTTTAGAAGAGCCGGGAGCATCGTTATTCCTTGAGTAAGAAAGATATAAATTATAATCTGTAGATGTGATGTCTCTGTATAGAGCTATTGCATGAGGTTGCGAGTGGTACATTGTCTCAATTATTAGGTTTAGGTACCGTCCTGCAATCCATACACTTTGTAACTTTACCGGTTCCATCTTCAGGCTGTTCGCCATGTCAGTCTCACGCAAATTATCAGTAAAAACTTTGCTAATGTTGTTAACCTTAACCCTGTTGTCAGAAATAGGAGTGTAATTAATCACAACCCTTTGCCCCGTTGTCCCATCAAAATCTTTCAAATCCTCAGGAACAACCAGATCACCATTATCCAAGGCAAACCTATACCCTGAATCATACAAAATGGTTGTGGCAAAAGTCACAAAAAAGTCATCAATCCTTTTTTGCTCCTTCTCACAAGCAGTGAGTACCAACAGGCATGCAACAATAAGTATTACTCTTACATTACGAAACATATCATCAACAAAAGTTAGTTGTTATTCACCCGTTACAGCCATATAATTCTTCACAGTGTTGCCATACATCTTTATCATCTGCTCCTTAAGGAAAGCGTCGTCTTTGTTCTCAATGTGAATGTTAGACAGCTGACGATTCAGATAATCTTCAAAGTTATGCACATCCTCCTTGGTGTAGTTGTTACTGAAGCTATTATTGCCGGTCATCATATCATAAGCCACGTAGTTGATAGAGAAGAATTTATAATTGACGTAAATCTCCCTATCAATAATATCTGCCACTTTCTGAAGCAACTCCGTTCGCGGAGTGTCGGCAGGTATATCATCTATAAACTTATTTACAGGGTTTCCCAATTTAAAATTGACGCCTCCCTTAAATCCCATTATTCCGTTTAACATGTTCTCAATATCATCGCTCTTGCTCTTGATATATTCGGGATTGTCTCGTTTCAACTGAAACTCCTTAGCCTTCAAAAAATCACATGGGTCATATTCATAAGATATCGACAAAGGTCTGATGTTCAATAGTTTCAAAGTTTCTATAGGGTTCTTCCTGTCATGAAGAGTAAGCATTTTAAGTAAACTTGTCTGAGTCTTGTCGTCCGAATCTTTGGCTCGTCCTTCCCTTTGTGCCATCCATACCGACTGTTTGCGTCTTACTATTGTGTCGTGTATATAATCCGAAAGCTGCTGAGAAGCCTCAAGTTTTTGTCTCACCGAAACCCCACGTTTCACTATAAAGCTTTTGTTCAGCCTTACAACCTTCTCTATCCACGGATAGATAAGTAGATTATCACCGATGGCAATTTCAGTAGTATCAAGTCCTTCCGAGAAGAGCAATATGTTTAGAAGTGCAGCATCCAACACAATATCCCTGTGGTTTGAAATATATAGATGAGTATCATTCTTGCTGATGCTGTCAATACCGGCGCCATTTAAATCTGTTATTTTATTATCAAGAACCATGTTAACGACAGGGTATATCACCTTTGACTGAAAATCTCTTTTCGTCTTACACCCCTT
>JBMNSN010000025.1:0-24007 GCA_050945215.1 Fermentimonas sp. | reverse complement strand
TGGTACTGCCGAACGCTATCGAATTGCAATTCTTTTCTTCTATGGTGATCTTGATATAAGCATATAGTTAATATACACTAATTACGGTAGAACCATTATTAGAATCCTCTTTGCCTAATACCTCGGTAACTGTTGCATCTACAACAGAAATCTTATTTTCCAACGTTGCAGAACCAACCTGTGGATTTCCCTTATATTCAGCTCTTTTTCCTACAATAGTAATGATATCTCCAACTTTAAGATCCTTGTCTTGGAAATCTTCAATGCCATACACATACGAAGTACCAGAGTAATCTCTGATATCTAAGTTTCCATATTTAGTGTCGGCAATCCGTGTTATTACACCTGATAGGCGGTACTGAGTTTCACCAACTTCAGCTGCAAGAAAATCTGCTATTGATGCTTCTACAATAGCTCCTTTTTGGCTTATGCTGGTTTCTGCAGAATAATTCTTTTTACCATCAGTAGTCTTGAAAACTATTGTGGTAGAGCGATCGCCTCCTTCGTTAGCCAGAGCCTTAAATTTTATCACGCTGCTCGTTCCTTTTGTCACTATAGATGATATTGACAACCATGATTTTGCATCTTCTGGAATTTCAACCGATACGCCCTGACCTTTAGAAGTCAAATGGGCAATAAACTCACCGCCTTCAACTGGCAAAACAGGATTCTCCACAGTGTCAACTTTCAATAGCGATTTGTTTATCTTCAAGACTGTAACATCTACAAGTTGCGGAACACCTTTGTAGGAAGACCTTGGGGACTCAACAGTAATCTCATCTCCTACTTCAAGACCCAAACTCAAGAAGTTTTTCTTGTTCCCCTTTTTGTCCAATGTCCCATAGATGTAAATTGATCCTGTCTCATCCTCTAAGTACCAGTTACCATATTCGGTATTATCTATTTTGGTGCAAACACCGGTAACACGCACAAGTACTCCATCCTCAACTGCCAATGCCTGAGCAACGGTTAACTCAGAGACCTTTGGCAACCCTTGAATGATATTAACTCTTTGCGTAGCTCCTGCACTCTTTATTAAAACCTCTGCTGTTCTCCCATTTATCGTTTTTTCAGCAGTAAAGTTTATTGTAAACTCCCCTGCATTGCCTGAACTATTTGAAACTGATAACCATTCAACTTTATCCTTGTCTGTAGTCACCTTTTCCAAAGTCCAATCTTGGCTCGCGGTCAATGTAATGCTCGATGATCCGCCATCAACAGGCAGGGCCACATATGAAGAAGAAACTCTTATCTCATCAAGCAAGGTTACTTGATCTTCATCAGAACAGCCTACAAAAAACGCAAGCGATATCGTAGCTAATAGAAATAAATATCTAAATTTCATCATCATACACTTTTATTAGTTGAAAATATATTTAACTCCAACCGACATATACCATGCTTGTCCCAATGAATAGCTTGTGGTAAATGTTTCGGTATCTTTATGTATTGCAGATGGTGTAGAGAATGTTGCAACACCGTCTGCATCAACTCCTTCATACTTAAGTATTCTCGCTTCAGCGCCTATCTCTGGATTCAAATATTTAGCAACACCCCATTTACTGTTGAATAGATTCATAAGGTTCTTAATATCGAAGCTAAGCTGAAGTCTGTGATCATTATTGCCATCATTCAACACAAAATCATGCTTATAGCTGAAATCTATGCGATGTACCCATGGAGAGTATACACTATATGCCTCAGCATATTTACCTTGTCTGTTCTTCAGATAATTGTTTGCCTTAACATAATCCATAAAACGTGTTTGGTCATCTGCAGAAACAAATCTGAAGCTTCCATTTGCAACCTCTTCATCTGTTGGAACATATATTACATCATAGTTATATCCATCAGCATTAATATCATTAACCGTCATAAAAGAGTAGTTAGCACCACCACGCCATGCCTCGTAGATAAAGCTGTAATGATTATTTGACTTATCATGTGTCGTCAATCCCACTACCAAACGATCAGGAGTAACATACTGTGAATTGTGCAACCTTATATTATTAGGACCTTCAACTGTAGGCACATATGTAAATGCTGATTCAGCATTCGAACCCGGCATGCCGGTCACATCTTTTGCTACTGTATGTGTATATGCAGCCATCACATCAATGGTCTCTGTTGGACGTGCATTCACTGTAATGTTAGCTGACCAACCATAACCCTTGCTCGTATTCTCCAAAACAAATGCCTTAGTATTTGTTCTATAACCTGCAGGATATATAGGTCTGTTGTCTACACCATTAAATCTGGCAAAACCGCCAACATTTGGAATACTCCAGTCTGAGATTGTAACACCATTTATTGTTTTATTAAATATACCCTCTGCTGTAATCGACATCGGGAATGATGTTGGTAATGAATAGTCAACTGCCAAAGAAGTTTTCCACACTTGAGGCATCTTGAAGCTTGGGTCAACAGCGGCAATAGCTGATGGAACAGTACCATCCTCTGGAGAAACTGTCTGTGGGTAACCCATTCCATGAAGCTTTTCTAAAAGAGCATTAGCTGTGGCATTACCGTTACCATCCGTAACAAGACCTCCTGCGAATTGAGACATGTCTATAAATTTATTACCTGAACCATCAGTTATGACAGCACCTTTATAACCTTCAATCATAGTCTTACCGGTTTCAGCATCATACACCTTAGTCCCACTATTTAGGTGTGCCTGATATTGCACCATACCACCGTTTGTAGGCATGTTAGTGAAGAACACTAATGGCAAGTTACCTGAAAACAGACCTGTACCTCCTCTAACTTTCAAACTCTTATCTCCCATAGTGTCCCATACAAATCCAACACGTGGTGAGATTATTATATTGGCATCCGGCCACTTACCGGTATCAATCTTACGACCATTATAATCCAAGTCATAAATATCGTTGTTCGTGATCAAGTCAGAATTATTGTAAAACAAACCATCCAATCTCAGGCCATAAGACAATTTAAAATTCTCATTAACGTTCCAGTCGTCCTGAGCATAAGCTCCAATTTTATTGCTTCTCACACGTGCGGCAGGAGCTGACTCACCATCATATCCGTATGTCAAATTTACAATTTCCGGTGTAGCACCTTTCAGAAAATCGTCAAGACTGGAATATCTGTAGTATCCTGTACCATTACGCATATAAATATTGTCTGCCATCTTATACTCGTATGCAAGTCCGGCAACAATTTTATGATTTCCTTGATAGAATGTCAACTCATCTTTAATGTTCCACACATTGTTGTGTACACCATTGTTCCATGTAAATAACTCATAACCCAGTGACATATAAGCTTGTCCATCCTTCAAAATATCTATAAAAGGAAATTCTGACGAATTAGTTCCACGTACGTCATCAAGCTTTGAGAATGTTGCCAAGAACTGATTTGACAAATTATCTGACAATCTACTGTTCAAATCAAAAGAGAACGAATGAACTAAGTTATCCATTGAGTACATCGAATTTGCAAAAGACATTGATGCCTTAGACATTCTGGCTTCCGACATTCTTGTACCACCGTCCATTGATGTAGCATTTGGCGAACTCCATCTAACGTTTTTTGTATAATTGTAACGTAGAGCTAAACGATGCTCGTTGGTTATATTCCAATCCAAGCGTGCAAGAACTTTGTTGTTGCTTTCATCAGCAGGGAACTTAGTATAAGAGCCTGTGTCATAACCATATTTATCTCTCACAAAATCTGACACTTTCTGAAGATCACTCTCAGTAGTACGAGAGATATAGTTGTCAGGATCAGCAACACCATCTGTAGAAGCTCTCCAACGGTTTGCTACTGTAGGTATCTTAGAAAACTCTCCGTTTACAAAGAAGAAAAGCTTATTCTTAATAATAGGACCACCCAAAGTAAAACCATAAGTAGTATTTCTATCCTTCTCACGTGCCCCCTCAATCACCTGTCCATTAACATTATCTCCGCGCATATTTTCATTCCTATGAAAAACGTATGCACTTGCTTTAAACTTGTTCGTTCCCGATTTGGTAATAGCATTCACACCACCACCTATAAAGTTAGTCTGACGAACGTCGTATGGCGCAATCACAACTTGTAGCTCCTCAATGGCTTCAATAGATATTGGGTTACCACCACCTGGAAGTGCAGATGAAAGACCGAAGTTATTGTTAAAGTTCGCACCATCAACCGTAAAGTTTGCTGTACGACCATCAGTACCTCCAAAGCTCATTCCATTTCCGCCATATGGTGATAAACGGGTAACATCCATTATGCTTCTGCTTACAGTCGGCAAATTAGTTATCTGAGTATTTGTGATATTTGTAACTGCACCGGTCTTGTCGGAAGAAAATTTAGAACTTGAACCTGTTACAACAACTTCTCCCAATGAAAATGACTCCTCTTCCATATTAACATCGAGGGAATAGTTTTCACCCAAACTCAAAACTATATCACTAGTCGTTTTCGTGCCATAACCAATATATGACACAACCACTGTATACGGTCCACCGACACGCATACCATTAAGATTATAACGACCTTCCAAATTAGTCACCGTACCATATTGAGTACCGGATGGCTCATGCGTCGCAATAACTGTAGCACCAATGACAGGACCTTCAGCATCGGCAACACGCCCACTCATGCTTGAAGTTGTAACCTGTGCTTCAACAACACTGGTAACAATCATTAAAAAAGCTACCAATAAAAAATTCAATTTTTTAACCATAAAAACAATTCAATAATGTTGTTAATAAAACTATTCACAAAAATACATAAAATATTTGAGTTGTCTGTTACTAAAATGTTACATATTAATCAAAAAACAAAGGCGCGTGATTCAAACTAAATGTCTGATATCACACGCCTTATAGGTGTACATGTTATAAATCTTTATTCAAGATTACATCATTCCTCCCATTCCACCTCCTGCTGGCATTGGAGGCATTGGAGGATTCTTTTCCTTAATATCTGTAATTACACATTCTGTTGTCAAGAACATTCCTGCAATAGATGCTGCATTTTCAAGAGCAACACGTGCAACCTTAGTTGGGTCTATAACTCCTGTTTCATAAAGGTTTTCATATCTGTCAAGATGAGCATTGTAACCAAAGTCTCCCTTACCTTCACGAACCTTCTGTACAACTACTGCACCTTCCTTACCGGCATTTGCTACAATCTGACGAAGTGGCTCTTCTACGGCACGTTTTACGATTTCTATACCTGTAGTCTCATCGTCGTTGTCACCCTTAAGTCCTTCAAGAGCATCAACTGCACGGATGTATGCTATACCACCTCCTGGAACTGTACCTTCCTCAACAGCTGCTCTGGTTGCTGAAAGAGCATCTTGTACGCGGTCTTTCTTTTCCTTCATCTCAACTTCTGAGTTGGCACCTACATAAAGAACTGCTACTCCACCTGACAATTTAGCAAGTCTTTCTTGAAGTTTCTCACGATCATAGTCTGAAGTTGTCTTATCGATCTGATTACGTATTTGACCTATTCTGCTCTGGATGTTTTCCTTATCACCTGTACCATTAACTATTGTAGTGTTATCCTTATCAACAGTTACCTTTTCAGCACTACCCAACAAGTCTATAGTAGCGTTTTCAAGTGTAAGTCCCTTTTCTTCAGAAATTACTACACCACCGGTCAAAATTGCGATATCTTCCAACATTTCTTTTCTGCGGTCACCAAATCCTGGAGCCTTAACAGCAGCCACCTTCAATGAACCACGCAAGCGGTTTACAACCAACGTTGTCAATGCTTCTGAGTCAATATCTTCAGCAATAATCAACATAGGACGTCCTGTCTGGATACCCTTTTCCAAAATTGGCAACAAATCCTTGATTGCTGAGATCTTCTTGTCATGAATCAAGATCAAAGGGTTTTCAAACTCAACCTTCATTGCTTCTGTGTCAGTAACAAAGTATGGAGAGATATAACCTCTGTCAAACTGCATACCTTCAACTACATCAACGTAAGTTTCAGTACCCTTTGCTTCTTCAACAGTAATAACACCTTCTTTGCTAACCTTTTGCATAGCTTCAGCTATCAACTTACCGATAGTCTCATCTCCGTTTGACGAAATCTTTGCAACGTTTTCAATCTTCTTAAGATCTCCACCAACTTCGATTGCTTGCTCACGCAAATTCTCAACAACCTTGGCAACTGCCTTATCTATACCGCGTTTCAAAGCCATAGGATTAGCTCCTGCAGTAACGTTCTTCAATCCAACACCAATGATTGACTGTGCCAATACTGTTGCAGTTGTAGTACCGTCACCGGCATCATCATTAGTCTTTGAAGCAACTTCCTTAACAAGCTGAGCGCCCATGTTCTTAAATGGATCTTCCAACTCAACCTCTTTTGCAACTGTCACACCATCCTTTGTAATTTGTGGTGCACCGTATGATTTATCTATGATGACATTTCGACCTTTTGGTCCCAATGTAGTTTTTACTGCATCTGCCAATTCGTCCACGCCCTTCTTCAAAAGGTCGCGTGCATCCATATTAAATTTAATATCTTTTGCCATTTTGTTTATATTTAATGTATTATTTTTTCAATGTACCTAATTTATAATGTTGCCTTTTAAGCAATAATTGCCAAGATATCAGATTGACGCATAATCAAGTGCTGCTCTCCATCAATTTCAACCTCTGTGCCTGCATATTTTCCATAAAGCACCATATCACCTGCCTTTACAACCATTTCTTCATCTTTAGTTCCTTCACCAACGGCGATAACACTTCCTTTCAATGGTTTTTCTTTTGCTGTGTCAGGAATTATAATGCCACTCACTGTCTTTTCTTCTGCAGCAGCTGGTTTAACCAACACTCTATCTGCTAACGGTTTAATGTTCATAACTAATCTATTTTGAAATTTATTAATTAAATGATATTTGTTTTATTAATCAACATCATCGTAATTGCCAATTCTGTGCCAAACTAAAATAGATCATAAAGACTGACAAAATTTCAGTCACACTGCTATTTCCCATCACAAATCTGCCATAAGTCTTGGCAAATTTGGTCAGATTACATAAACATTAGAAGAATAAATGTGTTTATTTTATAATACAACTGAGCATTTTATATAAATACACTTCAAATGACAAACAAAAAGAATAAAAACAAAAGAGTTTACCTAATTTCACTGCTTATTGTAGCACTGGGGTTAATTGTTTTTTTCTCTCTACCCAAAAATAGACAAACAAATCAACCGTTACAACAAGACAAATCTCTCGAAATTCAATTCAACAAACAGGGAGAACTATATTTTATTGATGGCAGCAATAACGACACCATATCGATTATTGATATTGAAATTGCTCAAAACGACCAGGCAAGAGCAAGAGGACTAATGTACAGAAAATCCTTGCCACAAGATGCCGGCATGCTGTTCATACAAGATTATGAAGATATCCAAGGATTTTGGATGAAAAACACCTACATCCCACTCGATATGATTTTTACTGACAAAGAAGGCGTCATCGTAACAATACATCAAAACACAACTCCACTTAGCGAACAAAACTATGCTTCATCAAAGCCTTCAATCTATGTCGTTGAAGTTAATGCAGGATATTGCAGCAGCAAAGGGATCAATGTTGGTGACAAAATTCTTTTCAATAGATAGTATTTTGACACTGTCGCTTAAAACCAACTACTCTAAGTAGCATATTATAAAAAAAACAACTAATTTTACACAATAATATATCAAAACTCATACAACATGGAAGATAAATTAATAACAGTAAAAACATTTACTTTCCCGGCTGATGTAGCTGTTGTTCAATCTTATATGGAAATGGAAGGTATCGAAGTTTTTATGAAAGGGCTGACCTCTAATATGATGGCATTTCCCACAGGAGATATTGAGATGCAAGTAAAAGAATCCGACTACGAAAGAGCAAAAGAAGCACTTATAAGTGGTGGATACGCTAAGTTAGAAGATTATCAACAAGAGAACGAATAAGGCATAGAATTTTTGCGTAAAGATATTTAAACAACCAATAACTTAAAATGGAGGAAGAAAAAGAGAAAAAAAACAGTGCTCACTACAAAAATATATTGATAGGACTGATAATAATTACAGGTCTCATTATATTCAACTACACACGCCCCTACATGAGTGGCTTGCTCGGCGCAGCCACGCTTTATGTCATAGTAATTGGTCAGCATAGATATCTTACCGAAAAACGAAACTGGAAACGAGGGCTAAGTGCATTAGTAATAGTTCTTGAGGTATTGATATTCATACTTCTACCTCTTACTGGGATAGTTTTCCTAATCATTGACACATTCTCCGGTGTCAGCATTGATCCTCAAGCCATTATGGACAACATCAATAGTTTCATAAATGACCTAGAAAATCGTATAGGATTTAATCTTTTCACTCCCGAAAATCTGTCAGGACTTCCTCGCATAGGCACCAATCTGATAACTTCTCTTGGCAATAGCATATACTCGTTCATTATCAACATAGTCGTAATTCTTTTTGTGCTATACTACATGCTATTCAGCAATAAAGGGTTCGAAACAGCAATTTGGGAAGCATTACCTTTGAAAGAAGAGAATAAAGCCATCTTGGCTGAAGAAACACGACTAATAATTCAAGCAAATGGGGTTGGTATACCACTAATGGCTATACTGCAAGGGATGTTTGCATATCTTGGCTACCTTATCTTCGGTGTCGACAGCCCTATTTTATATGGCATTCTTACAGCTTTTGCGTCAATCCTCCCACTTGTTGGAACCATGATTGTTTGGATCCCTTTATCAATCAGCCTCTTCGTTGCTGGAAATGTCTATCCCAGTATCGGATTATTCATATATGGACTAATAATTATTGGTGGTATAGATAATGTTGCTCGATTCCTACTGCAAAAAAAACTTGCAGACATTCACCCTCTAATAACAGTCTTCGGTGTGCTCATCGGTATTCCTATGTTTGGATTCTGGGGAGTTGTATTCGGCCCATTGATTCTATCTCTATTCATACTTTTCTTCAATATGTTCAGATATGAATATATACCCGGCTCAACATCTCTGCCAAGAGTGACTACAAAAATGGAGCCTGTGAATCCTATTATACCGGTTGATAAAGTCAAAGACAACTTTAAAAAGAATAAGAAAAAACCCGCAGAAGATGAACACGTTGAAAAAGAAGATAAATAAACTCTTCTTTGCAATATCATTAATTCTATTCACATTCTTTGGTTGTGTAAGCAAACACGACAGCAAAGGTATTGACACACGACCTATCGATAACGAAGAAATTAAATACTCTAAAGGCTTTACAATAGACTATTTTGATAATTATACAAAAGTTACAGTTCTCAATCCATGGACTAAATATGATGAAGCATATCATGTTTACTACCTATACAAAGGTGATAAGCCGAATAATCTGCCATATTCTTCATCAAAAGAGTCTGTCATAAAAATTCCTTTGACATCTGTCTCTGTAAACACTTTCGCATATTTTGAGTTCCTTAATCTCATAGATGAACTAGGCACAGTAAAGGGTGTCACCGATGGTTTCAGAATCTACAACCCCACTATTTTGAAAAACCTAGCAAGTGGAGATATAGTAGATTTAGGCGATCCTTTCAATCCTAACATAGAAAAAACAATCGCTCTTAAACCGCAGGCATCCATCAACTCCGCTTATGCTCAGGTGGACAGCTATAGCGACCGAATTGCAAAACTGGGTATCCCAATAATTTACTCCATCGAATGGATGGAAAACAACCCTTTAGCCAGAGCCGAATGGATAAAGTTGATAGCTGCATTCTATGACAAACAGCAACAGGCCCGTGAAGCATTTGACCAAATTGAGCAAAAATACTTGCAAACCAAAGCATTAACCGAAAACATAAGTCAAAAGATAGCTGTTCTTTCCGGGGATATCTTCCAAGACACATGGTACGTGCCGGGAGGTCAAAGCTTTAATGCTGAACTGTTCAGAGATGCAGGACTAAACTATTATTTGAATGAAGATAAAAGTAGTGGTAGCATAGGGTTAGACATAGAGTCTGTACTAACGACCTTCAACAATGCGGACCTATGGATCGGCTGCGATGCAAAGTCTTACAAAGAATTGGGAACTAAGGATTCAAAATACATGCTGATCAATGCTGTTAAAAAACACAATGTCTACAACAATTTAAAAAGAACTACAACTTCCGGTGGCAACGACTATTTTGAAGGTGCAATCGCTAATCCTCACCTTGTATTGTCTGACATCATCAAGGTGGCATATCCCGAGCTGCTGCCTGATTATTCATTAACCTACATAAAACCTCTCGACTAAGAATTGAAAAACAATAAATTCATATTCGTTTATCTTATATTGATACTTATTGCTGCTTTTGTAGGCGATATATTTGTAGGTAATGCTCCCATTCCTGTAGGAGAAATATGGCAAATACTTTCAGGAAGGTCTAACAATGATATTGCAAGAGAAATAATACTAAATCACAGACTCCCAAAGGCAATAACGGCTGTTTTGGCAGGGAGTGCGCTTTCAGTGTCCGGACTACTGATGCAAACTCTTTTTCGAAACCCTCTAGCAGGTCCTGACGTCTTGGGCGTTAGCGCAGGTGCAGGCCTTGGTGTAGCACTACTTACCATGCTTAGTGGAACCGCTATATATCCAGTAGTACAGTCATTGGGTTCCACTGCTCAAATAGTTGCTGCAATCATTGGAGCAACCGTCGTACTGTTCGTTATCCTTGCCGTATCTTCAAAAATAAAGGACTCAGTAACCATACTGGTATTAGGTATGATCTTCGGTTACGTGGCAAGTGCAATAGTCACAGTACTGCAAAGCTTTGCAGATCCGGACTCCCTAAAAGTATTTATTACATGGACGTTCGGCAGTTTAAGTGCCATAACCATGGACAAACTACCCATTCTGTTTGCAATCGTAGCTATAGGTATAACATTGGTTTTCTTTATCCAAAAGCCTCTAAACAGCTTACTTTTAGGTGAAAACTACGCTGTAAGTACAGGCTTAAACGTAAAAAGAACGCGACTACTAATCATCAGCATAGCAGCATGTATTACAGGAGCCATAACAGCATTCACAGGACCTATTGCATTCGTTGGAGTCGTTATTCCACACCTGGCAAGATCCATATTCAAAACGGTTACACACAGAACAATAATACCAGCAACAATACTTCTAGGAAGCGTTCTTATGCTGACTTGTGACATAGCATCACAACTCCCAATATCCAACAGAACTCTGCCTATAAATGCAGTTACCGCTCTTTTTGGTTCTCCCTTTATAATCTGGATTGTACTAAAAAAGAAAAAACTCTAACACACAATCTTTTCTTAAAAGCTACTTTTTAAGCCACTTTTAGTTTGGCATTGTTTTTGTGCAGTATCAATGTGTACACCATATCTATACTACTAAAATAAAAGTATATATTCGTGTGCATAGAATAAGAAAAAACGAAATGAAAATATATAATGGATAACAACTTTTCTAAAAGAGTAAAAGATGTAATGGCTTATAGTCGTGAAGAGGCAGGGCGTCTTCAAAACAACTACCTCGGTCCTGAGCACTTAATGCTTGGCATCTTGCGCGATGGTAGTGGTAAGGCTATACAGCTTCTTCAAGATTTTGATATAGATCTACGAATACTAAAAGACTATATTGACAATAACATACGCCAGCACCAGGAGTCGTACGACTCAGGAGGCAACGAGATTGTGATTAATAAAGAGACGGAAAAAGCCCTAAAGCTCAGCATTCTGGAAGCGCGTCTGACCAAAAGTCCTGAAACTGATACTGAACATATACTTTTAGCCATTTTGAAGCTAAAGGACACCACTATATATGACATTCTTACACAGTTTAAGATTGACTACGAATCTGCTTTCAGATATATCACCAATGATAAAAAGGAATCTCAAGAATCATCAACCGACAGCTTTTCAAGTGGAATAAATTTCACTGACGATGATGATGACGACATGGATAGTGGATTCCCTAAGCCCGGGCGTGATAAGATTCCATCCGTCGGTAGCAGAAATGCCACTTCCGACACTCCTGTCCTTGATAATTTTGGCACAGACATCACACGTGCAGCTAGAGAAAACAGGCTCGACCCGGTTGTGGGAAGGGAAAAGGAGATAGAGAGAATCGCTCAAATCTTGAGTCGTCGAAAGAAGAACAACCCTGTACTAATTGGTGATCCGGGTGTTGGTAAATCAGCCATCGTCGACGGATTAGCCATTAGAATTAACCAGAAGAAGGTGTCAAGAACCCTTTTTGACAAACGGGTGATTGCCCTTGATATGGCTTCAATAGTGGCAGGCACTAAATATAGAGGTCAGTTTGAAGAGCGTATTAAAGCTATCCTTAACGAGCTATCTAAGAACCCCAATATTATTCTGTTTATCGACGAGATACACACCATCGTGGGAGCAGGAGGTGCAGCCGGTTCGCTTGACGCTGCGAATATGCTTAAACCTGCATTGGCTCGTGGCGAAATACAATGCATCGGTGCAACAACAATGGATGAATACAGAAAAAACATCGAAAAGGATGGCGCATTGGAACGTCGATTCCAAAAAGTGATCGTAGAGCCAACTACCTCTGAGGAAACTCTGCAGATACTGAAAAATATAAAAGGCAGATACGAAGACCACCACAATGTAAGATATACCGACGAAGCTCTCGAGGCATGTGTTAAGCTGACAGACAGATATATTACCGACCGCACATTCCCTGACAAGGCTATAGACGCATTAGATGAAGCCGGAGCCAGAGCTCACATTTCCAACATTGCAATTCCAGAAAACATTGACACACTGGAAAGGCAATTAGAGGAAGTAATACAGCTAAAGACTGATGCTGTCAAAGCTCAACAATATGAACTCGCCGGAAACTATCGTGATAAGCAACGTCAGTTGCAATTAGCGCTGGAAGCCGAAGAGGATAAATGGCAAAGGGAATTGAAGGATAATCCGGAAATAGTGGATGAGGAAAATGTAGCAGAGGTCGTGGCAATGATTTCAGGAGTACCTGTACAAAGAATTGCACAGGCTGAAGGTCAACGACTAGTTCAAATGAAAGATATACTAAAAAGCAAAATTATTGGTCAAGACGAAGCTGTTGAAAAGACTGTTAAAGCAATACAACGAAACCGTGTTGGGCTTAAAGACCCAAATAAGCCAATAGGAACCTTCATGTTCTTAGGGCCAACAGGCGTGGGCAAAACGCACTTAGCAAAGATGCTTGCACAGTATCTTTTCGACTCTCCTGAAAACCTAATCAGAATTGACATGAGTGAGTACATGGAGAAATTCAATGTTTCCAGACTCGTCGGGGCACCTCCGGGATATGTAGGATATGAAGAAGGTGGTCAACTAACCGAAAAGGTTCGTCGTCGCCCCTACTCCGTCGTATTGCTAGACGAAGTGGAAAAAGCTCACCCTGACGTGTTCAACCTTCTGCTACAGATAATGGACGAAGGGCACGTAACCGACAGCTTAGGCCGAAAGATCGACTTCAAGAATACAATACTGATAATGACTTCAAACATCGGTACGCGTCAACTAAAAGACTTTGGCAGAGGAGTAGGTTTTAGAAACGACAGCCATCTATCTGATGTTGAGCACTCACGTAGCATAATTCAAAAAGCTCTTAGCAAAGCTTTTGCACCCGAATTTCTAAATAGAGTAGACGACATTATCATGTTCGACCAACTAAGCAAAGAGTCAATATACAAGATCATTGACCTGGAACTGGAAGGACTTTACAAGCGTGTTGCCGATTTGGGATACAATATTAAACTTACTGATGCAGCCAAAGAGTTCATTGCAAACAAAGGCTACGATGTTCAATTTGGAGCAAGACCACTAAAACGTGCAATACAGAAGTATGTTGAAGATGAACTTGCCGAGGCAATTCTAAATGTAAATCTAAAAGAAGGCGACGTCGTCCTCCTCGATTTTGATGAAGACCAGCAACGCATTAAACTGAAAGTAAATGAATAGTAATTGCTGATAACGCAATTGATTAAAATAATATAGGCTGTCTCATGGAAAATTAATTCTTTTTGAGACAGCCTATTCTTTAAATATAATATCTACTACTTCTTAATAAACCTCAATCCCCTTAGGTTAAATCCTCCACCTTCAAAGTAGAATCTAAACTCATGAATACCCTCAGAAACATTTATTACTTGAGGCATACTTGGGAACCATCTCCAGCTATTCCAACTTCCATTATTTGGAACATCTACAGACTCTGTAGACTTTTCTCCATCAATTATTAGATGATATCTTCCTCCCCCGGCACCAGCAGATTGACTAATATCAAAATAATATTCTCCGGCATCTTTAACCTCAACAGTGTATTGAAACCACTCATCAGCATTCGTATAACCTAAGTTAGTACCATCCCCCTCAACATCTGCCGCCGCACCATCAGGGTCACCATTATCTTTTCTGTAGTTACTTTTAGTTTTGTTTGCAGAATCGGAATCATGAAATGCATATCCTTCTCCACCAAAATCAAAATTTGCTGCAGGAATATACAACTCGGCGTCTTTAGAAAGAATATGAGGTCCTTTAAATGGTCGTGTATATGTAACAACAACTTTAACGATCTCTTTCAAATCACCTACTTCATAAACAATATCTGTTTTACCAATGCCAACTAGTGAAATTTTTCCATTAGGATTTACAAGCGCAACTCTTGGATCCTTGCTTTCCCACTTCTGTGACGGAATATAGTTAGCATCTTCTGGACTATTAGTAACAAATATTGTCACAACATCTCCGGGCTTACCTATTATTAATTTATTATTCAATTCTATACTTTTCAATGGAATTTTTTTTACTGACACCACTGGTATCTGAATACTTAAATCTCCTGAACTCACCATAATCATTGTTTCACCTTCAGCAAGACTTTCAACTAATCCATCATTCGAAACACTTGCAATTAATGGGTCCGCACTTTCCCATTTATATTTATTTGTTACTCCGGTAGGACTCGCTACTAATTGCACTTTGTCCCCTACAAACATAGAAAGTGAAGCATGATTTACAAAAAAATCATTTTCGACTGACCTCCTGTCATACTCATCACAAGACCATAAGAACAGAGTCGAAAACAATAACACTATAAAACTATATCCAAAAAATCTATACTTATTCATAATAATCATAACATAATTAAATTGAATCCTCAATATAAAATTTATAACTGTTCATCTTCGTTTTCATCATACTCCATACGCAACTCTTCCTTAATCTCATAAGTCGTTCCATCCGTACCTACATATTCATAATGAAGTAGAAAAGTTTTATATGTATAGAACCCATCGTTTTCAATCATAAAGATATTAGGGAAATCCTTATCATCATCAATTTGTTTTACATCAATCTTTCCATACGGACTAATAGTAACTTTATTATCCTCCGATATCTCCAATACTATGGCAGATAGATATAATGCCTTAACATCTGATTCATACTTTTCGTTCCCGGCTATAATTCTAACCTTATTCTTGCTGATAGGAAACATTACTTTACTCCCCGGTAAATTAATCTCCGATAGGGAACCTTTAATCTTAAACTTTGAGCGCATGTTATAGCTGGAGCTTCCATCAGACAATGCCCACCAGTTCTTTGTCCGTACAGCATACAATACATAACTCTTATTGGGATTAAGCTCATAAGCCGAAAAGTTCTCAACACGAAGAGGTATAAAATACGATGAATCAGGAGACAAGCCATCAGGGTTAATTGTTATCGGTAACCTCCCGTTAATCTCACCCTTCTTAATCGTAAATTGCATACTCTCAATATGATACTTATCTTTGGGCAAAGCATGTATGTACTTAGACCTATCAACATCAAAGTTACTTAGATTGTATCTGTCAATAAGTGACGGATCTTCAACCATATTCACAACAATATCCTCGGTTGTCGGATTTGTTCCTCCAAGCGATGCAGAAACATAACCTACAGATTCTTCTCCTAATTCATGAAACTTTCTAACAACATTGTCCGATTCACTTATTAGCGCAAAAACATTCTTATATTGCTCTTTTTCAAACACCTCATCACGATCACATGAAGCCAAAAGCATCAATACTGAAATAATTACGCTATATACCGCTACCTTCATAATTATGCTGTTTGTAATAAACTTTCTCATAACACAAAATTTTTATCTTTCCCAACCGGGATTTTGATCCAACTTCGGCACCAATCTAATTTCATTCAATGGTATAGGCATCAAAACAAGTTTCTTGTTCACCACCCTAGAGCCTATTCTTGAAGAGTTAGGGTTTACCTTTGCATAATATGCATCCTTAGTTCCTTCCACATTCATACCTTTGATAGGAACACTTTCTGTTTTTTCATAGATGCCCCACCTTCTAACGTCATAATATCGTCTGTTCTCAAACAAAAACTCTATCATACGTTCATGCTCTATCATTTCCTGTACTGTAGCTAAATCCTCATTCCCAACCAAACCCGGAAGACCTGCACGATGTCTTACTTGATTAAAAGCCTTCTTTATTTCTTGCATATCTCTAGAAACAGTATATGTCTTTCCTCCTAATTCAACTGTATGTGTTTGTGTTAAATTATTTAGAGCCTCAGCATAAGAAAGTAAAATCTCTGCGTATCTGATAATCGGGAAAGCCTTATCCATCCTTCTATTATTATCACCCGACCAAGCATCCGTTGGGTGTATAAACTTCTTAATTACATACCCTGTTATAGGATAATCATTAGGACTACTTACGCCACCTTTCCCGTTAGGAGAATCAAAATAATACCTTATAGTCTGATTATATTGGCCTGATGATGTAGATGAAGTCATAGGCCAATAACATTCACTAAATCCAATAGATGCATAAAAACGCATTTCCCTGCCAACATACATGTTGCTAACCCCCGAATTTAACCTATATCCAGAGAAAGTTTTAACACTATTACTAAAGCCTTCCTCTCTATATGGATAAGCTTCACTTGAATTATAGATTGATCTACCATCAAACATAGAGTAAGCATCTATAACTTTCTGTGTAACACACAATCCATTATATCCTGACAATCTCTGCGGAAATGCCATGCGTGTATTATTTGCAACGACACCACTTCGTCTGCCCCAAACATATTCCTGATTACTTGGAATAACAGCCTCTCCGGTAAATATGTCAGAATATGATTTAAAGTGATCTATTCCGGCAGCACCATCAGGCCATGCCTCATAAAAATCAGCATCTGATGTAACACCTTCGGGCAATGACGGAGTTTCTGTATCGGCTCCAACAGTGTACAACTTATATAAAGGTGCACCCGACTGTTCCATCTCCATAACTCTCTTTGCTGCAGCTGCAGCCAAAGCCCAACGTTTTTCATCATAAGTCTGAGAGACATATAACACATTATCTTCACTCCTTCTCCAATCACCAAAAGTTCTACGTGCAGCTTCACCTCCGTTGTACAATGGACTGGCATGAGTCAATCTTAATCTTGCAATCAATCCATAAGCTGCACCCTTAGTAGGACGTCCAAATTCAGTCAATGGAAGTGTAACAGGAAGAAACGTAGCTGCCTCTTCAAACTCACTGCAAATATATTCAACAGCTTCATCATAAGTACTGCGAGAACGGTCATAAGCATCCAGTGACTCATTGTTAGGCATTATTTCATCACCCAACAAAATTGGCGGGCCATAATCAACAAGTATTGAATAATATGCATAAGCTCTCATAAAACGAGTATTAGCAATTATCAAAGTTCTGTTTTTCGTAGTCATGTCTTTAGCTTCGTCAATACGTGCCAAAATAGTGTTACACTTGCGAATGATTCTGTAATAAGTATTCCAAGTATTCAAATTATACATATGCTCTGGCGTGATTTCCCCCAAAACATATCTCATGCCATTATAATTATGCAGAGTTAAAAAGCCTGTAAATGCCTCATCAGTTGCCAATGGACCGGGTGTATGATTATTCTGAAATATATTTGCTTCATCAGGAAACATATCCGCTGTGCCCCACATATAGTCCATGACATATCTTGTCTCTGCAAATACAGAGTCCAGTTTCAACTCATCACTGAAATATTCGTCAATATTTAGATAATCTTTACAAGAATGAGTTATGAACATAAAAGGCAAGAGCAAAACTGCAGATAGTGTCATAACTATTCTATATCGTATATTTTGCTTTTCAGTCAATATTTTCATCGTTACTAATATTATAAATTAATGTACATCTGGAAAGTATAAGTAGTAGGTATAGGATATACCTCACCATTTCTATAGGCCTGTTCCGGATCAAACAATTTAACCTTATCCCATAATAATAGGTTGTTACCAACTATCTGAAGATCTATTGAAGACACATTAAGTTTTTTAAGCCAATCAGCTTTTAAGTTATAGTTTAATGTAACTTCCTGTAGGCGTAGATATCTGGCATCGCCTTTCCAAAAATCGGACAACTGAGAATTGTTCTCATTATATCCATATGTCAAACGTGGAAAACGTGCATTAGGATTTTCAGCAAGTGCCATATCGATGCCCTTTTCTTCTGCATACTTCTTAGGTATCCATCTGTTATGAGGATCTGCAGCAATGCTCAACACATTACCATTTACGCCTCTAAAGAAAGGAACATACCCCATACCATTACTTCTATAGCCAACGTGGAAAAAGTCAGTTTTTCCTGTACCTTTAAACAAAACACCTAAAGTGAAATCTTTATACTTAAATTCACCTCCAAAACCGTACATCAATAATGGATACGTGCTATAGCTCAATGGAGTCATATCATCTGAGTTTATCACACCATCACCATTAACATCCCTATACTTTATATCTCCTGGCATGACTTTTCCAAACTGAGCAGGACTATTATTTACATCATCCCAATCCTTAAACAAACCTATAGCATGATAGCCTCTTATGGTTCCATAGGGATAACCCGTAACATCTTGATAAGGGTATAAAGGATTTGCTTCTTCCCAATGTTTCACATCATTTTTTGAGTAAGTATAGTTACCTCTAACTGTAAAACTCATCTCGTTATTAAACCTGTGAGTGTAACTTACATTTCCATCTGACCCATAACTGGTCATTGCCCCCACATTACTATATGGCCTTGAAACAAGTCCTACATAATCAGGAATTTGCACACGTTGCATAAATATTCTGTCACGTTTATCCTTAAATATATCTACTACAAACGTCAAGTTATCATTAAACAATCGTCCATCAATACCTAAGTTTGCTTTCGTAGAATTCTCCCACTTCAAATTGTCTGCGCCTATAACGCTCTCGTTAACTGCTTCAGTAACAGCAGACCCCCATGGTGACGCATTATATCTGTTTACCAATGTTAAATAAGGGAATCGCCTAGAACTAATTCTATCGTTACCCACAATCCCATACGAACCTCTGAACTTCAAAAAACTCAACCACGGCATACTCTTCTTGACAAAATCATAATTAGTTACTACCCATCCCAATGCTACAGAAGGGAAAAAGCCATACTGACTACCGGGCTCAAAGTTCTCCGAACCTGTGTAACCAAAGTTTAAGTCTATCATATATGTATCCTTAAAACCATAAGTAAGACGGCTCGAAACACCCTGATATCTAAGTGGAATAGCATTCAGGTTATTCGTACTTCTACTAGCCCATTTCTCATCACTCATGTAGTAATATACCAAACCTGAAACTCTATGATCTTCCTCAAACACCTTGTCATAATTCAATGTACTTTCAAAGTGATATTTCCTGAATTGATCTCTCGAGTTATTATAAGATATATTGCCCTCTTGTACTCGTTGAATAGTTTGAAGAACACCATCATTGTCTCGCCCTATAGCTTGATATAATGCAGGTTGCAACAATCTACTCTCATTAAAATAACTCTGAATATCGTATGCCCCTTGCGCTCTTATCTTAAGACCATCCAATATAAAAGATAAGTCTTGACTCAATGCCATGGTTATCTTTCCTTTATATGCTTCATTGGTCCTTGTTCCCATATGATTTATTTGCACTATCGGCGATGTTAGAGAACCTGTACCTGCTGCCGGAAATTGTCCATTAGAATAAATCTTAGGCAACAACAGAGGATTCAAGTTCGACTGTGAATACCATATATAGTCTGTACTGGCAACACCCGGATTTTTATGCTGAGAAAAGAAACCTTCGGAACCAAAATAAAGATTCGTAGTAGGCGAAAGCTCCAAGTCTATATTTGTCCTGAAGTTGTATGTCTTAAAACCCACGTTTGCTGCGTACGGACTGTCCTTGTCTGTTTTATAAGCAGCTGTTTCATTATGCAATCCCAAGCTAAGAAAATATTTGGCAACTCTTGCTCCACCTCTTGCACTAACATAATAAGAATTTGACAGAGCCGTATTTCTCAATATCTCATCTTGCCAGCTAACATCAGGATAAAGATCCGGATCCGTGCCATCTCTAATAATATCCAATTCTATATCACTATATGCAGGTGTCTCGCCACGAACCTCTCGTGCCTCATTTGCAAGTACTGCATAATCATAAGCTCTTAAATATTCTGGTTTTCTTTTAAGATGTGAAACAGAAAAATTGGCACGTCCTGTAATAGAAAGGCGATCTTCCTGCCCTCTTTTAGTTGTTATAAGTACGACACCATTGGCGCCCCTAACACCATAAACTGCAGTTGCAGAAGCATCTTTCAAAACCGAAAAGCTCTCTATATCTGCCGCATCAATAGTGTTTATATCTCCTTCCAAACCATCAATAAGAACTAACGCACTCGAATTTGCGCCGAATGTACCTATACCGCGTACCCAGAATTCGGAAATATTCCTTCCGGGCTCACCGCTGGTCTGCATAGAAATAACACCTGCTATTCGTCCGCCTAGCAAATTACTTACCGATGTGGTGGGCGTCTGCAACTCTTCAACATTTACACTCGAAATAGCACCAACACTGGATATTTTCCTTTGAGTTCCCAATCCTGTTATTATTACTTCATCCAACTGTTCAGCCTCTTGTTCCAACTTTATCACCAAATCTGTTTTTGCTTCTGTAATAAGGTACTCCTGTTTTTGATATCCCAAAAATGATATCACTAAAACATCACCTCTCGATGCTTTTATTGTAAACTTACCGTCAATATCCGTAGTCGTACCGACACCAATATTATCACGTAAATATACTGTAGCTCCTGGAAGAGTTGTGTCTTTTTCGTCTGTAACTACTCCCTTTATTGTGTAAGTCTGTGCATTTATTGAAAAGGCAAAACTTAGTGATATTAACATCACAGCTACAACTAAAATACGCTTTGTTTTAAACGAATTAATTGCATTTTTTATATTCATAGCATCCTAATTTATTGATAATTTTCGTACTCGCTTGTTACCACAATCACCAACATAAACGGAGTTATCCGTACCTATACCAATTCCGGTAGGATTATTGAATAATGCTTCCTCTTTTCCACCATCTTTATAACCGCTCTTACCTGGAACACCTAAAACAGTTTCTACCATCTTATCAGGTGTAATCCTACGTATGCAATGATTCCCTCTATCTGCCACATATATATTACCATCCGAATCACTCATTATCTGATTTGGTTCCTTAAACTGCGCAACCTCCAAAGGGCCATCTCTAAATCCACCATTTATGGCTCCACTAAGCTTTTTGAAAGTGCTTTCCGGATCAGTTACATCTATACTGCATATGCTATTTGCATTAACTCCTGCATTACTTGAAAACGACATATAAAGGACATTTGGCTCTTGAGGTATAAATGTCAATCCAAAATTATCTCCCTGTGGCGTCTTGTATATAACTTCTGCCTCATAATTTGATGGATCTATTCTTACTATATGCCCATGATAATATCTCATATATATAAAACCATCACTCGGGTTAACAGACATAGCATGTTTATATCCTTTAGGAGGTATATCGGAGGAATTTTTCCATCTTAATTCCCGCTTTCTGGGTCCCCAATTTTCTTTTGGATCAAGCGTATAAATTGAGCCAACAGTCACCTCAGTAGGAAAAGTAACAATACCTGTCACTGGGTCAGCTGTAGGAACATTGGCAATCAATTCTCTCTCTATAGTAACAAGTTGATTTGCCTCTTGGTCTATTCTTGCATAAGCCATCTGTTCGTACGTCCAAGATTCTCCAGGCATATTACGACACGAAACAAAAATATTGTCCTCTTTGTCTACACAAAGATAGCGAGGCGACAACATACAATCGGCCAAATCTCCATCCTTATAATCATATTGTCCGTTGCCTGCTATTGTTGTAACACTTACAGATTGAAAATAAAAGAAAGGTTTCTCAAAACTCAATGAGTCTTTACCCACAACCACCGATATTACGCATGTATCTCCCGGTAGACGAGGAGCTTGAACATACATTCTCTTTCCAGTTGAACCAATAACAGCCGCAGGCTTGTTATTAAAATACACTCTGATATTTTCAACATCAGTACCAAAATTTGATCCTTCGATCAAAACTTTCTCCTTATAAAATCCCGAATCGGGATAAAACTTAGTTAACTCCACTGGTTTCTTAGGATCATATTCTACTCTCTCTTCTGTTTTAGAATCGTCGTCTTTGCACGAAAATAAGACACCTGATAAGAGTACTAATGATGCAATCGTTAACAAGATAACAAATCGTCTCATAAACTGTTCTTTCATAGTCATTTATTGAAATGTTTTACAATTAATTATATCAAGAATCTAATGGTTAATTTTTTTTATAAATATGGTATTATTACGTCTATATTTTTATAAAAACTTACAACCGAGGGCAAATATGGTAAAAAAATCTTCATATATCAAATCATTTTGTCTGACAAATAATACATTTCACATTATTTATGTTAAACATCTACTAATGCTCTATACTTCTTAACACTTTAAGAAACCTATGCTATAAATATCAAAAAAAAGAGTTCGGAAATTCCGAACTCTTTTAAAATTAATACACCAATATTTAATGAAATATTTTTTCTTTGAACTTTAACTCCAACCTGGATTCTGATTGCCCTCTAACGCAGGGTTCGCCTGCATTTCGCTCAGTGGTATTGGCCATAACAAAGCATGCTCTGGAATAGCACCCACTCTTGTTTTACCTTCAGGTTTATTCTGAATCTTTGCAGAGTTTAATGGTACCCATTTCAATTTGCCGGAATTAACTCCATCCGCTTCCGGATATAATCTTGTACGTCTAATATCATCCCAGACTTTAAACTCTAATGGGAATTCATGCAGTCGTTCCGTCAAAATAGATTGTATCAAAGCATCACCCGATGCTGTCTCATCAGCAAGACCTGCGCGCTTACGTACTTGATTCAGATAACCTCTTGCTTCTGCATCATTACCTGTGCGTGCTAAACCTTCAGCGGCAATAAGCAAAACCTCAGAGTAACGATAGATCGGCATATTATAATCACCATTTTTACCGGTAATAAGAGATGTCTCATCAAACCATGCCCAGTTACCAATATTATTTAACGTATGACTAACACCTGTATTATCTGTATATTCTTTAAAGAAAAATTGTTTCTCCATATTGCGAATATCGTCAGGATGATAGCTCTCCAAAATAACATCAGATGGTAAGTATGCATTATAAATAACGTCTCCTCCGGGTTTAAACACGTTTTTACCTTCAGAGTTTTTCCATTGGAAAGCATCGGTACCAACTGAACGGCATGCATATGAATTTCCTACATTATAACTAGATTGATTATATTCTTTAGCATAGATGATTTCCGCAGACTTTTTAGAGGTTTTAATAATATTATAAGCAGAATTCAAATCCTTACTACTACCATTAGGTTGTTCCAAAGCATGTTGACCACCGTTAATAACATTCTTAGCCATTGCAGCAGCCTTTGAGTAGTATTCTTTACCACCATTGACAGGCTGACCTGCCCATTGCAAATACACATTAGCCAAAAGCGTTTGTGCCATTGGTTTAGTTACATAACCTCCATTTTCATAAAATG
>JBMNSN010000024.1:0-24454 GCA_050945215.1 Fermentimonas sp. | reverse complement strand
ACAAAAGATGCAACATGTCCGGGATAGCTTGCCTCAAAAATAACACCATAAAAAACGCTGTCTACAATATTTCCTATAGCTCCGGTAAAGATCAGTGCCACACAAACAATAAACCCGGATTTATACCTTGATTTTATTATTTTATTTAGGAACACAGCTATTAATATAACTGCAACAATCCTGAAAAGAGTCAAAAACAATTTACTCCCGGCCTCTATTCCAAAAGCCATACCTGGGTTCTCCACAAAATAGATCTTAAACCAACCGGTTATATCTATCATTTGCCCTAAACTCATATTTGTTTTGACCCATATCTTTAACAACTGATCAGCGATAAGGACTAACAAAATAACCAATAGAGCTACAAGTCCGCCTTTGTTCCTACTTCTCATCTACTAAAGCAATTCCTTTTATACACTTCACTAAATAAGCTCACTATTTTTTCTTCTTCTTTGATTTGGCTTCAATGCTCAAAGTTGCATGGGGAACAGCACGAAGTCTCTCTTTTGGTATCAGCTTACCGGTTTCTCTACATATTCCGTATGTGCCATTCTCTATCCTGACAAGAGCAGACTGAAGATTCTGAATAAACTTCATTTGTCGTTGCGCAAGTCTGCCGGCTTCCTCTTTCGAAAGAGTAGCAGCGCCTTCCTCCAACACCTTGTACGTAGGAGAAGTATCAACAGTGTCGTTCCCGTCAGAGTTAGTCATTGCAGCCCTATAGTTTTCATACTCTTGCTTTGCAATTTCTAATTTCTCATTAATAATCTTGCGAAACTCTTCAAGCTCTTCATCCGAATATTTAGTCTTTTCACTCATAATAAAAAATTTTTATGGCTTTACTCTTAATATAAAACCTGCGATACATTCACAGCCAAATTAATAATTACCCAACTTAGTTGGGATTGCAAATATACTAATAATAGACAACTAACTAAGCTATATTTTACTAATAGTTATAGACAACTTCGTTTCATCTATTTCCACCTCATCTTCAAGCTTATCATCCACTATTTTTATCTCGTCTGCCAGTACCTGACCTTTTATATAATCAATATTATCAGCAATAGCACCATCAGTTTCAACATCGCGAGAGATCTTTATCATTATTCTGTCAGTAATATCAAAACCTTTCAACTTACGAAGATTCTGTATCCTATTTACCAACTCGCGAGAGATACCCTCCTTCTTCAACTCGTCTGATATCGTTATATCCAGAGCTATCGTCAAACGTCCTTCATTGCCTACAAGCCAACCTGGTATATCTTCCGAAATAATATCAACATCATCCACACCAATCTCAACCTGTTGGTCATCTATAACAAAAGTTATCGTGCCGGAGTTCTCCAATTGATTGATTTCTCTTGGATTCATTTGTTCAATCCTATTCGCTATCTGTTTCATGATCTTGCCATAGCGTGGCCCCAACTTCTTGAAATTGGGTTTAACTCTTTTCACAAGGATTTCATTGTCCGAATCAACGTAAACAAGCTCTTTCACATTAACCTCGCTAAGAATCAATTGTTCAATAGCCATCAAATTTTCTTTCTGCTCTTCATCCACTACAGGTATCATTATCTTGGATAGTGGCTGCCTTACCTTCAAATTAACTTTCCTACGCAACGACAAAACTATTGAAGAAGCAACTTGAGCAAGATACATCTGTTCCTCGAGTCTTTTGTCAATCAAACTCTCATTTACTTTTGGAAAATCTGACAGATGCACAGATTCGCATCCACCTTCTTTAGTTGCACCAACAAGATCCAGATATAACCTATCTGCATAAAACGGTGCAATCGGCGCCATCAGCTTAACAACAGTAACCAGACATTCATAAAGAGTCTGATAAGCCGATAGCTTATCTTGAGTCATTTCTCCTCCCCAAAACCTCTTCCTGTTCAGCCTTATATACCAATTACTTAAGTTATCGTTCACAAAATCATTGATAGCCCTTCCCGCTTTGGTAGGTTCATAGCTATCAAACCCTTCATCCACCTCCTTGACTAGAGAGTTCAACAGAGAAATTATCCATCTGTCTATCTCTGGTCTATCATCTACAGGTATAGCAGGATACTGATTCTCAAATCCATCGACATTAGCGTAGAGTGCAAAAAACGAGTAAGTATTATATAGTGTACCAAAGAACTTTCTTCTTGCCTCCTCAACACCTTCAATATCAAACTTCAAGTTATCCCATGGCGATGCATTCGTTATCATGTACCATCTCAGAGGATCGGAGCCATACTTTTCTATCGTGCTGAATGGATCAACAGCATTGCCCAACCTCTTTGACATCTTGTTGCCATTCTTATCAAGCACCAACCCGTTTGAAACAACATTTTTATATGCCACGCTTCCTTTCACCATAGATGCAATT
Source organism: Fermentimonas sp. (assembly GCA_050945215.1). Classification (GTDB taxonomy): domain Bacteria; phylum Bacteroidota; class Bacteroidia; order Bacteroidales; family Dysgonomonadaceae; genus Proteiniphilum. Next base: position 22,077 of record JBMNSN010000024.1, on the reverse strand, counting down.
GCATGAAGAGTATAAAACCAACCTCTCGTCTGGTCGACTCCTTCAGCAATAAAGTCTGCAGGGAAAACTTTAGCGAACTCTTCCTCCGAAATGTGTGGATAGAACACTTGCGCAAAGGGCATAGCACCACTATCAAACCAAACATCAACCAAATCTGCCTCTCGATACATAGGTTTCCCGGTCTCTGAAACAAGAACAATATTATCAACGTATGGTCTGTGTAGATCTATATCTTTATAGTCAAGTTCCTTATAATCATCAATCGATACTCCTTTCCAAGGCATAGAACTCATAAATCCTTTATCTATAGACTTCGCAATTTCTTCAAAAAGCTCTTTTACTGAACCTATGCAAACCTCCTCTTTACCGTCTTCCGTGCGCCATATAGGTATGGGTGTTCCCCAATATCTGCTTCTACTTAAATTCCAATCTTGCAAGTTTTCCAACCACTTGCCAAAGCGACCACTACCTGTGGATTTTGGTTTCCAGTTAATAGTATTATTGAGTTCTATCATCTTGTCCTTTGCAGCCGTAGTCTTTATAAACCAACTGTCTAAAGGATAATACAAAACAGGCTTATCAGTCCTCCAGCAATGTGGATAACTATGAACATGCTTCTCTATCTTGAATACTCTGTTAACCGATTTTAGTGAAACCGCTAAATCGATATCCAAAGTAGTATCATCATCCGACAGCTCTTCAGAATACCCATTCTTCACATATCGTCCGGCATACTCGCCATATAGTTTTTCATTAACAGATTCTTCAACAAACTTGGGATCTAAATCTTCAAGCTTATAAAACTTTCCTGTAAGATCCACCATGGGCCTGAGGTTTCCATTCTTATCCAGCAACATCAAACCCGGCACATCATACTCTTTACCTAACTTAGCATCATCAGCACCAAACGTTGGAGCAATATGAACAATTCCTGTACCTTCTTCCGTAGAAACAAAATCCCCGGTAACAACCCTAAAGCTGTTATCCGAAGCCTTAACCCACGGAAACAATTGTTCATATTCCATTCCGGCCAACTCTGACCCTTTCCACACCTTATCTAAAACATTGTAAGGTATGTTTTTATCACCTTCTTTGTAATCATCCAGAGAAAGGGTCCCATTCTTCTTTGAAAAGTGTTGTTCAAGCAAATCCTTTGCCAATATAACCGTCATAGGCTTTGCAGTATATTGGTTATAAGTCTTAACAGCTACATAATCAATATCTTTCCCTACTGCTAGAAGTACGTTTGATGGCAAAGTCCATGGCGTGGTCGTCCATGCTAGGAAAAATGGTTCTCCAAATTCACTCCACTCTGCAACAGGATTTTTAATCTTAAACTGTGCCACGCAAGTTGTATCCTTCACATCACGATAACAACCAGGCTGATTAAGCTCATGAGTGCTTAGTCCTGTTCCGGCAGCAGGAGAATATGGCTGTATAGTATATCCTTTATATAAATATCCTTTGTCGTACAGGTCTTTTAACAGATACCACAACGTTTCAATATAACGATTATCATAGGTTATGTATGGTTCACTCATATCCACCCAATAACCCATCTTTCTAGTCAAGTCCTCCCATTCCTTAGTAAACTTCATGACCTCCGTCCTGCAAGCATTATTATACTCCTCAACAGAAATCTTTGTCCCTATATCCTCTTTCGTGATACCTAATCTTTTCTCAACGCCCAACTCCACAGGCAATCCATGAGTATCCCATCCTGCTTTTCTGTTAACCAGAAAACCCTTCATCGTCTTATACCTGCAGAAAATATCCTTTATAGAACGAGCAATAACATGATGTATTCCCGGCATACCATTCGCAGATGGCGGACCTTCATAAAACACAAAAGGTGTACTATCTTCTCTGTTCTTCAAACTTTTTTTGAATACATCTTTTTCGTCCCACTCTCTCAATATCGACTTATTTATCTCCGAAAGATCTAACGAACTATATTCAGGAAACTTCTTACTCATTATCATTATTTTACTAAGTACAAAATTTAGTCCACAAAGTTAGCAATAAATAAGAAAAAAATAAACCCGATTCATAACGAACCGGGTTCAACTTATTTATTTATTTGATTATACAAGTTTTTCCAATGCCAAACTTATCCTTCTGACAGCTTCTGTTATCTTATCATCCGAGGTTGCATAAGACAAACGTATACATCCAGGTGCTCCAAAAGCATCACCTCCAACACAAGCAACATGTGCTTCTTCAAGCAAAAACATTGCAATGTCGGTAGCAGTTTTCATCTCATTTCCGTTGAACGACCTACCTATGTAGCTCTTAAATTCCGGAAATACATAAAACGCACCCATCGGCTTATTAACTGTCAACCCAGGTATATCACTCAGCAGTTTTACTACCAAGTCGCGTCTTCTTTCAAAAGCTTCTCTCATCTCACCAACGCAATCTTGACGTCCTGTGTATGCTGCCAAAGCCGCTCTCTGAGAAATTGACGAAGCTCCCGATGTGTACTGTCCCTGCAACATAGAACATGCCGAGGCAATCCATTGAGGTGCTGCAATCCAACCAATCCTCCATCCGGTCATGGCATATCCTTTTGACACACCATTCACAACCACAACTCTATCTCTTATAGTTGCAAACTGAGAAATAGACTCATGCTTGCCTACATAGTTGATATGTTCATATATTTCGTCAGAAATAACATGAACCTTCGGATGCTTTGCCAACACATTTGCCAACCCCTCAAGCTCTTCCTTGGTATAAACACTACCGGTAGGATTTGATGGCGAACATAAAATCAACGCTTTAGTTTTAGGTGTAATAGCACCCTCCAACTGCTCAGGTGTTATCTTAAAATTCTGATCTATACCTGCATAAACAAAAACAGGTTTGCCATCTGCCAATTTAACCATCTCGGGGTAGCTCACCCAAAACGGAGCAGGAATGATAACCTCATCACCACTCTCAACTATCGAAAGCACCACATTGCATATCGACTGCTTTGCACCATTCGAAACAACAATTTGTGCAGGTGTATAGTCCAAGTCATTCTCTCTCTTCAGCTTCTCACAGATAGCCTTTCTTAAATCTAAGAATCCGGCAACAGGCGAATAGAAAGAATAATTATCATCAACAGCCTTTTTTGCAGCCTCTTTAATATGGTCGGGAGTGTTAAAATCAGGCTCGCCAACACTCAAGCTTATCACATCAATTCCTTGTGCCTTAAGTTCATTACTTTTTTGAGCCATTGCAAACGTCTCCGATGGCGAAAGCGCCCTCAATCTTGCAGATAATAAATCCATCTTATGTATGTTTTTGTATTATACTTCAAAGATAGGTAAAAAATCCAATCAACAAACCTCTATAAACAAAAAAAGCCACCTTTCGGTAGCCTCACATCAGCATACTTGCAGGCCTTTCCTGCTTTCTGCTATAACTAGTAAATTGTACATTAACTTGCCATTCTCAAGCAAGCCTTCAGCGAACGAATCCTGTTCATTCTATTGGTACGATATGATACAGATCCGTTAGAAATGTTTTGTTCCAGATACTTTATCTGATCCAAAATCTCTTCTCTTGTAAGGTTTCTGATTGTCATAATATTCTCCTTTCTTATTTAATATTTATGATTAATCGGCAACCGTTATAAGAAGCCATTCAACATGTCTTGATAACCTAAAAAATGATTTCAAATAACTCGCTTGCCATTTAAATCGATACAAATATACAAAATATTATATGTTATACAACATATTTTTCATCGATTCTTTCTATAATCGATAAATCGCATATATAGCAAACGAGCTATCAAATCACTATTTACTTCAGCTACACCCTCAAAAATCACCAAAACCAACCTGAGGATCAACCTTTTGAGGGTTATATATCAACTCATCCCACGAAACTTTATCTTGACGTTGCGCCGCCTCTCTTCCTAAAATAGCTGTCAAAGTTGATTTGCTACCCCAATCAATCTGATTGATATAATTGCCTGATATTATACTATCAATGAATGCATTAACCTTATTGGAATCAGCATCATCCAATGACGAAGATGTAGAACCCTGAGCTATTGACTCCGGCGTCATCTCAGATGCCGATCTCACCACACCTGAATCCCATTCCTTTTCTCCATTAATAAACACACCTCCACTATAGTGGGCCTCTGCAATACCTTTTGTCCCTACAAATCTTGCGCACACATCTCCAAACACATTACCAAACTTGGCAGACTGAACACTGACGTTTATATCATTGGGATACTTATATAGAACTTGATAATTTGTCCATGCATTGCCTAGATCCAGACCACCTTTCGATCCTCCCATTCCAAAGGCATACAATGGGGTTGCATCCAATGCCCAATTGCAAACATCAATCATATGTATTGCCTGATCAAGATAGCAGCCTCCTGACATCTCATGGAAAAGATAGTGATTTCTCACCCTCATTTCATCGTACGACATACCTTCGTGTGGTACAACCTTAGGACCTGAAGAAAAATAATATAACTGAACTGAGACTATATCGCCAATATCTCCACGTTTCACCCTCTTGACCATTTCAACGTATGGTGTCGCATAACGAATCTGGAAACCGTTGAATGCCGACAACCTATTCCTCAATTCAGCACCTAATCCAATTATTTTCACACAACCATAAGCATCTACTGCTGAGGGCTTTTCACAATAAACATGCTTATTTGCTTTGATTGCCTCTTCTAAGAATTTAGGATGTGTATATCCGGGAGAAGAAATTACAACAGCATCCACATCCTTCGAGCTTAATAGCTTAAGATACGCATCCACTCCATAAAACGTGTTTGCATTGGGCACATTCGAATATCCATTTGCTTTATTGAGATTATTTGCAACAACAATACCCTCATCCAGTTTGTCTTTAAACAAATCTGCAATAGCAGTCACCTGCACGTTCTTGTTTCCTCTCATTCCCTCCAAAATACCTTTTGAACGAGAACCTGAACCAATAACTCCCAAACGAACTGACGAATTCCTGTTAGTTCCAAACACCAACTCCGGCTTCAAAAATGTTATAGTTGAAAGCGCTGACGTACTTTTTAAAAAGCTTCTCCTATTCATGCCCAAATCTAATTAAACTACATTACAAATAATAAAGAACCCTGCATACATATCATAGCAGGGCCCTAAGTTAATCAAAAAAAAGTAATCTACAATTTCATTTCCCAACCTTTCTGATAATCTCTACTCCACAAACTTTGAGCGTCCTTATTGTCTAATATTCTACCATTTACCGGATTTACCATAAATGCACTCTTAGTCCTTTGTGATATATTTCCCAACAAAGCCAGAGTACTGCTTATACAACCTACGTTTATATCAGCATTCAAAGCTGAATTTGTTCTTATACCATTCAAGAAGTTAGAGAAATGATAGTGGTCAAGCTGCTGAGTTGGATTAGAAACATCGCCTTCAGTGAAGCCCATATCACTTGTAACTTTCTTAATCTCCTTATTCTTACTGTCATACACAACATAAGAGTTTCCACCTCCAATAACGAGTGTTCCCTTAGTACCATAGAAAGCAACTCCCACGGTTGCTCCTTCAATGCCTCGTCCATTGGCACTTCTTCCTTCCCAAGAAATCATCTTATCATTTCCAAACTCAAAACTTATAGTCTGTGTATCAGGGAATTCCCAATCATCATCATAAAAATACCTATCACCCGACGATTTAACCATAGTAGGATAGGTTAGATTCATTGCCCATCTTGCAATATCGATGAAATGCACACCATTATTTCCAGACTCTCCGGTACCCCAATTATAAAACCAGTGCCAGTTATAATGTAGATAGTTATCTTTATAACTGCCTACTCGAGGGGCCGGTCCTTGCCACAACTCCCAATCCAACCAGTCAGGAACAGCAACAGCCTTTCCAAATCCAATTGATGGACGATTGTTAGCATACCAAGTCTTTGCATAACGAACATCCCCAATTAGCCCTGTGCGAACATCATTAACGGCACTAATAACATTTGGCCACGAACGACGTTGCATACCTGTTGCTGCAACAGTCTTATACTTCTTAACAGCCTCCATAAGCATCTCATTCTCGGCAGGATTATGACCGGTAGGCTTTTCCAAATAGATATGCTTACCTGCCTGCATAGCCATAAGAGCAGCAGGTGCGTGCCAATGCTCAGGTGTAGCAATAATCACAGCATCGATATCCTTAATCTCCAGCAATTTGCGAATATCTTTTTCTTGCTTCGGATTATTACCTGCTATCCCCTTAACATTGTTTGCGCATTTATCCATTGCTCGCTTATCCACGTCGCATACGTAAATAATCTCGCAATTTTTCTCTCTGGCAAAACCACCTGCAAGTGCATTACCTCTCGAATTCACGCCAATAGCTGCAACATTTATCTTATCATTTGCACCAACTATATTATTATAGCTTTTGGCACTAAATCCCGGCGCAACACCTCCTATTGAAGCAACAACAGCACCGGCTGATACATTCTTAATAAAATCCCTTCTTGTTGTCATTATATTTTATTTTTTTGGTAATCTATAAAACACTAATAAATAAAACTTCAAGCAACCACAAATTATATTGCATTTGAATCACTTAACACGTAACATTTATATCAAATGTGTTTATTTTTATATCACAATAACTTAAACTAAACACTATTATTATATCTTACATAGAGAGCATAATTCAATTATTAGAGGCATTAGCAATTAATTTATTATATACACCATATCTCTAAACAATCAAAAGTACGCAATATAAAAACATAGTGAGCAAATTTATCCAATAATAATTACTACTCAAACAAACATAGCGCATAAACAACCTCAAAAAACGCTATGAAAACATCATTTTGAGTTTTATAATTCAAGCTATCTTAAGTCTATGTTAATTTACTTTTGCCACTTTTACCGTTTTTGATAATCCATCACTCCCTGTAAAGTTCAACAAATAAATACCCGGGATCTCAGGCAGTGTAACTAAATTGCTTCTCCCAGTAACCGGGTAAGTTCCAATATAAGAACCATTAATATTATATATAGTGATATAAGCTCCTCTTAAAACATCATCTCTAACATTTGCATCAAGAATAACCTTTTCTCCTCTTGAAACTGGATTAGGGTATGCTACAATTGAAGCATCTTTGACTAAAGGTCTCATTGATGTAGTTCGCAAACTACCTTCATCCATTATTAGTTCCAAATGATACTTGGAGTTTTTATCTAAAACATCAGTTATCTTATTACCTACAGAATAAGTTGGTTTATTAGCCCCTGTAATAGGCACTCCATTTTTGTACCATTGATATCCTAAAACTTTAAAGTTATCTTCTCTTATTTTTTTTAGGTTTGCCATTAACGTATTATTCCACTTTACAACAACGACATCGTTAAAGTTATAACGACGCTCTAACTTAACAACATAAGATCTATGTTCTCCGGCAGATGTAACTGTAAAAGTTATATTTTTAAGTGTCGCCTTAGGTATAAATTCAGAATATTCATTTCCTAGGTCTACGATAGCATCAGGATCTGTTGTCTCTATTTTCAATGAAACTAAGTTATTTGTACCTAAATCATATCTTCTGTCTAAATTATCCCAAACCTCTCCATTTATTATTATTGATTTTAAAGTCACATCTCCAACTCTACCTGCTCTTACAACCTTTATTGAATAATTGCTACTATGTGATTGATCTGGAGATGTAACCATTATATTAAAATTATTTTCGCCAACTTTTAGATTGTATTTTTCACCCACACCTGTTATTTTTGCTCTCTTATCTACTGCTGAAGCCGTAAAAACAATTTCATCAACATCATTATCCACATTCACCACATACGAAAAAACGTTTTTATCGAAAGATGGCTCCAAGCTACCAACTGAAACAGACAAGTTATCAAGTAATGTCATAGGTGTAGAGTACACTGGACTTATGCTAACATTGTCAATACTTATTTGTCCTGGCATCATAGAATTTTCATTTAAGTCTGGTACCACCTTGGTTTGTATACCAAATAGAATTGCTGATTTGGTGAAATCTAGTTCTGGGTTACTAGCTATCAAGGCAGGTAAATCTATTGACACTTCAAAATTTTTCCACTCATCATCTCCATCTGGTGGAATTGGCACATCAACTGCAAAAGTTGCCTCCAAAGTGTTAGACTTATCTGTTGACGAATTAATACCTACCACAAATCTGGTAATATTATTATCTGTAATAGTGTTGTTGGGGCCAATCAACTCCTCTTCCTTAAGATAAGAGAATTGCAATTTGTATGTTAACAAATTATCTAATTCAACAAACTGACATGCAGTAATATAAAAAGGACTAAAAGCACTTCCATTTACACCATGTTTTTTACCATCATATCCAACATTATGAATGGTTAATACCTTACTACCATAAGGTGTTAATTTTTTGTTATCTATATAAATTCTATTACTCCATCCTGTGGAAGGATTTTTAACATACCATATGCCATTTTCCGTATCAAATGTTTTATAAGGCTCCACATCTTGATATTTTGGAAAAAAAGGTTCCGTTTTTGGACTGAAGTAATTAGCAATTCTCAAGGGCTCTCCATAAGTTTTTAATGTAAATATAGGTGATCCGGGTTTACGCATTTGAACAAAATCATCTTCGAATCCTCCATTAACTACAACATTATTTGGGCTCCCAACATCTTCGATATACATTTTATCCACTCTCCTTTGTCTTTCAATAATTACATCAGTAACCCTCTTATACAAAGACTTTAACCCAGGAGTTGTTCCATATACAAGCTGAGTCAAAAACTGACGCCCACCCTCATAATATGCTATCGCAGACTTCTCAAGGACCTTATACTTATCAAAATTATCGTAATAATCGTGTAGCTTCTGTTGATAAGATTCATTTGCCAAATTCCAATCAAACTCAACCTCTAATCCCATATTATGCAAAGCGGCATATGTACAAACTCTAGGTAAATTTGAACTATTCCCCGTAGAAAAAAATGTATTAGGTTGTATGTATGCTGAATTAAAATTTCTTAATCGCCAATTCTCTCCTCTGTGTGGTCCCCAATTTGGAATCCAATTAAGTATATAACCTCGACTATTTATATACTTTGATGTCGGTGAAATAAGTCTTTCAGAAAGATCATCGCTTTCTTTCAACCAATAAAAACCAGCTAACTCTATGTGACGGTATTTATGTTCATCAAAACGCCTTATTACTTCGTCAACATACCATTTGAGAGCTTCCAATCTATCAGCATCAATAGAAAAATCCAAAGGCTTACCATTTAATGTACCCCAATCTTTTTGGCCACTTAGAGGCTCAGGGAGTGATATTATTACTTTACGTTTTCTAAGAGGCGTATGCCCGGCATCACTCAAATCACTGAGAACACTATTAAGTGCTGAAACTGCTTTACCCTCTTCAAAAACCTTGTCGAGTAGACTAATCCATTCTTGCTTCCTAGCCCTGTATGTCTCATGACCATAAGCAGATTGTTCAAAAGCATAGCCATTAAATGTTCTAGTTTCTAAAAACAGGAATCCATCAAAAAGCCAATCTATTCCGCCTTCTTCATTTGTTTTATATACATATGGTGCTATTTGTTCTTTTGTATATGCTAGCCGCGCATCCCCACCTTGATAAATCAAAACCAGATCTGCTATATAACCTGTGTTAGGTGTATAAATCGGTAGATATTCGTAATTGTTTTCTATGTTATCTAAATAGCTGTCATCTGCTCCATATTGAGAGTAGACACTTATACAAAAAGAATTGAAGAAAAAGAATATTATGAATATTATCTTCGTTCTCATATTTATCGTTATTTCATGCATTCCAAATCTGCTATTTTTTGTCTAATTACAACTTCATTCAAAATTCTATTATATATATTATTTAGTTCACCATTGCTAGTTTTAGACATTTCATAGAAAATTCCATCTCCATCTTGATAAGACATCGCGGCTTTATCAAATACATTAGAATCTTTGTATACATTCATATAATCTTCAAACTTAGTACGATAATTGCCATACTGTTTAACTAATTTATTCAAGTCAATCTCCAACCCCATACTATATTCTGACGCATATGTACAAGCCCTAACAACATTTATTTTTTTGAACCAAGATGTTGTTAGATGGTCAGGCGTCAAATAGGCAGCATCGAAGCCATAGCTTTTCCAAGCGCTACCTCTAAAGCGTCCATAAGATGGCCTCCAGTAAAATTTATATCCTTTGCTGTGTATATAAGATGCTATTTCAGGCATCAATTGAAAGGAAAGTTCATCATTGGTTCTAAACCAGTAAAACCCAGAAAGTTCTAAATTCTTAAAGTTCTTAATATTAAAACGACTTATTAACTCATCAACATACCACTTTACCGCTTTAACTCTGTCGGAGTCATTAGCAAAATCCAAAGTTTTATTATTAAGTTGTCCCCAGTCTAGTTGCCCGCTTAATGGCTCAGGTAAAGATAAAATCACCTTTCTTTTTCGAAGAGGGGGTTTCTCGATTGCACTAAATTCTGATATTAAGTCATTCAATGCACTTAAGCCCTCATTAGGGTCAAAAGTGCGATCAAGTAACCACATCCATTCTTGCTTCCTTGCCCTATGCTTTTGAAATAGATATGCATTTTGTTCAAAAGCATATCCTTTTTCCACAAGATCAACTTCAGTCCTATCTTCTAAGAACAAAAAACCATCAAACAACCATTCAAACTTTCCTGAATCATTATATCTAAACACATAAGATTTTAATTCCTCTTTTGTGTACTTTGGCCTTCCGTTAGCACCATAATACATTACCATAAGATCAACAATCTTATCATTACTATCAGAACACATCTGCAGATATGTTTCATTGTTAACTATTGCATCTAAATATGAATCATCTTTTCCTCTTTGGGAGTACAAATACATAGATGACATATGTATAAAAATAATTAAACAAACTACTGAATTTCTCCTTATCATAATAAATTCACTAAATGATTAAACCATTACACAGGTACATCGCATAAATAGTACAGTCTGCACTATTTTGTTAGTTCAAAACCAACCTTTACACCTACGCATATTGGCAACACATTGTCTATAATACTACTCATAGAATGACCGTCATGAATATAACCTGATTCTAATTCTCCTGATTCTAAAATTGAATTTAACACAGGATAATTATTACCTTCAATGTTATCATGCGTAACTAGTGGCAAATCGCTATTTTTTTTCAAATCATTCAAACCATAATCAAGATACAAACCAGTATATATAGAGCGAGAAACTGATTTAATATTCCATTTAACAGCAACCTCTATACTCATCATAACTAACGGCTTAATAGATAGATCAGAATTTGTAGAAATATTCACGAATTCCCCAAAACCTGCAAACTTCTGAGTTTCAGCCCAATTATCAAATTCACTATACCAACCTTTGCATACCACTTTATCGGAATTTGACTCGTAGTGTGACCTAATAGGCAGTCCCAACTTTATACCTCCGGCTATAAAGTAATTATGTCTGGCTAATATGCTTCCCTGATTACTTATCATAATAGGTATTTGCAAAACTATGACACTCTGATCCTCATTAAAACCATTTATCACAGAGTATAAATCATACTGGTCATTTTCTGAATCAATAAGACTCTGGGCTACAGTTCTGCCTTCATAATTCTCAATTTTACCTCTTAACAATGATATTTCGACTCCGCTACTTAGACCTATTGAGCTATTAAAAAAGTATGAATAATTCAATCCAATGTTAGCTCCCAACCTAAAAGTTGAGTTATCATACTTCAATGTGGATAATCCACCACCTAAAGTCATAAAAATATCACTTGATGGTTTTTGCTGTCCATGAGCAAAAACTAAGGTAATAAAAGAAAGTATGCAACAAGATATAAATCTTCTCATAAATTTTTCAATATTTGACTTAATATTAAAATATAACACCTTTTATTATAGTCAATGACATGCCTGGTTTAGCTAAATAATGATAGATAAATAATTACTTGGAAGTAATTATACTTTTATTAAGATTGTAAAAACTAGTACATAAAATCATAAGATTTAATAGCTCGCTGGAAAATCTATGTTTTCTTTATGCTCTTCGATAAATTTATTCAAAGCTTTCCAAAAACCATACTGTTCATCCCATATTCTGTTAGTGAGATTAGTAATTATAACTCCGTCACAAGTATTAAATATGACATCTAGCATAGCTTTAAAAGTCTCCTCCTTTATTGGCTTATATGCATTTCCGAAGTTATTTTCATTGTTAAAGTAGTCAGTATAAATTTGAGCATAAACAGGTTTGCTTCCACTATTACGTCTTGCTTCTTCAATCGTAACCACAAAATCTCGTTTCCACATATCAACATCATCGTCGATAATATATGTAGCCGGAGCAATTATGTCGGGGATATTATTAAGTTGCACTAAACTTTCTATATTATTTTTCCAGCTAGATAGGCTTATAAAATAATTAGAGTTATTTACTCGTAAACCACTTAAGCTGGAGGGGCCAACATTGAAAAAAGCCAAATTGTTTGTTGATTTATTTTTAAACGTTTCAAAAACCTTCTTGTATCTGTTAATCATAGAAGCATTATCATTATTTCTATCTCTTATCCATGTACCCCCCATTATTAATACAGGGACATTGGGTGTCGCTGACATTTGTGAGGCAAGATTTTCGACTTTCTCAATCAATGGTTCGTAAATATTATTAGTTAGTGATCCATTACTCAATTCTTTTTCATTTACGACTCTCATTTGATGAATACCCTTATTCAATAAATCAGGAGTGTTCGCATAGGACAAGGATGCGAACATCTTGAATTTTTTTACCGGAGTATTTAATTTTACATCAGGAAAAATTTCAGACTCAACCCTATTAATATTGTCAGAATGCCTTTCTATAAATGTTTTTGTAGCAATCCAAATATCTTGCACCTCAGGCCTATTCCAATATACCAAATTATTTTTTTCATCTTTAGTTGAAGACCAGATGATAACGCCATCTGTATATTGGAAACATGCCTCTAACATTTGAGTCCATATAACTGGATCTATAAATTTTTTGTTGTAAGGACTATCTGGTTTATCATAATACTGAGGCCAAATGAAAAGAAGGACTCTTTTATCTGAGTGTTTTTTAATCTCATCAACAGTTATCTTCAAATCTCTAATCCATGAAGTAATATTTGGTTCTGATATATATGCTACCGGCATTGCTACATCTGACAATTCTTTCAATATTTTCCATCTCGGCTCATTCAAATCTCGCCACCTAGAAACAATTTCATAATCACTAAATTTATCACTTTCGTAAAACCGTTTTACACAAAGTGATGAAGTAGCAATTCCATAGTTACCGATGACAACATCCGGATTTTCTTTTCTAAACGCATCAAACAATGAACTAAAACTTACAAACTGTTCGCTTTCATTCAAGCTAAACCAACTTTCCACGTCCGTGGAAATCATTACCCCTGGATATGTATTTGCGAGTTTTGCCATTCGATTCAATTTCTCAATATTTAAGGTGGATTTATTTGAGTTACTGGAAGAAGGATTGGTTAAACTGGCTTCATAAAATAACATTATAGGGAGAAGGCCTTCTTCATACAATGATGGCTTTCCCGGATAAGAGATAGCATCATATATGGAAAACATCTTTTCCTGATTTGGCAATGTCTGTTTTACCGAATCTTTTTCCTTCGATTCCTTCTCATTTTCTAGACTATTTGGCTCATACTTTAATTGATTATCCTTGCAAGAGACATTAGATATAGATAATGACAGAATCAGTATAAAGGCAAAATAACGATATAGTTTGTTCATAGAATTAAACTTTAATAAATAAATTCATTTCCATAAAATACACCTTCATTATGGCTTTGGATCAGCACCTTAATAAGAAAACAACAAAAGCATAATAAATAATAGATATGGTCTGGCTATATACTTTAAACTTTATTCAAATGTATTACCAATTTATATATATCTACATGACTTTTTATTCGATTTATCAAATATATTAAATCTGAACGAACCTTTCATTTAAAATATAACATCCATAATTACCATGCTTAATAGTAACACTTTAGTGTGACGGCTACTATATCATTTTCGCATGGAATTACTACTTATTATCTTATTCTTTCTCTAATAATTTCACATCATCGATGCTAATTTGCCCGGGCAACATTGAATACTTTAAACTTGATTCAGGATCCACTTTAGTCTGTATTCCAAAAACTATTGCAGATATACTGAAGTCTAATTCTGGATTTGCTGATATAAGAGATGGCAGATCAAAATTGGTCTCAAAACTTTTCCAGCTCTCATCTCCAGAATCAGGCAAAGGAATTTCAACATAGTATGTTGGATTCGAGTCCACGCGTTTTGTATCTGTTGATGACACCAAACCAACTATAAACTTACTCACAAAATTACCGGTAATTCCATTACCAAGTCCCGGTAATTCATTCGCTCTAAAATAAGAAAAACTTATAGTATATACACTATTGTTATCCAGACTAATTCTCTGAGTTAATGTGTATTGAAATGGTGTTTCCGCACCTCTTTGCCTGGACGCATCAGTATTATGCGAAGCACCTACATTATGCATCGTCATAACCTTATTACCCTCCACAGTCTGTTTCTGATCATCTACATATAGGCGTAAAAAATGATAATTATCACTATTACACAAATACCATATACCATTTCTTGTACTAAAAGTTGGCATTGTTTTGTCATCAATTTTAGGCCAGTAAGGCATAGTATTTTCACTAAAATAACTATTTATTCTTGCAGGTTGTCCATATACATCTTTATAGTTAAATATAGGGCTACCAGGCTTTCGCATCGGAACAAAGTCTTCTTCAAACCCCCCATTTTCAATCAATTTATCCACCATCTTAAATGTACTATAATCACAATAAAAGGTATCCAATGCATTTTGCTCAGGGATAAAAGCCGTCCTGTAATTTAATGTAGCATTTTTAGGAACATCTCTTAATACAACTAGATTTGTATCAACACCAATTACCGACTTTACAGAATCTCCCTCAGTACTTTTATAATATATGTCTGTCGCATACATTCCATCTGAAACATTACCCCATAATATTTCAACATCATTACCTACACGATTAGTGTAATTAAATACTCTATTTCTCAGGCTTTCCTGATACAATCTTCCGTATGTTTTTCCTGAAATAGAAGATTTTATAGAGCTGTTACCTTTATCGTCATATAAAAATATGTCAAAGTTATAAAGATCTTCAGGAAGATTACCAATTAATACTCTAACCGTGTCAACATACTTTGTCTTTGTAACATCTCCAACAATAGAATCTGCCCCA
Source organism: Fermentimonas sp. (assembly GCA_050945215.1). Taxonomy (GTDB): domain Bacteria; phylum Bacteroidota; class Bacteroidia; order Bacteroidales; family Dysgonomonadaceae; genus Proteiniphilum. The sequence goes on along the minus strand of JBMNSN010000024.1, from coordinate 6,694 downwards.
TTATTCCATTCAATTTTGTAGCTAGACACCTTAGGGTCTGAAAGTAATAACCATGAAATCTCAACTCTCTCTTTACCATTACGTATGGATATTGAATCTGCTTTGGCAATATACAAAATTTCACCATCTTTTGTGAATTCTGTATATGTTTCACGCATATCTTCACACCCTTGCACAGCAATAAGCAAAGACATCGCTATGAACATTAAAAATAAATATTGTGTTTTCATATTTTAATTGTTATTATCTACCATACCAAAAAAACTCAACTCTAATAAATAAGTTTGAGGTGTACCTCCAAAGGTCGCAAGAGTTTTAAACCTTACATATCTATAACTTTGATCACTAGGCTCGAAATCATAATTATCACCCTTCATAATCTGAGTTCTGTCCTCTTCTGTTACAGTGCCTAATGGCGCTCCAGAAGGCTTAACACACGTAAAAGAACCAAGAAGTGTCCATTTATTCCAATCTGGGTCGGGTTCATTCGAAGCCCATATTTCAAAAGCTTCTGGAGTTCCTTTTGCATACATCCATGCGTCGGCATGACGAACATTTTCTACTATCATTCTACCGAATATGTATCTTCTTCCCAAATCGATAGTAAACCAGTTAGGTAAAGATAAACCAGGCATATTTTCATCCATAAAAAAATAGGTCCTTTCTCCAGGAGTCCATAATTCTTTTAAAGGTCCATATTTTGGACGATTAAAATCGTTAGATAATGCAGCGTCTTTCCACAAACTCTTATCAAATTCCTCTTCAAAAAGGGGCGTATGCGTGACAAATAATGTGTCGGAACTATTTTGCCATTTATCTGTAATATAAAATCTAAAATCTGTTGGTAGTGGATTAAATCCTCTTATGGAATAGTTAACATTAGTGGCAGACGTATACAAACGATCCACATCTCTCATCCAGGTCCCGGTAGAATCCTTAACTTCCGTATGCAGAATATACTCTTTAGCTTCTTCGTTAGTAAACCTTATATTTACTCCTCCAAATGTAGGAATACTTTTTAATGTTGAGTACACTTCGTGAATCAAGGCATCAGTAGGATGAATAGTAACCTGAACTGGCGTAGATTTGATTTCCGACTTGTTAACTGTTACTAGATCAACTTTATAATCATTTTCTCGTGAGAACCCTTCAACTTCAATATAGTTTTTAAATATCGATGACTTAGTCTCTACTACATTACCTACTTTAGGCTCATAAACTGCCATTACATATAGCAAATTGTCATCCTTAGGCATCTCATAATAAATTTTAGCCATTCCTGGTCCATTCTGCACTTCTACCACTGTCACCACAGGAGGAGTTTCGTTAATTTCTACAAGAGGCTTATTTTCCTCTGATTCACAGCTAATTAAAAGTTGCAACAGAACAAACATATATAAAAATTGTCGTATCTTCATTTTTTCAGTATATTAAATTTATTTTCACAATTAATTACCACCCGGGATTTTGCACCAAATTTGGATTATTTATTAGATCTAGCTCTCTAATGGGCCAGAAGTAATCTTTTAGACTAAACCTCTGACTATATACTACTCGCTCTACATAATACTCACTAGGCGTTTCAAAGTCAGTGCTCCATCCTTTAATATTTTGATTTAAAACAATGGGAGCAATCTTCCACCTACGTAAATCCCAAAACCGCTCACCTTCAAACATCATATCAACAGTACGCTCATTCCTAATAATATCTCTTAGACCCTCTTTTGTTGTGTATTTATCTGGATTATAAGAAAAATATGAATAGGATGTTTGAACATCAGGTATTCCGGCTTTCATTCTAATCAAGTTCAAATATTTGAGAGATTCAGCATTTGGACCCTCTGCTTCATTCATTGACTCTGCATATAACAAATACAAATCACCTAACCTCAACAATACCCACGGCCAATTTACAGTAGTATAAGTAGTGCGGTTTGTGGCTGTATTTGTCACATTAATTAACTTTTTCACAAAGTAACCACAATAAGGATGCCAGCCATCTTCCTGTTTTCCCAAAAACTGTTTAGATTTCATCTCTAAATGATAAAGATTAGCGTCATCATATTTTCCATTACCATACCATATTCCACCATCAAAGCCTAGTGAAGCATAAAAACGAGGTTCGCGATTAAAATGTAATCCAACAGTTGTATATCCGGGTTTTATTTCATACTTGTCTTCTGATGATGCTGTTCTCAAAGACAACCTACCTTCATAATCCCATGTTTTATCATCATTTATCGGCAATCCATTTTCAGTAAAAAAAAGATTAGCAATATTTATTGTACTCCCATAACTACCATTTGAACCCACATAAAGTATTTGATCAGGATTTAATGCACGAGGAGCGAGCCATTTCTGCAGATTTCCCGTATTGCCACCTGTCTCAGCCCAAATAATTTCTTTATTCCAACGTTGTGTTAGTGTACCTCTTGTATTCATTTGTACACGACTCTCTTCTGAAATCTTTTGGGTTAATATATCTGGTTCATATTGAAACAACTCATATCCTATTTCATGACATTTATCAATGGCACTCTTACAAGCCTCCGCTGCCTTAACCCACTTATCCTTACTATACTCTTGATTAAAAAATGGCTTACCTTCTTCATTTAGAAAATTTGCATATTCTGTGTTTCCGTTAAATAATGGGCTTGCTGCATAAACTAAAACTTTTGCTTTGATACCCATAACAATTGGAAGTGTAATCCTTCCCAATTCTTCTGTTTCATCTGCTACTACATCTGGCAAAAAATTTGAATCTATCACCTCATCCATTAAATTAACAATATAATCAAAAACCTCATCTACAGGTTCACGATACATTCTTACCTCTTCAATACTACTTGATATAGGTATATCTTTGTCTTTAATGGGTATAGGACCAAAATGCTTTAGAAGCAGAAAATGATAATAAGCTTTCAAAAACTTCACCTCTGCAGCCCATCTCTCCTTTTCATATGAATCCATATCTGGGACCTTACCAATATTATCCAGAAATATATTGCACTGACTTATACCTTCCCATAGATTCTTTGACCCATACCAAGGACTGTTTATAGGAGAATTAACATTCTGTAGACCTGCTGCGATCTGCCAGCCACGTATAGTATTCTCATAAACACTCGCAACCCACATCTCATCTGCGCCAAATAGTGGAGAATTATTATACTGGGCTGAGTTTGGTAAATATGAGTAACAAGTAGCTAAGTATTTTTTAGCAGTACTTCGCATTCTGAATGCATTTTCCAATGTGGGCACATTATCTGGAACTATGTCCAAATAATTACAAGATGATAACAATGTTATCATTAATGCTAAAGATATTATTTTTATCGTCTTCATATTTCTTATTTCTAAAACGTTAAATTAAGGCCAAAATTGAATACTCGTTGTAATGGGTAACCTAATCCATTTCCTCCCATCTCTGGATCCCACAGCTTAAATTTGCTTAAACTAAACAGATTTGATCCGTTGATATAAAACCTTAAAGAGGACAAATACATGCTACTGGCAATATTATCTGGCAACGTATATCCCAATTCTAATTGCTTCATTCTAAAAAATGAACCATCTCTTAACCACCAAGTACTTAATTGCATATTGTTATTCTGATGAGTTGTACTTAAACGAGGATAAAATGCATAAATATCCTGATTCTCTAAAGAATAGTGATTATCTGCTATAACCTTCAAAATGTTTTTGTTGTCAACAAATGGCTGAATATTAGAAGGCCCTGTCACACTTTTATCAGTTCCTCCTATCCACAAAGATGTTCTTGCAACTCCGGTAAAGAATGCCGAAATATCAAAGTGCTTATATCCAAAAGAAAAACCAAAGCCATAATTTATTTCTGGAACAGTTGGATAACCAATCGGTACACGATCGAGTGTAGTGATTTGCCCATCACCATTAATATCTTTATATTTTATATCTCCAGCTACGTTTCTAACATTAAATTCTTGCGAGGGTGAATTAGCAACATCACTATCATCAACAAATAATCGCTCAGCAATATATCCCCAAGGTTGAGTAATAGGATAGCCTACTCTTGAAAGCCACCATTCTTTCTCATATTGAGGCTCTTCATAGACATCGTATAATGTACGTGCAAAAGTGAAGTTACCACGCACTTGTAACCATACATCTTTATTAAATATATGAGAAAAATCTGTTGCAATATCAACGCCTTTACCTGTTGCCTCACCTATATTTGCTCTAGGTAAATTAGTTAATCCCATTTCTTGAGGAATACTGGACCTTGACATTAATATATTTGTCCGTCTCTCTTTAAAAATGTCTGCAATAATATTCAGTTTATTAAAAAAGCCAAATTCAATAGCTAGATTTTGCTTTTTTGCTGTTTCCCAACTAATGTTGGGATTTGCATACCTATTTACAGTAATACCATTTATTCTTTCACCCCCTTCTCTACCAAAAACATACCCTTTATTTGCATCGTCCATATTTACTCTTGATAAATAGAAAAACCTATCTGAAGAACTACCAATAGCATCATTACCAACTAAACCATAAGTATATCTCAATCTAAAGTTACTCACAACATTTTTAATATTTTTCCAAAACTCTTCGTTCGAGATACTCCATGCTAAACCAAATGAAGGAAAAAAACCAAAACGATGGTCAGCATCAAATCTTTCTGAACCATTATATCCAAAATTAAATTCTGTATAATATCTACTATCATATGAATATGTCATTCTACCAGAAAGTCCAATATTTCTAGAGGGAAGTGATAGCTCTAAGTTCCCAGCCTTTGCAGAAGTCTCACTTCTAAGTAAACCAACTAACATTCCACTTACAGCATGAACATCATTAAAAGTGTGGTCATAGTTTAATACAGCTTCTCCATACATAACTGAAAGTTGCTGACGAGCGTTTGCATCAGTAGAGTAATCTAGATATTCAGTACCCGAATCTTCATTTATGGGGTCTAGGAATATTTCATCATTGGCTCTATCATAATATGACAACTTATAGTAAAACGGATTGTATTTACGTACAGCGTCATACCTAGAGGTTCGATTAGTATTAAACATAGCTCTGAAACTTAAGCCTTCAGTGATAAAATTCAATTTTTGCTTTAACTCTATCTGAGCCATCATTAATGAGCGATCATACTCTCTATAACCTCTAACCATATTTGCATATGGATTAATGAATGAACGAGCTCCTCTTGGTTCTGCCAATCCAAACATAATGTGCTGAACATGCTCTGTCTTTTCCGTCTTCGGAAAATATGCAGGGAAATCTGCAGGGCTAGATCTAACAACATCTCTATAAACCTCACCTCCTCCATCAATAGGTCCAATATAATTATCAAAATTACCATTTAGCCTGACAACAAGTTCCGTGCTATTTGTAACATTTATATTAACATTAGCCCTAAGAGTGTATTTCTTTAAATCAACATTGTTGTTAAAATTATTAACCTTATCAACCTTTAACATACCATTGTCTTGTGACAGAGACGCTGATACATAATATCTAGCGACTTGACCTCCACCACTAACACTCAAATTATAACGATGATTTAGCGTATAATTTTTAAATAGCATTTCATGCCAATCAACAGCTGGATATACCAAAGGATTTGCTCCTTCCATAGTTCTTTCTATTTTCTCTGTTGAATACCAAGGTATAGCAAATGGGTCACGTGCTAACTGTGCTTCATTATACAGCTTCATATAAGTAACAGGATCTGCAAATTCAACATTTCTGGTAGGTGCAGAATATGAGCCTTCTGCTCTAAATGACAAGACCGGCTTACCCTCTCTACCTCCTTTTGTAGTTACATAAACTACTCCATTAGCCCCTCTTGCTCCATAAAGCGCTGTAGAAGTGGCGTCCTTAAAAATTGAGAAGCTCTCTATATCATCAGGCCTTAACCTAGCTAAATCTGTAACAGTTAGTTCCATGCCGTCAATTAATATTAATGGATTTACCTTGCCTGTTCCAAAAGAAGTAACTCCACGAATAAAAAAGTCCGCATCATCTTGACCTGGTTCTCCACTTCTTTGATACGAAATAACTCCTGCGACTTGACCCTGCAATGCAGTCGTTAAATTTGAAGACGGAATCATTAAATCCTTGGTCTTTACAGTGGATACAGAGCCAATCATGTCCGATGATTTCTTCTCCCCACCAAAAGCCAAAACAACGACTTCATCTAACTGACTAGTGGACTCTAACAATGTTACATCAATTATAGATGCACTTCCAACTCTAAACTCTTGAGAATCATATCCCAAATAAGAAAACTCTAAAATCGAACTACTAGAAGCAACTTCGATAACATAGTTTCCATCAATATCCGTCACAGTACCATTTATAGGATTTGAACCCTTTTCAACTATGGTAACTCCTACCATTATTTCACCAGTGTTATCCTGGACACGACCTGTAATTCTCTTATTCTGCGAGTAAATAGAGAAAATATTAAATACTGTAAGCAAAATAAAGATGCTAAAAGCATAAACTCTCTTCATGTCAACAATTTTATTTTTCTGTATTACATTAACGTTATATAGTAAACTTAAATTTTCAAACTATTCAAATTATGGTTCTGTGGGATTTAGTGTAAATTAACACGCTGAAATTCGCAATAAGTGGCATGAAATGTGTTCTTTTGCAGTCATTATGAAAAGAATCGAAGATATATTATCCAAGCTAC
>JBMNSN010000023.1:0-24751 GCA_050945215.1 Fermentimonas sp. | reverse complement strand
TACTTACTCGGTTGTGTCGTAGCACCAAGTTAAGTGAAAATCCTGACATATGCAAGTCTTTCCAAACAAATGTTTGTCAAGGACTTGCATTTATAACAAATAATTAAGCTGCGAATTCAAGGGTATATGAAAAAAGGGAGGTACAAATGTATCTCCCTTTTTGTGTAAGTATTTAATTGATGCTATACTATCTGGCTTGGAAGTTTCGAAGACCGGTTTGTAGGAATTCTACATAGTTGTCTACGCTTTCATCGAACGCATGGGCAGGAGCAATGGGTTTGCCTTGATGGTCGAGTATCACATAGTAGGGTTGTGATTGTATGCCGAACTTGTGCCGTTGCAGGTAGCTCCACTTATCTCCGACTGTGCGTAGGCGAGATGTTTTGCCTGACTCTTGAACTTCTATCGTTTCAGGTAGTTTGGTACGTTCATCAACCATTAGGACAATGAATACATATTGGTCGTCTATTATATTTCTTACTTTGCTATCGGCAAGGACAGTTGCGTCCATCTTGTGACAGTTTACGCAACCGTGACCACCGAATTCCAGTAGCACCGGTTTGCCTTCACGAGCTGCATAAGCCATTCCCTCTTCATAGTCGTAAAAGGTTGTTTGCATCGAGTTGTCGACAAGTTTGAAATCCTGTGTTGACAGAGGTGGCACAATGGAACTTATAGGCTTCAGCGGTGCCCCCCACAAACCGGGTATCATATATATTACAAATGCTAACGATAATAACGCTAAGAAAAACCTTGTTAGAGATAGGTGTTGTAGGTCACCGTCGCCTTTGAACTTTATCTTGCCGAGAAGGTAAAGTCCTAGAAGTGCGAACAAGACTATCCAGATTGATAAGAATACATCTCTGTTAAGCAGTCCCCAGCCACTTGAAAGGTCGGCAACTGAAAGGAACTTCATTGAGATGGCAAGAACGATAAATCCGAGTACAACTTTTACCGAGTTGAGCCAACTGCCTGATTTTGGCAGTGAGTTGAGCCATGATGGGAATATGGCAAATAGTGTGAAAGGTATTGACAGTGCTAACGCAAATCCGAACATGCCTATGGCAGGTGCAAGAAAGTTGCCATGTGTGGCGGCATCAACGAGCAGCCAACCGATAATTGGACCTGTACATGAGAACGACACCAATGCAAGAGTGAATGCCATGAAGAACAAGCTTAGCCATCCTTTTGAGCTGTCGACCTTGCTGTCCATCTTGTTGGTCCACGATGCAGGAAGCACTAATTCGAATGCTCCCATGAACGACAGAGCGAATGTTATGAGCAGAGCAAAGAATATGATGTTGAATACCGGGCTTGTAGCAATATTGTTTAGCGCACTTGCACCGAAAATTGCTGTAATTATGAGTCCCAGAGTTACATATATAACTATTATTGACAGACCGTATACTATTGCGTCTTGTATGGCTTTTCGTCTGTTTTTCTTATTTCTGTTTAGGAAGAAACTTACTGTGATGGGTATCATCGGCCATACGCATGGTGTTAGCAATGCGGCAAAACCCCATAGAAGACCTTTTATGAAGATGTCCCAAAGAGATGCTTCCGCGAGGTCGTTATTGTCGCTAAGAGCTTGAAGTTCACTGATGACCGGAGTCCATAGTATGTCGCTGTCGACAGGCTGAGACGCGGATATAACTTTTTCAGCAGGTTCAATTTTAACAGGAGTAAGAGCAGTGTCTGACTGACTGTTTTCTGTTATTTTTACAGCCTGAATCTCTTTGGGGAGGTTGGATGTATTGAATTGGAATTCGAATGGTAACGGGGGAGTGCAAGTGTTTTCGTCGCATGCTTGTGCCCTGACTACACCTACAACAGAGAAGTTTTCGGCATCGGTAATTTTTAGTCGTTGCGTGAACGTTACTTCATCTTTGAAAATGCCAATAACCATATTGAATATGTCGTCATTCTTCATGGTTGGATTTTTATCAGAGGCTTCAAACTTGCCAGATAGTTCGGCACCCTTAATTTCGTCAAATTCTATGGTAGTAGGATTTGGACCTCCGTTGGGTATGTCTGTGTCATACATATACCAGCCTGTGGAAACTGTTGCTCTTGCAGCAATGTTTATCTCTCCGTTGCCGGCATCTTCAAGCGAGAATCTCCACGAAATAGGGTCTTGAGCCATGCCGGCAAATGTTGATAGGAACGCTAATAGCGATATTCCTAATATTAATTTATTTGTTTTTTGATTCATTGCTTTAATAATAAAGTTTTGATAATTCAAAATTTTGCAGTCAAAGATAACAACGGATCATTAAATATCTAATTAATTTTTAGTAATAATTTAGAAATGTTCTTTATGAATGAGTGATTCTGTTTTTTGAGTTATAAACATTAAGTTGTTGATAACTTGTAGAGAACTATTCACCAACATAGTTTTTATTTATGTTATTACTGTTTAGTTTTGTATTCTGAAAGTCGTATAATTATTGTTTTTTATGGAGAAGCAGAAGAGGAAGTCCACAGTTAAGGTTGTGGAAAAGGCTGTTGTGGCACCAGATATAGGTAAGTTGCCCCCTCAGGCAAGGGAGTTGGAAGAGGCTGTTTTGGGTGCTTTGATGTTGGAAAAAGATGCATACTCTATAGTGAGTGAGATATTGAGGCCGGAGAGCTTTTATGATCCATCTCACCAACTTATATATGGAGCCATACAGAATTTGGCTATGCAACAGAAGCCGGTCGATGTATTGACTGTTGTTGAGGCGCTTAAGAGTAGCGGAGAGTTAGAAACAGCAGGAGGTGCATTATATATAGCTGAGCTATCGGAAAAGGTGGCATCTGCAGCCCATATAGAATATCATGCAAGGATTATTGCCCAGAAATATTTGGCTCGTCAGTTGATATCTTTCTCATCAGAAGTGTCACATCAAGCCTTTGATGAAACTGTGGATGTTGATGATTTGATGCAAGAGACTGAGGGTAAGCTGTTTGAGATATCTCAACGTAATGTAAAAAAGGATGTTATACAGATAAACCCCATTATCAGGGAGGCTTTGGATAATATTCAGGCTGCAGCCAACAGGAAGGACGGAATGAGTGGATTGCCGACAGGTTATGGCGAATTGGATAAGATAACCTCAGGGTGGCAAAATTCTGATTTGGTTATCATAGCTGCTCGTCCTGCCATGGGTAAGACTGCATTTGTGTTGTCAATGGCAAAGAATATTGCTGTAGACTATAAGAATCCTGTAGCTATTTTTTCTCTTGAGATGTCCAATGTTCAGTTGGTTAACAGGTTGATAGTGAATGTGTGTCAGATAAAGGGTGAAAGTATCAAGAGTGGTCGCCTTGATGATGAAGAATGGAAAAGGCTTGACAATAATCAGAAGTACTTGTACAATGCACCAATTTATATAGACGATACACCCAGTTTGTCAGTATTTGAGTTGCGAACGAAAGCACGCAGGCTTGTACGCGAACATGGAGTTAAGGCTATCATTATTGATTATCTTCAGTTGATGAATGCGAGTGGGATGAACTATGGCAGTAGGGAGCAAGAGGTAAGTATGATTTCGAGGTCGCTAAAGGGTCTGGCCAAGGAGTTGAATATACCAATTATAGCGCTGTCTCAGTTGAATCGTGGTGTTGAGAATAGACAATCAACTGAGGGTAAACGTCCTCAACTATCCGACCTTCGTGAGTCGGGTGCCATTGAGCAGGATGCCGACATAGTTTGCTTTATTCACAGACCTGAATATTACCGTATTACTGAAGATGATAAAGGTAACTCTCTGATAGGTGTTGCAGAGATAATTGTGGCAAAACATAGAAATGGACCTACTGGTATTGTTAATTTAAGGTTTGATAATGAGTATGCAAGATTCCAGAATATGAATGAAAACGTAGTAGCTAATGGCTATGTTGAGTTGCCGTCGAAGATGAATAAGAGAGCTATATCCGATGAGGTGGGTGGTAAGTTTGATAAAGACAATCTGCCATTTTAGGATAAGAACATAATCAGTAATAGTTTGTTAATAACCTAAGAATGTAGTAAATATGCAAAAGAGTTTATTTGCAGAACTCCAGTTCGATACTTTTTTGTATTTTTGTGAGTTTTAGGCATCACCATAAAGAAGAAAGAATAATGAGCAAATCTCATCTGACTATTAGGAGTGTTTTGGTGTTAATATTGTCGATTAGTATGTTTATCGTCAATGTTAGTGCGCAGGGTGTTAATTATGAGACCATCTCAGTTGAAGGGAAACAATATTATAAGTATAGCGTGAAACCGGGAGAGGGATTGTATGCTATAGCACGTGCTTTTTCAGTTTCTGTTGCTGACATATTAAGAAGTAATCCCAGTGCGAGCAGTGGTTTGACCAGCGGTCAAGAGTTGCTGATACCTGTTGCCGGTAATACCAATCAATCTGCTCAACAAGGTGTAGGCGGTAGAGCTTCACAGGGCTCGGGGAAGAGGCCACCAGCAGGGGGAGATCAGAATACAACATTCAAGCATACCGTTGTTAGTGGCGAAACTGTTTATAGTATATCGAAGATGTACAACACTACTGTTGATGAGATTTACAGGCTTAATCCATCGGCTAAAGAATCTATCTCTATAGGTCAGGTTTTAACAATACCTCAAAGAAGAGTTATCAGCAATGAAAAAGAGGAAAATTACAGATACCACACTATACAACCAAAAGAGACACTTTATTCTGTATCACGTACCTATTCGTTGAAGCCGGAGGATATTGTTGCAGCCAATCCCGGACTATCGGTGGAGACTTTCCAGATAGGGAAGACTATAAGGGTGCCTTTTTTTGAATCGTATGAGGTTGTTGTCCCATTTGAACAGCAGTCGAGTGAAATAATTCACAAGGTTAGTGCCGGCGAGACTCTCTACAGCATTTCTCGCAGATATGGGGTAGATATCAAGCAGATAGAAGGGAAAAATCCCATGCTGGCAGGTGGACTTAAACCCAACATGGAGCTGATTATCCCTGTAAGTAATCGTGATTTGCAAGGGGTTACTGCGAGACTTGAAAGTGAGGCAAATCGTCTGTTGCTTAACAGAAGACCATCGGAGAAGGTAGATATAATTAAGGTAGGTCTTTTGTTGCCTTTCCTTGATGAGACAGGAGGAGCGAACCTTCGTTTGCAAGAGTACTATGAAGGTTTTGCTTTGGCCGTTTTGGAAATGAAAAACAGAGGCGTTGACCTTGAGTTGTATGTTTTTGAGATTGGTAAAGGCAATGATACTAAAAAGCTTGAAAGCCTTTTGCAGACATTGGAAATGCAGTCGCTTGATTTGGTGATAGGCGGAGTGAACGATGCGCAAATAAAGGTGTTGTCGGATTTCTCTAAGTCACGCAATATTAAGTATGTTGTGCCGTTTTCTCAGAGCAATGGAGAGGTGTTGAACAATAGTAATATTTTCCAAGTAAATCCTTCGCCAAAGTGGTTGATAGATAAAACGTCAAGAAACTTTATTCAGACTTTTAGAAACAGCAATATCATTTTTGTGAGCGGTGGAAAAAACGAAAAGAAAGACTTCGTGAATCAGTTGCAGGCAGATCTTAGAAAAGAGGGTGTTAAGTTTGAGACTATTGCCGTTTCATCAGATTTGGACACCAGTATATCAAATGTGTTAAGTACTTCTAAGGAGAATGTGATTGTGCCAACAACAGGTGCATCAGCAACGTTGAAGCAGATACTTGAAGAGTTGGGGCAACTACATGAGGCAAATACAGGATTGAGAACCAGGCTATTTGGCTATCCTGAATGGCAGACCTATAATGAGTTGATTTCGGATTATCATAAGTATGGCACATATATTTATTCTTCATTCTTTGTTGATGGAAAAAGTCAGTCGGTTAGTGCGTTTAGAGATAACTTCAGAAGATGGTATGGCAGAGATTTGATAGATACCAATCCAAGTTATGGACTGTGGGGATATGATACAGGCCTGTTCTTTATCACAGCCATAGATAGATATGGTAAAGGATTTGAGCAAAACGTGGGTTCAGTCAATGTCAACTCACTACAATTCCCGTTCCACTTTGAGAGACTTAACAACTGGGGAGGATTCTTTAATACAGGATTGTATTTCATTTATTATGATACCAATGGTAGCATAACAAAGATGGATAAGAGCAGATGAAACATTTGTCATCAGTAATATTGATTTTTGTTTTTTGCATTGCATCGTTGAGCGCACAACAGAACAACTTCGAGAAGAAGCTGTACGTGGGAGTGAATGCCGGTGCAACTGCGGCCAAGATTGATTTTATGCCTTCTGTTCCGGAGTTATTTAAATATGGAGTTGTTGGAGGAGTTTCAGCAAAGTATATATCGGAAAAGTATTTAGGACTGATATTGGAGGTGAATTTTTCACAACGTGGATGGAAAGAGGATTTTACTGAAGAACCTGAATTGTCATATGAGAGAACATTGAACTATATTGAAGTGCCTTTGATGACTCATGTTTATGCAGGTAGCAAGAATGTTAGGTTTATTTTTAATGCCGGTCCTCAAGTGAGCTTCCTTTTGAGTGATAACTCAGCGATGAGCGAATCTTTGGCACAACGGTTACAGGAACAAAAAGAATCTAATCCTGATACAAGATATGGTTATCAATATAGACCTATAGGTGAAATGAATAAGGTGGATTATGGTATTGTTGGAGGTATGGGCGTAGAGCTTAATACGGCAGTTGGCACATTTGATTTGGAGGGTCGATATTATTTTGGGTTAGGAGATGTTTTTACCAATAGGAGAAACAAGCAGGCCTACTTTTCTCGTTCTGCTCACAGGCTTATTGAGGCTAAACTGACATACTATTTCAGGGTGAATTAGAATGGACAGAGTATAATCTAAGTTAGAGATTTAATACCACTATTTACCAAACTTTATTATTATTACCTATATAGGTATAGATGACATTTTTGTTTCATCTATAATTTCGATTGGATATGATATGTCGAGTGTGAACATATACATATGAATGAATGTTCATATGTGTGTGAAAGGAGAATGCTATATAAGAGTTAGAGATGAGTTTTACAGTAAAAAACGATAAGAGGCGTAAAGAAGAGTATTATAAAGATATTGCTAATCTATTAAAGTCAGTGGCCAATGAGACTCGTTTGTGTGTGATTAGACAGTTATCTCAAAGCGGTGAGCTGAGTGTTAGTGAGCTTATGGAGAATATGGATTGTGAGCAGTCTCTGTTGTCTCACCACCTGGCTGACATGAGAGAAAGAGGCGTATTGGATTGTCAAAGGAGAGGTAAGAACAATTACTATTCCATAAAAGATATTAGAGTATTGAAGATACTGGAATGCATAGATAATTGTGGAGGAAATGACATCTTATCAAATGAAATAAGTATAAATTAAACTACGAATATATATTGATGAAACAGTTTTTATATAAACATTGGCTGAAGATAGCAGGAGTGTTGATTGGTGTTTTGGCCGGATACCTATACTACTATCAGATTGGTTGTGTTACAGGTACTTGCCCTATAACATCAAATCCATACAGAATGATGCTATATGGTGCATTAATAGGATATCTTTTTTTCGATATGTTTACTCCTGAAGAAAAGAAAGTAGAAGGATCATCAAACATCATAAATGAAACCAACAAAAACGAAGAACAATGAAAAATATTATTAGAAGAGTTTTATTGGTACTTCCTATTGTTGCGCTGACCATAGGTGCATGTAGCAATTCAGGCCAAAAGAGTGGTGGAAGTAACAGAGAATCAAACAATTTAAAAATAACGAATAATATGTCAACAGAAACAGGAAAAACTATTCATTTAACAAGAGCGGAGTTTTTAGAAAAAGTTGTAAACTTTGAAAAGAATCCTGAAGAGTGGGTGTATCTTGGTGATAAGCCTGCAATAGTGGATTTTTATGCAGATTGGTGTGGTCCATGTAAGATGATTGCACCTGTGTTGGAAGAACTTGCCACAGAGTATGATGGGCAAATATATATCTACAAAATTGATACAGAGGCAGAACAGCAACTATCGGCTGAATTCGGTATTCGAAGCATACCGACATTGCTATTCGTACCTATGGATGGCCAGCCACAGATGAGCCAGGGCGCTTTGCCAAAGAATGAATTGAAGAAGGCAATCGATGATGTGCTTTTGAAAAAAAATTAAGCAATAAAAGTTGAGGTAAGGAATAAAAGCATAGTTGAGTTAATTTAAGTATTTTATAATAACTTGCTTCTGAGGGAATGGAGTCTTTTGAGTCTGTTCCCTTTTTTAATTAACTTTGTGGTCTTAAAATCAGAGCGAAATAATGAAACGTAGAGAAGATTATGAAATAATGGCTCCGGTTGGTTCTTATGAATCGTTGATGGCAGCCATACAGGGTGGGGCAGACTCTGTGTATTTTGGAATAGAAGGACTTAATATGAGATCCAAGTCGTCGAATAATTTTACGATTGACGATTTGCACAATATCGCCAAAATATGCAAGGAGAATGGCCTGAAAAGCTATCTCACTGTGAATACCATCATATATAATAATGATATGGATTTGATGCATAAGATTGTTGATGCTGCAAAAGAGGCAGAACTTTCGGCAATCATAGCATCGGATGTGGCAGTTATGATGTATGCACGAAGCATTGGAGTGGAGGTACATCTATCAACACAACTAAACATCACAAATACGGAATCACTTAAGTTTTATGCAGGGTTTGCAGATGTTGTAGTATTGGCACGTGAGCTGAATCTTGACCAGGTATCTGCTATATATAAAGATATTGTTGAGCAACAGATAAAGGGTCCTAAAGGTGAGCTTATTCAAATAGAGATGTTTGCCCATGGTGCTTTATGTATGGCCGTGTCAGGTAAATGTTACTTGAGCCTGCATGAGAAGAATTTGTCGGCAAACAGAGGTGCATGCAATCAGATATGTAGGAGGAGCTACATTGTGAAAGATAAGACCAGCGACATGGAGCTGGAGGTTGACAATGAATATATTATGTCGCCAAAAGATTTAAAGACTATTCACTTCATGAATAAGATGATGGATGCAGGGGTGAAAGTCTTTAAAATAGAGGGCCGTGCAAGAGGTCCCGAATATGTTCGTGTGGTCACAGAATGCTATAGGGAGGCAATTGAGTCATATTGTGATGGTACTTTCACTCAGGAAAAGATTGATGTTTGGAACGAAAGATTGTCGGAGGTCTTTAATAGAGGTTTTTGGGATGGTTATTATTTAGGACAACGCTTGGGAGAGTGGACACATAGATATGGTTCGGGTGCAACGAAGAGAAAAGTATATGTTGGCAAGGCTGTGAAGCATTTTGGCAACATAGGCGTGACCGAGTTTCTTGTGGAGACACAAGGAGTGAAAGAGGGTGACGAACTCCTCATTACAGGCCCTACGACGGGTGCAATATTCTTGACAGCCGATGATATACGTGTAGATCTTGAAAGAGTTGATGAGGCTGTAAAGGGTGACCATTTCTCCATCAAGACAAATGAGAAAATTAGGCCAAACGACCAGCTATATAAGATGGTCGCCGCCAATAGAAGAGGTACAGCACATGAAAGATGATGGTGCTTGTTGTGTTATTTGAACCAGCCGGAGTACATTAAGTAGTTGGAAGCAATCTTCTGATTTATCTCTTTTGCTTGTTCCGGGTCTACTTTCTTGACAAACTTGGCCGGTACACCGGCATAAATACTGCCCGGTTCAACTTGTGTACCAGAGAGCACAACAGAACCGGCAGCTACTATTGCACCTTCACCAATAACAGCGTGATCCAGCACAACGGCACCCATGCCGATTAGTGCTCCATCGCGTATTTCTGCGCCATGTATAACAACGTTATGACCTATTGATACATCGTTTCCAATAACAGATACCGACTTCTGGTAAAGTGTGTGAATTACTGTGCCATCTTGAACATTTACACGATCCCCAATGCGTATGGAGTTTACATCACCTCGCAGTACTGCATTAAACCAGATACTGCAGTCTTTGCCTATTTTTACATCTCCAATTATGGTTGCGTTTTCTGCGAGGTATGTGTTTTCTCCTATTTCGGGTGTGAATCCTCTAACTTCCTTAATTAATGCCATGTTCCTTTATTAGTTTATATAGCTTGAGTTTTTTCTTTAAGCCATGCTTTCTCGCTTTCTGTCAGATGATCTTTAAGTTTATTGTAAACCATTGAGTGATAATCGTTCAACCATTTTATCTCTTTCTTGGTCAGTAGTTTCTTCTTGATAGGTTTGGTATCTATAGGGCACAGAGTAATTGTCTCAAAATTATAGAATGTGCCAAACTCTTCCGTTTTCTTATACTCCTGAACTACGATTAGGTTTTCTATACGAATACCATATTGATCTGCACGATATAAGCCGGGCTCGTTAGATGTGACCATTCCAATTTCCATAGTGGTTGGGTTTTCCTCCAAGCGTATATTTTGAGGACCTTCGTGAACATTGAGGAAGTGCCCGATGCCGTGTCCGGTGCCGTGCCAGTATGTTTCACAATTATCCCATAATGCTTTACGAGCTAATATGTCGAGCTGTGAACCACGCGTTCCTTGAGGGAAGACAGCTGTTGCAATGGCTATATGTCCTTTTAGAACGTTGGTGTAGTCTATCTTCATCTGTTTTGTCAGCTTGCCTGTTGCCAGAGTACGAGTGATGTCGGTTGTTCCATCTTTGAACTGAGCTCCCGAATCGATAAGTAACAATCCTTCAGTTTTTACAGTTGAAGAAGATTCAGGCGTAGCATGGTAGTGTACTATTGCTCCATTGCCCGCATAACCTGCTATGGTCCCGAAGCTGTCACCAACGAAAAGGTCTTGTTGTGATCTAAACTCGGTAAGTTTTTGTTCAACTAACATTTCTGTTACTTCACCGGTTGGTATAGCTTTTTCGAGCCACATATAGAACTTCACTAAGGCAACACCATCTTTAATCATTGCGTTGCGGAACCCTTCGAGCTCAACCTTATTCTTCATACTTTTCATAATGTCAACCGGTGACTGCATGTCTATTAGTTTGCAAGACTTTGGGATTGTGTTAAAGAGTTTCCAGTTTATCTTGCTTTTTGTGACTAAAATGGAACTATCTCCCGGAATATTGGCTACATATTCGAATAGGTCTTCGTATTCCTTTATCTCAACGTCTTGCGCTTTATAGAAGGCTGTTAATTCTTCGGTTATCTTTCGGCTGTCTATGAAAAGAATGCTTTCGTTTTTAGAAACATATCCATAAGCAACTGCTACAGGGTTGTAGTCGACATCATTTCCTCGTAGATTGAATGTCCATGCCACAGCGTCAAGTGTGGAAATGATGATGCCATCAGCGTCTACTTTATCAAGATATTCGTTGATACGTTTAATTTTATCTTTTACCGATTCGCCTGTTATTTCATCGGGTAATGTGAAAACTTTATTTGTAGGAATTGCAGGGCGATCAGATCTTATTTCTTCGAATGGATCTAATTCATCGTTAAGAGATATACCCTTAGATTCCAACTTAGATTTTAGATGTTCTGCATCAGAAGTAGCGTAAACAAGTCCATCGATACCTACTGTACCGCCTTTTCCAACCTGTTCTATCACCCAGTCAGTCATATCTGGTGTTCCTACAACACCCATCTTGAATAGAGTGAATCCGGTATCTTGAAGTTCATTGGTTGCTTGTAAAAAGTAGCGAGAGTCGGTCCATACACCGGCACTATTTTTAGTAACAACAGCCGTCCCTGCTGAGCCAGTGAATCCACTGATCCATTTGCGAGATTCCCAATGTTTCGGTGGATACTCGCTAAGATGAGCATCTGTACTTGGGATGATGAAAGCATCCAGTTTATACTTGTCCATGAATTTTCGGAAGTCGGCTAATCGACCGGGTATTTCGTTCGTTTTCATAATATATTTTATTTTACATCGTATTTACTAACAAATATAGTAAATGTTCCTATATTTGAAGAACATAACGTATGACAGAGTCGTATTGTTTAGAATTTATTGCATTCTAATTTGTGAGATTTTATGAAGACTAAATTGAAGTTGCACGGTATGCGTTTTAGGGCATATCATGGTGTTTTACCTGAAGAGAGACAAATTGGCACAATTTATGAGGTTAATATGGAAATTGTTGCCGATTTATCGCAATCGTGTGATTCAGATGATGTTAGGGATACAATTAATTATGCAGAAGTCTATGATTTAGTTAAGAAGGAAATAATGATACCTTCAGACTTGATAGAGCATGTAGCATATCGAATATTTACCAAGATAAAAGAATATTTCGTACAGATATTGCATCTTGAGGTTAGTGTCGCAAAATATTATCCGCCCGTTAATGGTGAGATGGAAAAATCTGAGATTGTAATTTCTGATTGATGTAAACTGTCAAGTTTTATGTATCTTTGTGTACATTTTATTGCTTATGGAAGATAGAGATGATTTGATATCACCGGTTGACGAAGAAGTACGTAGTAAAGAGGTTGAAGAAGCTCAAGATTTGAGCAACTCTTTGATGTTGCGCACATCGCATCTGGTTAAGAAGTATGGCAAGCGAACGGTTGTGAATGATGTGTCTATTAACGTTAAGCAGGGAGAAATTGTTGGTTTGCTTGGTCCCAATGGTGCAGGTAAGACTACTACTTTCTATATGACTGTCGGTCTTATTGTTCCTAATGAGGGAGAGATTTTCATAGGTGAGCAAAATATTACTAAATATCCTGTTTATAAAAGAGCTCAACAGGGTATTGGTTACCTGGCGCAAGAAGCATCAATTTTTAGGAAGATGAGTGTTGAGGACAACATAAAGTCTGTTTTGGAATTTACAGATAAAACTCCTGCGGAGAGGAAAGAGAAGCTTGAGAGTTTAATTGATGAGTTTGGGTTGCATAAGGTTAGGGGTAATCTTGGAGACAGATTGTCGGGTGGAGAGCGTAGAAGAGCTGAGATAGCAAGATGTTTGGCCATCGACCCTAAGTTTATTATGCTTGATGAACCATTTGCAGGAATTGACCCTATTGCTGTTCAAGATATTCAATCGATTGTTGCAAAGCTGAAATACAAGAATATAGGAATATTGATTACCGACCATAATGTTGATGAAACTTTGAGTATTACTGATAGGGCATACTTATTATTTGAAGGTCGTGTATTGTTTCAGGGTACTGCTGAAGAACTTGCAGCAAATCCTGTAGTAAAAGAGAAGTATTTGGGGCAAGATTTCGAGCTTCGTAGGCGAGTTTTTGATAATACACAATAAATGGCACGACTTTTGTCAATAGATTATGGGAGGAAACGTACGGGTATCGCTGTTAGTGACCCTTTGCAAATAATAGCGAATGGGTTGACTACTGTTGAGACTAGTAAGTTGCTGGAGTTTCTTGACGACTATTTGAAAAAAGAAGAGGTAGAGGTTGTTGTTGTCGGTTTGCCGAAGCATATGAGTGGAGAGTTGTCAGAGAATATGAAAAGGATAGAGCCTTTTGTGAATAGGTTCAAGAAATTATATCCAGAAATACCTGTTGAGTATTATGATGAGCGGTTTACATCTAAGATGGCACAACAAGCCATGTTGGATGGAGGACTTAAGAAAAAGGCCAGAAGGAGCAAAGAGCTTGTTGATGAGATTAGTGCTACAATAATACTTCAGGGTTATATGGAAAGTAAAAGAATGAATAATTAGAATTATGATATTACCAATATATACATACGGGAATCCGATATTAAGAAAGGTTGCTTTGGATATTGATCCTGAGACTTACCCTAACCTGAATGAATTGATCGATAATATGTTCGAAACAATGTATCAAGCAGAAGGGATTGGGTTGGCAGGGCCACAAGTGGGCTTGCTGGAAAGAATATTTGTAGTGGATTTATCTCCATTAGCAGATGATGAACATCCTGAGTTTAAGGATTTTAAAAGAGCCTTCATTAATGCACACATAACTGAGCGTTCTGGAGACATGGAGATTGTTGAAGAGGGATGTTTAAGTATTCCCGGCATTCACGAAAAAGTACCTCGCGAGGAGCGTATAAGAATCGAGTATCTGGATGAGAGTCTGAATAAACACGATGAGGTTTATGAAGGCTTTATGGCGCGAGCTATACAACATGAATACGACCATCTAGATGGCATCATGTTTGTTGACAAGATTTCGCTACTTCGTAAGAGAATGATAAAAAGCAAATTAGCTAATCTTGAAAAAGGAAAATTTTCATGTGCATACAAAGTAAAGAAGGCGAAATAACGCCTTCTTTTTTTTGAGTGTTAATTGTTATTTATAAGTTCTGCAGCCTCATTGTCTAAGAACCATATTAGGTTGCCATCTTTGGGTTTGACAAGTGCTGCCGGATAAATTTTTGCCGATTTGTCGGACATTTCTATTATTTCCTTGACTTTCCCTGACTTGTTTTTACCTGTTACCAGGAAAGCGACATTTTTAGATGCATTTATTACCTTACCTGTTAGGCTGATTCGCCTTTGTCCTGAGTCAGGGTGTGTCGCTTCAACGCATAGTTGAGGGCTGAACCATAGATTTCTTTGATAGGGGAATATAGATGCAGTATGACCGTCGTCACCCATGCCAAGTATCATTATATCAAAAGAAGGAACGCCACCTGATTGTTCGACTTCACTACACAATATGTTTGCATATCTATATTGTTCTTCAGAAGGAGGATTCTCCCCTTTTATTCTGAATATGTTGTTTTCAGGAATATCGATATGGTCCAATAGGTGTTCTTTAGTCATTCTATAGTTGCTCTCTTCATCAGCGGGAGGTACGCATCGTTCGTCTCCCCAGAAGAATTTTACTTTCGACCAATCTATTTCTCCCTTCGGAAGGTTTGCCCAATAATCGAAAAGAGCTTTTGGCGTTGAGCCCCCGGATAATGCCACATTTATAGAGCCACTCTTCTTTAATATGTTTTTGAACCACTTTGTAAATTCTATATTGAGCTGCGACTTAGTTTCGTGTATTCTTATTTCCATAGTTTATGTTTTTTATTAAAAGTTTTAAAGTTCACAATATATGCCATCTTCGGCAAGATTCTTACAAGGATAGCGCCATGTATTGTTTTTGCCTTCTATCAAATCATCAGCTACGTCGGGACCCCATGATCCGGCGGGGTAGCCATGTAGAGGTGCATTGACGTCATTTTCCCAATAGTCAAGGATTGGCTGTACAAACCTCCAAAGCTCTTCTGCTGCATCTCCTTCCATGTATAGCATGTTATCTCCCGACATGCAGTCGAGTATGAGTCTCTCATAGGCACTGGGTATGTAATGGTCATTTAGTTCAGAGTAGTGAAAATCCATGTTTACTGTCTTTACTTGGTAGCCATTACCAGGTACTTTCATGCCTGTCTTTAGTAGAATACCCTCATCGGGTTGTATCCTTAGAATCAATTGATTGTCTGATGAGGAAGAATCTGATGTTTGGCTAAACAGTTTGTGAGGGGAAGGTTTGAAGTGAATAACCACCTCCGACACATTGGTGGGCAGACGTTTACCTGTTCTGATATAAAAAGGAACGCCCTCCCATCTCCAGTTGTCTATGTAAGCTTTAATGGCTACGTATGTTTCTGTGCGTGAAGAAGGGTCTACACCCTGTTCATCTCTGTAGCTTCTGTAATGTTTGCCCTTGACAGTTGCTTCGGTATATTGTCCTCGTATAACATTGTTTCGCAGGTCATCCTCCGTCAAGGCTCGAAGAGAGCGGAATACTTTCATCTTTTCAAATCGGATATCCTCTGCTGTCATCTTTGCAGGAGCTTCCATTGCAATCAAAGCGAGAACTTGAAGTAGGTGGTTCTGAATCATGTCACGCAAAGCGCCGGCTGTATCGTAGTAACCACCTCTGTTTTCAACGCCGAGGCTTTCCGCTGCAGTAATCTCTATGTGCTGTATGTAGTTTCTGTTCCAAAGAGGCTCATAGATGCCGTTTGCAAAACGAGTAACCATAACGTTTTGTACAGTTTCCTTGCCTAAGTAGTGATCTATCCTGTATATCTGCTCTTCCTCAAAGAAGTCAAGTAGCTCGTTGTTTAATTCTTTTGCCGACGCAAGGTCGCGTCCGAAAGGTTTTTCAATAATTATTCGTCTAAAGCCCTTTGTTTGATTAGTTAATCCCTGTCCGTACAAGTATTTAGGTATTACGTTATACAAGGATGGAGGAGTAGAAAGATAGAAAATATAGTTGTAGCCTAATTTGAACTCCTTGTTGAGGTTGCTAAGTGTGCGTTTAACTAATACGTAGTCTTCACCTTTGCTCGTATCGATGCTAAGATAGAAAACTCTTGAAAGGAATTTATCTAATTTGTCCTTTGTAGCATCTTTGTAGTGAGAGAATTCCGAGATGCCTTTACGCATCTTATCTCGAAACTCGTCGTTGCTATAGTTGGTTCTGCTGACGCCCAATATAACATAGCTTTCTGGCAATGAGCCATTTATAAATAAGTCAAATACTGCAGGGATCAGCTTTCTATATGTCAAATCCCCTGATGCACCAAATATTACGAGAGCTTGATTATTAAGTTTATTCATATTCAAAAATCTTATGATATAAAGATAACAAAAAATATTTGGCAAATGTTGAATGACGATCTTTGAAGCTTATATATTTAGTATTTCTAGAACAATTAGATGAACTGTTTTAGTATATGCTTATATTATGGTGTAAGTATTAGTATAAATGTGGTGTGATTGTACTGCATGCTTGTCTATATGCAATAATTGTGTATCTTTGACATGATAATACAATATAGCACAACAATGAAAAAAATACTTTTACCATTAGTATCATTAGTAGTAATGATATCTTCATGTAACTCACAGAGTAATAAACAAACAGAGGAAGTAAAGTATTCATCAAACCCTGTACTGGATGGATGGTATGCAGACCCCGAGGGAATTATATATGATGACCAGTATTGGATATTTCCTACCTACTCTGACGATTATGAAAAGCAGATCTTCTTTGATGCTTTCTCATCTCCCGATTTAGTTAACTGGACAAAACACGAGAGAATTCTTGATAACGATGAGATCAAGTGGGCACACAAAGCTATGTGGGCACCAGGAGTATTGGAAAAAGATGGTAAATACTATTTCTTCTTCGCGGCAAATGATATTAAGAATAATGATGAAATAGGAGGTATTGGTGTCGCTGTTAGTGATAGACCTGAAGGCCCATACAAAGACTTGCTTGGTAAGCCACTAATAAATGAAATTGTAAATGGAGCTCAACCAATAGACCAGTTTGTGTTCAAAGAAAATGATTCGACCTATCTGATGTATTATGGAGGGTGGGGACACTGTAATGTGGTTTTTCTAAAGAATGATTTTACAGGAATAAGGCCATTTCCAGATGGAGAGTTGTATAAGGAAGTTACACCAAAAGATTATGTAGAGGGACCTTTCATGTTCAAAAAGGATGACAAATACTATTTCATGTGGTCAGAGGGTGGATGGACTGGACCAGACTACAGAGCTGCATATGCTATCACTGATAATCCTTTAGGACCATTTGAAAGAATAGGTCTTATATTAGAATCTGATCCTGAAGTAGCTCGTGCGGCAGGACATCACTCAGTATTTCACAATGAAAGGACAGATGATTGGTATATAATATATCATCGCAGACCCCTGGAGGAAAGTCATCATAATCACAGAGCTACATGTATAGATAAGATGATATTTGACGAAAATGGCTTCATCAAGCCTGTCAAGATGACTTTCGAAGGCGTTGCTGCTAACCCTCTTAAGTAATATAGAGCAATAGTCTTTTGACTATTAGGTATAATAAAAACCTGTGCGATTTATGATATAATTGCACAGGTTTTATGCTTTTATGTTTTCATGTTGCAACACTTTGTCATGATGATATTCTCAACTTATGTAATTACTCATTAAAGCTTTTTTATCAAATTATTAAGCGTTGATACTCATAATGTTTTGATAAAAACAATAATTGTTATATCTTTGCGAATCGAAAAAACAAGTACGTTTTTCAATTAATACATAAATAAATTAAAGAGTATGAACAATTACGAAACCGTTTTCATTTTAACTCCCGTTTTGTCTGATGCTCAGATGAAGGAAACGGTAGAAAGATTCAAGGGGATTCTTACAAGCCAAGGAGCAGAGATAGTGAATCATGAGGACTGGGGCCTAAGGAAGTTAGCCTATCCTATTGATAAGAAAACTACAGGCTTTTATACTTTCCTTGAGTTTACAGCCGAACCTTCCGTAATCGAGACACTTGAAGTTAACTTCAGACGTGACGAGAGAGTTGTTAGATTTCTAACAGTTAAGCAAGACAAGTTTGCCCATGAGTATGCACTCAAAAGAAGAAACAAAAAAGGAGGCAAGAGAAAAGAAGCTGATTCTATGACAAAAAAGGGCACTAATAGAGAAGAGTCAGTTAATCAAGAAGTAACAGAAAACAACATGGAGGAATAATAAAATGGCTAAACAATCAGAAATAAGATATTTAACACCGGTATCGGTTGATATTAAAAAGAAGAAATATTGCCGTTTTAAAAAGAACGGAATCAAGTATATAGACTATAAGGATCCTGAATTTCTTAAGAAGTTCCTTAATGAACAAGGTAAAATTCTTCCAAGAAGAATAACAGGTACTTCTTTGAAGTTTCAGCGTCGTATCGCTCAGGCTGTGAAGAGAGCTCGTCATATTGCTCTGCTTCCATATGTAACCGATTTAATGAAATAAAAGGAGGAAAAGACATGGAAGTAATATTAAAAGAAGATATACTAAACCTTGGCTACAAGGATGATATAGTAAACGTAAGGAAAGGCTACGCACGCAACTACCTTATTCCTCAGGGGAAAGCTGTAATTGCAAGTGAGTCTGCAAGAAAAGTATTAGCAGAAGACTTAAAGCAGCGTGCACACAAAATCGCTCAGATCAAGGCTGATGCCGAGGCAATGGCCGGTAAGCTTGAAGGAACTGAGTTGACAATAGGTGCTAAGACCAGTTCTTCCGGAACTATCTTTGGTTCTGTTACTAATATTCAGATAGCAGATGCATTACAAGAGAAAGGCTTTGAAATTGATAGGAAGCTTATCCAAATCAAAGAGCAAGTTAAGGAAGTTGGTAACTATGTTGCAATAGTTAAGTTGCACAAAGAAGTTTCAGTTGAAATACCTTTCGAAGTAGTATCGGAATAATATCAATACATATTTCACATAAATAAAAATAACCCGAGCATTGCTCGGGTTATTTTTTTATATAGCAAGTAATAATACTAAGTCTTAAACAAGGTCAGTTTTATTCTGTAAAATAGATACAGTATCTCTTGCTATTGTCAACTCCTCATCAGTTGGAATGATAAGCACTTTAACTTTCGATTCCGGTTTACTTATTACTATCTCTTCCGCTCTTGCATTTTCATTCTTTTCATCATCAAGGATTATTCCCATGAACTCCATATTCTCGCATGCGGCCTTTCGAGTGCTCGCTTGATTTTCTCCAACACCGCCGGTGAAAACAAGTATGTCAACACCTCCTAATGCTGCAGCGTAAGACCCTATGTATTTTTTTATACGGTAGTTATACGTGTCTAAAGCCATCTGTGCTCTTTGATTGCCACTCTTAATTGCTGCATCTATTTCACGCATATCTGATGAAACCCCCGAGATTCCTAGTATACCGGAAAACTTGTTAATAAGTGTAGACATACTTTTAACACCCATGTTTTCTTTCTCCATTATGTATGAAATAACGCCGGGATCTACATCACCTGAGCGAGTTCCCATTATCAGTCCTTCAACTGGTGTCATTCCCATACTTGTGTCGATTGACTTGCCATTCTTAATAGCAGTCACTGAACCTCCGTTACCAATATGTGCTGTTATGATTCGTTGAGACTCATAGGGAACCCCCAAGAATTCACAAGCACGTTGTGATACATACTTGTGACTGGTTCCGTGAAAACCATATCTACGTATTCCGTACTTTTCATACAAAGAGTATGGCAATCCGTACATGTATGCGTACTCAGGCATAGTTTGATGGAAAGCAGTGTCAAACACGCTTACCTGAGGCACATTTGGCAAAAGCTCTTGAATGGCATAAATACCCTTCAAGTTAGGTGGGTTGTGTAGTGGTGCCAACTCAATACACTCGTTTAACATCTCTATAACCTCATCAGTTATCAGAACACTTGAGTTGAACTTCTCTCCACCATGAACTACTCTGTGACCTACAGCCTTTATTTCTTCAAGACTCTTTATGCAACCATACTTTTCACTAAGTAGCACGCCCAATATATATTCAATTCCTGCACGATGTTCTAATATCTCACCTTCCAGCATAACCTTTTGACCATCGGGAAGTGTTAGCTTTAGGAATGAACCTTTCATGCCAATCTTTTCTACACCACCTTGAGCAACAACTTCCTTAGTATCCATCTCAAAGAGTTTATACTTGATGGAAGAACTACCACAATTTAATACTAATATTTTCATCTATCTTACAGTTTGCTGTTAATTAATCACTGCCTTATTTATTGATATAGGGTTAGAATTCTTGTCATAAACATAAAACCCTTTTCCACTTCTAACTCCCAGTTGGTTAGAGCGATATAACCTCCACAGTATAGGATTTGGCTTATAATGCTTTTCTCCAAACTCGTTGAACATTGCCTCCATCAGTGTTACCAACCTTTCAATGCCTATTATGTCAGCCATTCTGAAAACCCCATATCTTTGACCATATATGATGGTGTATGTCTCTTCAATGTCCTCCATCGAGCAAACACCCTCCATCAATATTTGACAAGCTTCATTTAGCATAGTAACCATGAGTCTCATGCTTACGTTTCCGTTGCTCTCGTTTATTCTATGCGGAGTATATTTTATAAGCTTTGCAAAAACCTCCATCCTTTTGTACACCTCTTCAGATGTGTACATACCTCTCACTATCTCTAATATTCTTGCGTCAGAGTGTGAAACTGGAAAATATATGCTTACGCATCTGTCTTTGTGTTCCAAATCTGCTGCCAACTCGCTTATAATAACAACCGACCCGTTTGTGGCGATTATTGCGTCAGGTTCCAATATATCTTCTAATTTCTTATATATGCTTTTTCTTAGAGGGGTGCTCCTTCTTCCGCTTTCTGAATAACGAGTACACTCAATCACCATGTCACATCCGGCAAAGTCCTCATATTTCAAGGTGGGGGTTATTCGGTTCATGATGATTCTCTTTTCAGCTTGAGTCAACCCCCAACTGCTTATCTTCTGATCCATGACCTTTTCCAACTCACCCATAACATAGTCAATTCTTTCTTGAGACTCTTCAAGAAATATGACCTCCATACCTGCCGAACTGGTCAGATTAATAATGTTTCTTCCCTCTTTTCCTGCACCAACAACACCAATCTTAGAAAACATCGGTCTGTTTTTACTATTTGCAGAAATAGTAAGCCCATAATTGTCTATAGGTTCTATTATCATTTCACTCATAACAATATATTTTTCCTTTATTTACCGGATTTTAGTCCAATGGCTTGGTTTGCTGTAATTGTAACCATATTATATATATCTTCCACCGAACAACCTCTCGAAAGATCATTAACCGGAGCAGCCATACCTTGCAATATAGGCCCTATAGCTTCTGCATTGCCAAGTCTTTGAACCAACTTGTAGCCGATATTGCCAGCTTCAAGGGTAGGAAATACCAAAACGTTAGCTTTTCCTGCGAGAGGACTGCCGGGAGCTTTTTTCTCATTTATCTCGGGAACTATAGCAGCATCTGCTTGAAGCTCGCCATCTATAATAAGGTTAGGTGACAGTTCCTTAGCTATTGATGTTGCTTGGCTCACTTTGTCCACCATCTCGTGAGATGCACTGCCCTTGGTAGAGAAGCTCAACATGGCCACTCTTGGCTCAATGCCTGCAAGACTCTCCATCGTCTGAGCAGATGACACAGCAATTGAAGCCAGCTCTTCCGCATTAGGGTTCGGCATCACTGCGCAGTCGGCAAATAATAAAGTTCCATTATCACCATATTGTGGTGTTTTAGTAAACATCAAGAATGCCCCTGAAACAACTTTAACACCAGGCATGGTTTTAATAATCTGCAATGCAGGTCTCAAAACATCACCTGTGGTGTTATGTGCCCCTGCGACCTCGCCATCGGCATCTCCGTTCTTTATCATCAAGCATGCCAAATAAAGATTATTCTCAACCAGTTTATCGGCCTGTTCAGGTGTCATACCCTTGCGCTTCCTCAATTCCAGAAGAAGGTTTTTGTAAATATCCTTCTTGTCGTGATTAGTAGGATCAACCAGTGTTGCCTTGTTTATGTTGGCGAGCCCCATCTCTTTGGACTTCGATATTATCTCTTCCTTGTCACCCAACAAGATCAATTCAGCAACTCCATCGTTCAGCAACCTGTCTGCTGCTTCAAGTGTTCTTTTTTCGGTACCTTCCGGCAAAACTATTCTTTGCTTATTCTTTTTTGCCTTATCGACCATTTTGTCTAATAAATCCATCGTTGTAAATCTTTGATTTCCAATATTGATTATGACCACATTACTTTAATGTGTGTCTAGACAAAAGTACAAAATTTAAGGCAATAATAAAGCAAGATACTGATTAATAATAGAAAATTGCCAACAACTTATTTAAGATATGCTACTCGATGCCTTAATCATCTTATCTTTTATCTTATCGGTACATAGATTACCAATGCTGCCTGCGTGTGTATGATTAACTATCTTTTCAGCTTTAAATGTCCCATTTTGTACCTCTTCACCAACCTGTCTGTATGCTTCCCTGAAGGGTATCCCCATCAACACTCTTCTGTTAACTTCCTCCACGGTGAATAGGTAATCGTAACGCTTATCATCTAATATGTTTTTGTTAACCTCAATATGTTCCAACATGAATGTTGTCATATATATTATTTTTTTCAGTGTGTCTATCGCAGGGAAAAGCACCTCTTTCAACAGCTGATAGTCTCGAAAATATCCGTGTGTCATATTCGTTGTCATAATCGAAATCTCATTTGGTAAGCTCTGCAACCGGTTGCTGTGTGCACGAATAAGTTCCCATACATCCGGGTTTTTCTTGTGTGGCATTATGCTCGAGCCGGTGGTCAACTCCTTAGGATAAGATATAAACGAGTAATTGCCTGAAAGGTAAGTACAGTTGTCCGTGGCCAATTTGTTCAATGTAGATGCTATGTTTGCCATGCTTTGCGATAATATCCTTTCCGTTTTCCCTCTGCCCATCTGTGCTGCAATCACATTATAACTCATCGTAGAAAATCCCATCTCTTCCGTTGTCATATCTCTGTCAAGTGGAAAAGAATTTCCATACCCGGCAGCTGAACCCAAAGGGTTCTGGTCGGCAACTCTCCATGCTGCTGCCAATGAATGCATATCATCAACAAGTACCTCTGCATAAGCACCAAACCACAGGCCAAAAGATGAAGGCATAGCAATCTGCGCATGTGTATAACCCGGCATCAACACATCTTTGTGTTTCTCGCTAAGTTCTTGCAACCTGTCAAATAGTTTGAGTACTGCCTCTTTAATATTTATTATCTCTTCTTTCAAATATAACTTTATGTCCACTAACACCTGGTCGTTGCGCGACCTGCCGGAGTGGATCTTCTTGCCAATATCTCCTAATCGTTTTGTCAATATGGCTTCAACCTGAGAGTGGATATCTTCAACATCATCGTCAAGCTTGAAGTTACCCTGTTCTATTTCGTCATAAATATTATTTAACTCTTCCCTTAGCAATTCTTCCTCGTGCCTTTCCAAAAGTCCAATCTTTGCCAACATCTTGATGTGTGCCAACGACCCAACAACGTCATGCTTAGCAAGTCTTAAGTCTAATTCTCTATCTTTGCCAATGGTAAATTCTTCAACCAGCTTGTCAACGTCAAATCCTTTATCCCAAATTTTTGCCATAATGTCTGATAACTGTTTTGTTTTATATAATTATTAAGACTTTTTTGTATCTTATGATACTAAAATAACTCTGATAAATGACTAATGAAATTTATGTATCCACTGATGCCCATCTCAAGTTCGTCCATAAGGATATACTCATCAGCCTGATGTGATCTGGAAGACTCTCCCGGACCCATCTTGATGGCAGGACACGATATTCTCATCCAGTCCGATGTAGTTGGGGATGTGTACATCTCAATCCCCATAATCTCAACGCATTTGTATAGCTCATGATCCATAGGTGTCGTTGAACTATGATTAGTTAGTGAACGAGCCTTAAGTTTACTCCTCACAATCGGTTGCAACAAATCCATAATCTCCTGATTCGTATATAGCTCTGTAGGTCTGATGTCAACAACAAACTTGCATAAGTCAGGCACAACATTGTGCTGGCTGCCAGCTTCAATTTGTGTAACGGTAAGTTTTATCTTACCCATAGTCGGCGAGACCTTGTCAAAATCCACTTTTCTCAGTTTTGCAATATCATCCAATGCTATGTATAGAGCATTCACTCCTTCATCTCTGGCTGCATGTCCGCTGACGCCCTCGGCGACACCATCAATAACTAACAAACCGCGTTCGCCAATCGATGCTTTCATACCTGTTGGCTCGCCAACTATGGCCATATCCACCTCATTTTTTATCTTTACCCATAACGCACGCATACCGTTTGGCCCAGAGTTCTCTTCTTCTGCCGACAGTGCTAAGATAATATTTATTGGCAGTTCAATATTTTTAAAATGCAAAAATGCCATAATCATAGATACAACACTACCCCCGGCATC
>JBMNSN010000022.1:0-25048 GCA_050945215.1 Fermentimonas sp. | reverse complement strand
GGAAAAAGCACACACAGCAGACTATGGCGGGAGTTTGTGCCCGGCAGCACTTTGCTTAACGATGATGAGCCGATAATAAGGCTGTTGGACGACGGCTCGGTGAGAGTTTACGGAGGTCCGTGGAGTGGCAGCACACCATGCTATAAGCAGGCATCGGCAGATGTTTCGGCATTTGTGCATTTGTATCAGAGTAAAGAGAACAAACTCACGAAACTTAGCACGATGAAGGGTTTCTCATCGTTGTATCAGTCGGTGGCGCTGATGCAGACCGACAAGGAGGGAAGGATGTTGGCTTTTAACATTGTTACCGACATATTGAATGTTGTTCCTTGTTATAAGTTGGAAAACAGACCCGACAGAGAGGCAGTAAGTCTCACAGAGACATTGATGTAGAGAAAAATAAAGCATCGAGCATTGAACAAAAAAGTAATAGATAACAGAATCTTCTTTGAAGATGTGGCCAAACTGCTATCGGAGGGAGAACAGGTGCGCATAAGGGCGAAAGGGAACAGTATGTTGCCTATGATAAGGGACGGCAAGGATGAGGTTGTTTTGCGTAAGCCATCGGACGAGTCGTTTTATGTGGGTGCGTTGCTGCTTGCGAGACTTTCACCGGAGAGGTACGTACTTCACAGGGTGACGCGGATTGACGGTGAAAACATAAGGATGAGAGGCGACGGCAACCTATCGGTTTACGAGTCGTGCAAAAGGCAAGACATAATAGCCGAGGTGACGGAGGTGGTGAGAGGCAACAAAACCATGAAACAGGGCGACTTGAGGTGGATGATGTATAAATCGTTGTGGCCTTCAAATTCCTTTGTAAGGAGAGTTGTGTTGGCATTTTACAGGAGATTGTTTCTATAGAGATTTTTGTGCTTTGTAATTGATGTTTATTTGTATATTTGTTTCATAATACATAGAAATAATACGACATGAGGTTAATAGAGAAATTCAGTTTGAGGAAAGTGGGCAACGACTATATGATGGTATCGGAGAAGGGATCGAGCTTAGATTTCACTCGAGTGATGACTTTGAATGAGAGTGCCGCATACCTTATTGAAAAGACCGGCGTTGAGCCTTTCAGCATTGAAAAATGGACTGAACTTTTGATGGACAAATATGACGTTGATAAGGAGGTTGCCGAACGAGATGTAAAAACTCTTGTCGACAAACTTGTGGATGCGGGAATAGTTGAACAAAATTAGTTGCCATGACAATCAGCAAGGCTGAGAAGATTTTCTTGCATCTATTATCTGCATCAATATATGATAAGGATATAGATTTATCTCTGTTTAGAGACATAGATGACAAGACCTGGAGGGAGATTGCGAGCATCTCAATAAAACAGAGCGTTGGTGCATTGGTGGCTGACAAGGCATTGACACTGCCGGAGGAATATCTGCCACAGAAGAGGTTACTCATCAACTTTGTGAGTCATGTTGAGCAAACTAAGTCTGTCAACATGAGGATGATAAGAAGCCTATGCGATATGGACAAACTGCTTAAGGAACAAGGTTATCCGTATATCTTGCTGAAGGGGTTGGGCAACGGCATCAATTATCCTAATCCTTTGTTGAGGACGCCCGGGGATATTGACCTGGTGCTGTATGACAAGGATGATTATGAAAAATCTAAGACATGGATGGCTTCATTGGGGGTGGAGATTAGCAGTGAGTCAATACTGCATTACTGCATCAAATATGAAGGCATATCGATAGAAATACATAAGCGAGTATCATACTTTGGCATCATGAAGCTGGACAAGATGTTTGGCGAGTGGGAAAAACGGGTATTTAATGCAGGAGTTTTTCCTAATGCAGATATTGATGGCATGAGCGTGAATGTGTTGCCGGTTGAGATGAATGCGTTCTTCATCTTTCAGCATCTGTTTCGTCACTTCTTGAATCAAGGAGTTGGGTTGCGACAGGTGAGCGATTGGGTGCTATTTTTGGAGAATCATAAGGACGATATTGACAGAGAGGCGTTTGCTGAAACGGCAAGGAGATATGACTTGCTTTATCCCATGCAGGTTTTTGCGCAAGCTGTGGTAAAGTACCTGGGTGTTGATGAGAGAATATTTCCGTTTGAAGTGGAGGCCAAAGCAAAGCACTCTGATCTGGTGATGAGAGACATTTTGAAGGTAGGCAATTTTGGATTTCACAGGCCAGGCATGAAACGTCCAAAGAACAAGATATTAGGCATGGCACACGGATACGTGGTTGCTCTCGAGCGAGTGGCCAGTTTGGGCGCCATATCGCCAAAGCACATGCTAAATTTACCATTCAGCAAAGTAGTAAATAGATTGAAGGCGTCATTAAAATGAGTTCAACGTTAGAGTTTTTACATTCTTTCTCGAAGGGCTATAAGTTGCGATTAGGAGTAATCGTGTTTATAGGGCTTATAGAGGTAGGACTCTCACTTGTGTTTGTTTGGATGTCAAAAGCAATCATTGATATTGCGACGGGCTATAGGTCGGGCGATTTAGTGGTGTATGGAGCAATGTTGATAGGCATCATGGCATGTCAAATTGCATTGCGACTGGTGGGGCTAAGGCTCGCACGAATGACGGAGGTGAAGCTGGGGAACAAGATTAGATATGATGTGTTCTCTCGCCTACTCTACTCGAGGTGGGAAGAGCTGTCGGCGATACACAGCGGAGACATGCTTACGCGACTGATAAAGGATACCAATGAGGTAGTTAATGTGCTGGTTACATCGGTGCCGGTGGCAATAACTGCAACGACACAATTTATAGGTGCTGTTGTTGTTCTTTATATTCTTGACCCTAAGCTTGCCATCATCCTTGGTGTTTGTATGCCTGTTCTGATGTTTTTCGGGAGGTCATACTATGTTAGAATGCGTAAATACACTCATGAAATAAAGGCTAGCGAGAGCATGATTACGTCTATGATGCAGGAGAGCTTGCTGAATCAGATTGTATTGAGAACTTTTGAGCGACAAGAGCATGAGTTGGATAAGCTTGACGATATCCAAAGCGAGCTTCATGGAAGCGTTGAAAAGAGGACAAACGTATCGGTGGTGGCAAACATGATTATGAGTATAACATTCAATGGAGGGTACATAACAGCTTTTTTGTGGAGTGTATATGGGTTGGCAAAGAAACAGATTTCGTTTGGTACTGTTACGGCATATCTGCAGTTGGTGAACAGGATACAGAGGCCTCTGTTTGATTTGATAAGGCTGTTGCCAACAATGGTTTCGGCTAAAACATCAATAGAAAGGCTTACATATCTGACTGGGTTTGATGTTGAAGATGTTGAGAATAAGATATTGCTTGATGGCAATGTTAGGTTGAGGATAGAAGATATATCTTTCGCCTATTCAAATGATTCGAAGAAGGTAATTTCCGACTTTTCGATGGAGGTTGATTCAGGTTCAATGGTTGCGATTACCGGAGAGACAGGAATTGGGAAAACCACACTTTTCAGGCTGTTGCTGGGGTTGGTGCAGCCCACCAACGGAAGCATCAAGATTGAAAACGAGTTGCAAAGCGTTGATATTTCGGAGCGTACGAGGTCCAACTTCGTTTATGTTCCGCAAGGGGGGTCGCTATTTAGCGGAACCATTCGTGAGAACATACTATTTGGAGACTCAGAGGCAAGCGATGCAGACATAGAGCGCGTGCTGAGAATTGCATCGGCTGGCTTCGTGTTTGATTTGCCGGATGGGATAGATACCGTTTTGGGAGAAAATGGAGCAGGACTTTCGGAAGGTCAAGGGCAGAGGATTGCAATAGCGAGGGCAATGTTGAGACCCGGCAAAATAGTTTTGCTTGATGAGGCGACATCAGCATTGGATGTGGAAACGGCAAGGAGGTTTATGCACAATCTGAAGGAAAACATAGGCGACAAGATGGTGCTATTCATAACCCACCAGAGGGAGGTTATAGACTTTTGCGATTATGAATTTAAGCTGACTACCTGAAAGGCGACGCGGGCAGCTGCATCCTTATTTTGATTTGGATTTTGGAGGCTATTACAACATTCTGTATTTTCCAGATATTTCTCATAAAATTGATTGGTTTTTCAGGCATGTAGAAAATATTAAGGAAAAATTTCATTAAATCATTCTGTAATGATAAGAAAATGTATTATTTTTGTGAGTAGTGATAATATGGTAGTTTTTAACAATATCTTCAAATAATTATTAAAATAATAACTTTATGGGTTGGCTAATTGATTCTTCTATCGGGCGAAAGTTCGTCCAGAGTATTTCAGGCTTATTCCTGATTCTTTTCTTACTGGTGCATGCCAGCATGAACGTTGTACTCATCTTCAGCTATGACACTTACAATTTCTTGGCAAGTGAAGTGCTGGGCTCAAACTGGTGGGCAGTGATTGGTACTATAATCATCTTTTTTGGATTTGGAGTGCACATTGTTTACGCTGTGATACTTACTTTGCAGAATAAAAAAGCAAGAGGTAATGACAGGTATGAGTACAAATCGGGTACGGAGACTTCATGGTCGTCAAAGAACATGTTTGTGCTTGGTGTGGTACTAACAATTTTCTTAGTTGCGCATTTGTATCAGATGTGGTATGAGATGCAGTTTAAAGAGCTATTTATGCCTGAGACGGCAGCTCACAATCCGGCAATGCTGGTTGAGCATGTATTGACTCAGCCATTTTCGTTTGTACTCTACATTGTAGGTTTCATTGCGTTGTGGTTTCACCTTACGCATGGTTTTTGGAGTTCATTCCACACTCTTGGTTGGAACAACAAGGTTTGGATGAAGAGACTTAAGGTGATTGGTAATGTGATATCTACACTTATGTGTCTGGCATTCGTTGTTGTTGCTATTATGATATTTACGGGAAATGCCAACTTATTAGGATAACTTTAGAAATTTAACATTATGAATAATATTAACTCAAAAATACCTCAGGGACCATTAGCTGAGAAATGGACTAACTATAAGAACAATCAGAAACTTGTCAATCCTGCGAACAAAAGACGTTTGGATATAATAGTTGTGGGTACCGGATTGGCCGGTGCGTCGGCAGCTGCATCGCTTGGCGAGCTTGGATTTAATGTTTTGAACTTTTGCATTCAGGACTCTCCACGCAGGGCGCACTCTATTGCTGCTCAAGGAGGTATAAATGCCGCAAAGAATTATCCTAATGATGGAGACTCTATATATCGTTTGTTTTATGACACGATAAAGGGCGGTGACTACCGTGCTCGCGAGGCCAACGTATACAGATTGGCTGAGGTTTCCAACGCTATCATCGACCAGTGTGTTGCTCAAGGTGTTCCTTTTGCAAGAGACTACGGCGGTTTGTTGGACAACCGTTCGTTTGGTGGTGCACAGGTTTCGCGTACGTTCTATGCTCGCGGTCAGACCGGTCAGCAGCTGTTGCTTGGTGCATACTCTGCATTGAGTCGTGCCATACATCGCAAGCAGGTTAAGTTGTACACTCGCTATGAGATGGTGGACTTGGTTATCATTGACGGCAGAGCAAGAGGTATAATAGCAAGGAACTTGGTGACAGGTGAATTGGAAAGATTTGCCGCTCATGCTGTGGTTATTGCTACCGGTGGTTATGGAAACACGTTCTTCCTTTCAACCAACGCAATGACATCAAACGGTTCTGCCGCTTGGCAGTGCTACAAGAAGGGTGCAATGTTTGCCAATCCTTGTATGACGCAGATTCACCCGACATGTATTCCTGTTCATGGTGAGTTCCAGTCTAAGCTTACATTGATGTCTGAATCGTTGAGGAACGACGGTCGTATATGGGTGCCAAAGAAACTTGAGGATGCCAAGGCTATTCGTGAGGGTAAGTTGAAGCCAACAGATATAAAGGAAGAGGACCGCGACTACTACTTGGAACGCAGATATCCTGCATTCGGCAACTTGGTTCCTCGTGACGTTGCATCAAGAGCCGCAAAAGAAAGATGTGATGCCGGCTATGGTGTTGGTACAACAGGTTTGGCTGTTTATCTTGACTTTGCAGATG
This sequence comes from Fermentimonas sp., assembly GCA_050945215.1. Lineage (GTDB taxonomy): Bacteria > Bacteroidota > Bacteroidia > Bacteroidales > Dysgonomonadaceae > Proteiniphilum. Next base: position 19,067 of record JBMNSN010000022.1, on the reverse strand, counting down.
CTATTGAGCGTCTTGGAAAGGATGTTGTGGAAGAGAGATATGGGAACTTGTTCCAGATGTACGAAAAGATTGTTGATGACAATCCGTATGAAACACCTATGATGATCTTCCCTGCTATCCACTACACTATGGGTGGTATTTGGGTTGACTATGAATTGATGACTACAATACCAGGTCTGTTTGCCATTGGTGAGGCCAACTTCTCAGACCATGGCGCCAACCGTCTTGGTGCATCGGCATTGATGCAGGGCTTGGCTGACGGTTATTTCATTCTTCCATATACTATTCAGAACTATCTTTCTGATCAGATTACTGTTCCTCGCTTCAAGACTGATGCTCCTGAATTTGCTAAGGCTGAGAAGGAAATCAACGAGAAGATTGACAGACTTATGAATATCAAGGGTGACCACTCGGTTGACTCTATCCATAAGAAGCTTGGCCACGTGATGTGGGAATATGTTGGCATGAGTCGCAACGCCGAGGGCTTAAAGACTGCTATTGAGGAGATTAAGAAGATTAAGGAAGATTTTTGGACAAACGTTCGTATTCCGGGAGAGAGGAGTACATTCAACACAGAGTTGGAAAAAGCATTGCGCTTGGCCGACTTCATTGAGATGGGTGAGCTAATGGCTCATGATGCACTTGACCGCGAAGAGTCGTGTGGCGGCCACTTCCGTTCGGAATATCAGACGGAAGACGGTGAGGCGTTGAGAGACGATGAAAACTTTGCATACGTTTCTTGCTGGGAATACAAGGGAGAGAAGGAAGATCCTGTAATGTATAAGGAGCCTCTGGACTACGAATTTGTTGTACGCCAACAGAGAAATTATAAATCTTAATAGGTTTGTCTAACGAGTGAATAAAAAAATAATAAATCATGGATAAAGATATTAATATAAAAGTAAAAGTTTGGCGTCAGAATGGACCCAAAGACAAGGGGCACTTCGAAACTTATCCGCTTGAGAATATCTCACAAGGTAGCTCCTTCTTAGAGATGCTTGACATATTGAACGAGAAGTTGGTTAATGAGGGCAAGGTGCCTGTAGCATTTGACCACGACTGCAGGGAGGGTATTTGTGGTATGTGTAGTCTTTATATTGATGGTCACCCTCATGGTCCTGATGAAGACATCACTACATGTCAGTTGCACATGCGCAAGTTTAACGACGGCGACACCATAACTGTTGAGCCTTGGAGGTCTGCAGGCTTCCCTATCATAAAGGACTTGGTGGTTGACCGCACTGCTTTTGACAAGATTATGCAGGCCGGAGGTTACATTTCGGTTAGCACCGGTGGTGTGCCTGATGCTAATGCCATTCCTATTCCTCATGATAAAGCAGAGCTATCGATGGATGCTGCGGCATGTATTGGTTGCGGTGCTTGCGTTGCCGCATGTAAGAACGGCTCGGCCATGTTGTTTGTATCGGCAAAGGTGAGCCAGTTTGCACTGCTTCCTCAGGGAAGAGTTGAGGCTGCAAGACGTGCAAAATCTATGGTTGCCAAGATGGACGAGCTTGGATTTGGAAACTGTACGAACACAGGTGCTTGCGAGGTTGAATGTCCTAAGAACATATCAATAACTAACATTGCTCGCCTGAACAGAGAATTCTTGAAAGCTAAGTTTAAAGACTAACAGGGATTCGTAATATAAAAAAGACGTCCTTTCACTTAACGAAAAGTGTAGTGTTAGGACGTTTTTGTGTATTTTAGCAACACGCATATTTGGAGGAGAACTATTGTGACGACAATTTGTTTATTTTGCGTCTTTTATGGTATAATGGTAAAAATGTAATTTTATGAAGACTAATTCTTTAATTAAGTTCACTTTAGCTTTAATAGTATTATCGGCATTTAGCTTTCAGTCTTATTCGCAAGTTAAGTGGGGCGTGAAGGCTGATGTTGGATTGAACAATCCTTCGTTTAATTCCGAAGCACTTAAGGTTGAGAATATGACATCATTCAGCGTTGGTCCTACGATTGAGGCAATGATACTTCCGCTTGGCATGAAGACACTGGGCATAGAGGCATCGTTGCTGTATAACGACAACAGGATGAAGGTTGAAAACGTTCAGAATGGTGGCAACATGTCGGAAGAGATTTCGAACAGGTATCTGAACTTACCGGTTAATGCGAAGTTGAAATTTGGCTTGGGCTTGTTGCCCGTTAGAATGTTTGTTGCTGCCGGACCTTACGCTGCTTTGCGTGTGGGTGGCGACAAGATAAATTTCTCTGATGTGACGGAGGACATTAAGAGCAAGTCGTTTCAGGCCGGTGTAAACATAGGTATGGGTGTTGAGGTTTTGAAGATGATTCAGGTTGGTATCAACTATAGTGGCAGGCTGACCGACAACTACTCAGTGGACAGGCCAAACTGGAAAGACCCACTTAATGGGAAAAGCAGCACGTGGAGCATTACGGGAGCTGTATATTTTTAGTAGATGTATGCTGATGTAATATTACCGTTACCACTATCAAATCTATACACATATGCCATTCCTTCAGCAATGGAGGGTGGCATTGCTATAGGTTGCAGGGTATTAGTGCCTTTTGGGAGGGGAAGATTTTACACTGCTGTAGTTGTAAAAGTACACAACGATGCTCCCAATGGCTTTAAGGTTAAAGAAATCTATTCTCAGGTAGACACAAATCCTGTTGTGCTTGAACACCAACTAGAGCTGTGGGAGTGGATTTCATTTTATTATATGTCGAACATTGGTGATGTGTACAACTGCGCTACCCCATCGACATTGAAGTCAAACAACCTTGAACAGAACTACAAAGCCAAGACGGAAACCTACTATTTCATCAATGAGAAACATTCAACAGAAGAGCGGAAAGCGCTTTTTGGCAGGTCGAAGAAGCAGGTGCAGCTATATGAGAGCATAGCTGAAAGGCTGAAAGAAAGCAGTATAGAAAAGATTAGCAAGAAGGATATTAGCGAGCTTAATGGATATAGCGAATATGCGTTAAGGCAGCTAATCAGCAAGGAGATAATTAAATCAGAAGCTGTTGAGATAACGAGACTGGATGGAGATAAATTGCCGACATCAGAGCCGATTAAGCTGGCAGATAATGAGCAAAAAGCATTTGATGAGATAGTAGAGCAATTTGAACATAAAAACGCCATTCTACTGCAAGGAGATGCCTTCATCGATAAGACGAATATATATATTCATTTAATAAAAGAGACCATAAACAGCGGAAAACAGGCGCTGTACTTATTGCCGGAGATATCCTTGACGGGGCAGTTGACAGACCACCTTGTGTCGGTTTTTGGAAGTGATATTGGGATATATCACTCGGGTATTGACGACAATGAGCGCGCAGAGATTTGGCTGAAGATGATTTCCGACAAACCTTACAAGGTTATACTGGGTACACGGTCGGCAATCTTTTTACCGTACAAGGAATTGGGCATGGTGATTATTGACGAGGAACAGGATTCGAGCTACAAACAGCAAGACCCTGCACCGAGGTACAACGCACGGGATGCGGGTGTGTTATTGGTCGGCATGTTTGGAGGCAAGGCATTGTTGGGCTCGGATACACCATCGATGGAGTCGTGCAGAAACACGCGAACAGGCAAATATGGCTTGGTGAAATTGCACAACAAAGCCGACAGTATTTGTATGCCGAAAATAGTTATTGAGGATGTGTTTGACTTGAGGAAGAGGAGGAAGATGAAAACGATTCTCTCCCCACGCTTGACAGAAGAGATGGAAAATGCCATCGCGAGGGACAAGCAGGTAGTGCTTTTTAGGAACAGACGCGGCTACTCAACAGTGGTAGAATGCAGTCAATGCGCGTGGGTGCCAAAGTGCAAGAGATGTGATGTGACATTGACATACTACAAGAACGAAAATGTGTTGGAATGTCACTATTGCAATGCAAAGTATAGGTTGCCGGAGGAGTGTCCGTCATGCCACTCGCATGAGATTGACAAGTTTGGCAAAGGGACCGAGCAAATTGAGGAAAAGGTGAAAGAGCTTTTCCCGATGGCTCGCGTCGACAGGTTGGACTACGACACATCAAGAGGCAAGAGAGCTTATGAGAGAATTGTTGATGAATTTGAGAGGGGCGAGACAGATATTCTTATTGGTACACAGATGATTTCTAATATATGGAACTTCAGCAATGTGGGTGTAGTGGGAATATTGTCGGCTGATTCGTTGCTTAATTATCCCGACTTTAGGTCGAAAGAGAGAGGATTTCAGTTGATGTGGCAGATTGCAGGTCAGTTGGGAAGAAAGAATGAAGAGAGCGTGGTTGTAGTGCAGACAAACAATGCGGAGGTTAATGTGTATGAACATTTGGTATCACACGACTATGAAGCATTTGTGAGGGAGGAACTGAATGAGAGAAAGATGTTTAATTATCCACCGTTCTGTAAGTTGATAAGGATTATTTTGAAGGACAAGAATGAGGCATTGGTTGAAAAGGCGGCACAAATAGTGGCAGACAGGCTGAGGGGGAAGTTTGGCGACAAGGTAAACGGGCCAACGCATGGGGTTGTCTGCAGGGTGCAATCGTATTACAATCAGGAGATTTTGCTTAAGCTCGAGATTGGTTCGTCGATGACTGATACAAGGAAGATACTACGGAAGGCGGAGGCTGTGGTGAAGTCTTATGACTCAATGAAGTATGTGAGGATATATTATGATGTGGATCCTATGTAGAAGGGTGTGATATTATAATGGTTGAACCATGAATCAAGTACTTAGAGAAAATAAAGCGATAATAGGTATACATTGCGTAAGAATATAAAAAAAGCCGAGGCCTTCATTTGAGGCTCCGGCTTTATATTCCTTAGTCTTATGTAAAACATAGTTGACTATTTCATTTCAATTTCTTCCTTCAGATCGATTTCGTTTCCATCTTTGTCGTAAACTTCGTATTGTAGGAAACCAAGTTTTTGGTTTGGTATGATCTTGAAATTAGCGCCATACTTTTTCTTCCATTTACCTCCTAAAGAGAAAAAACCTCTCTGAATGTATGCTGCAACATATGGATGTATGTGCAGACTGAATTTCTTCACTTTTAGTTTATTTGCTAAATAATCAATTTTTCCTTCGAGTGTATCGGTGAAAAGAATTGATGATTTGATTTTTCCTTTACCAAAGCAGGTGGGGCAAACCTCGTTGGTAGCTACTTCCATTTCGGGGCGTACACGCTGACGCGTTATCTGCATTAGCCCGAATTTACTTAGCGGAAGGATGTTGTGTTTTGCTCTATCGCTCGACATTAGTTCTTGCATTTTGGAGTAGAGTTTGTTGCGGTGTTCGCCACTATTCATGTCGATGAAATCAATTACGATGATTCCTCCCATATCGCGCAGTCTTAACTGACGCGCAATCTCTTCAGCAGCAGCAACGTTTACTTCGAAAGCACTGTCTTCTTGTCCTAAGCCGGATTGGTTTCGATTGCCACTGTTTACGTCTATGACGTGCAAAGCCTCGGTGTGTTCAATTATTAGGTATGCACCATTCTTGAATGTCACGGTTTTGCCGAACAAAGACTTTATTTGCTTGGTTACTCCAAAATTGTCTAAGATAGGTAATGTTCCTTTGTATTCTTTTACGATGTTTTTGCTGTCGGGTGCAATTAGACCTACGTACTCGGAGATCTGCTTAGCAACGTCCTTATCGTTGACGTGTATCGACTCAAATGAGGGGTTGAATATATCTCTGAGAAGTGCTACCGTGCGCCCCATTTCTTCGTAGATGAGCGTGGGAGCTTTGGTCTTAGCAAGTTTGCCTAAAGTGTCTTCGCATCGTTTTACCAATATTTTTAGTTCTGCGTCGAGATCGGCCACCCTTTTGCCTTCGGCATTGGTTCGTATGATTACACCGTAGTTCTTTGGTTTGATGCTCTGAATGAGTTGTCTGAGTCTTGCCCGTTCTTCTCTTGATCTTATCTTTTGAGACACCGACACTCGATTGATGAAGGGTATGAGCACCATGAATCTGCCGGGGAAGGATATTTCGGCACTAAGCCTCGGCCCCTTGGTGGATATTGCTTCTTTGGCAATCTGCACCACTATTTCCTGTCCGACTTTTAATACATTACCTATAGAGCCTTCTTTTTCAATGTCTTGTTCCAGCTTAATTTTCTGTAGCGGAACAAACTTCTTTTTATCAGCAATTTGCCGCTGATAACTCTGAATTGAATTGAACTGAACTCCTAAATCCAAATAGTGAAGAAAAGCGTCCTTTTTGTGCCCTACATTTACAAATGCAGCATTAAGGGCGGGCATCAGTTTCTTAACTTTGCCCATGTAGATATTTCCAACTGCAAATGACTCATCTTGATCTTCTTGCTGAAACTCTACGAGTTTCTTGTCTTCGAGAACAGCTATGGCAATCTGCTTAGGTTGAACTTCTACAACAAGTTCGCTTGTCACAATTATTCTTTTTTTTGGTTATTAATACTTGTTTTATGGCATCTGTCGTCACAACAGAAATAATTCACTCTTGAATTATAACCCTAGTTTCATAAACACAAGAACAAACTTATTGTTATAATAAACGATAAGTTTGTACTTGTTCATAAAAATCAAATAAGACGATAGGCTTACTTCTTCTTTTTATGCCTATTCTTTCTTAGTCTTTTTTTTCTTTTATGGACAGACATTTTATGCCTTTTTCTTTTTTTACCGCTTGGCATGATTTTAATCTCCTATAATTTATTATTCTACATCTAACTTCTTAACTTGTGCAACAAATGATTTTGCAGGCTTAAAAGCCGGGATATTGTGTTCTGGGATAATAAGCGTTGTATTTTTTGAAATATTGCGTGCTGTTTTTTGCGCCCTTTTCTTTACGATGAAACTGCCGAATCCTCTCAAATATACATTCTCGTTGTTGGCTAAAGAATCTTTGACTGCTTCCATGAAAGACTCAACTGTTGCCAAAACAGTGCCTTTATCTATACCAGTGTTTTTAGCAATCTCGTTTACAATATCTGCTTTAGTCATTTTATTAAACTTTATATTTTTGTTAATCTATTTATTACCTCTATTTGATAGTAAAATTTTGGACTGCAAATATATAGCTTTTTATCCAAGACAAAAAATAAATGTACAAAAAAATAGGGCTATTTCGTTTAATTATCAAATTGTTGCGTGAAAAAAGCAAAAGTATTGTTATTCTACGAGTTAAATCGAAACGACTTATTTATATTTTTATGTTGGTATATATCAGAAATATGCTTAATTTTGCTTTATAGATTAAAAGTATATTAAACCTAATAATCAAATTATGTCGATAAACAAAGTTATTTTAGTGGGTAATGTAGGTAAAGATCCCGAGATGAAGTATTTTGACAACGATGTGGCTAAGGCAAACTTTTCGGTAGCTACTACGGAGAGAGGCTACACCACATCAAATGGTACTCAGGTGCCCGAAAGAACAGAATGGCACAACATTGTGTGCTGGAGGGGTCTTGCTACAATTGCGGAGAGGTTTGTAAGAAAAGGCTCCTTAGTATATATCGAAGGAAAGATCAAAACACGTTCGTACGACGATGCCAATGGTGTCAAAAGATATGTGACTGAAGTGATAGCTGATGTTCTTGAGATATTCTCTCGCCGAGGCTCAGGGCACGAAGAACACGGAAGCATGGATGATTCGTCTTATTCTGATAAACAATACTTGAAGGATAACCACGATATTGATGATAGTTCTGACATTGACGACTTGCCCTTCTAATTAAAATATAGTAATTTTGCGGAGGAGTGTTGCCCTTTTGTACTATGATTTACAAAACGAAACACTCCTTTTTTGTTTCATTAATAATATAACAATTGGACCCTGACCCTTTAACTCAAACCATTCCTTTTTTGCAGACTATCATGTTCGCAATGCCGAACATATTGTTGATAGTTGCAATTATCCTACTCGTTATAGTAAACGCCATAATATCCGGTTCGGAGGTATCGTATTTCAGAATAGATAAATCCACAAACGACAATGTCTCCAAGCTTATAATGAAGCCGGAAAAGCTACTTGTATCGATACTGCTCACATACAACCTTCTAAATATAGCTATCATAACTTTACTGATTATACTGCTCAACAGGTGTAGCGTTTTCGTTGGCCCTACGCATCAATATACCATATTGAAGATGGCGACAACAATATCGGTCATCATACTGCTGTTAGAGATTATACCAAAGATCATTGCCACCCACAATCCGCAGAAGTATAGTGAGTCATCAATAGCTGTAGTGAATATATTCAGCAAGATTATGGGTCCTGTTGCTTCGCTGTTGCTTAACCACACACACATATTCAGCAGAAACATAAGCAACGTAAGACACGACATATCTGTCGATGAACTATCGAAGGCACTGGAGATAAACTCCAACGAGGATACGCTGGAACAGGAGAAGGAGATGCTCGAAGGCATCATTCGCTTCAAGGACAAAACGGTGGATGACATCAAGATCTCTAGGAGTGATATGGTGGCCATAAACATTCAGACTAATTTCGACGTTCTGATAACCTTCATCGTAAACGCGGGATTCTCAAGAATACCTGTCTACGAGGAGTCGGCGGACAACATAAAAGGCATACTATACGTGAAGGACTTGCTTCCTCACTTAGGTAAACCTGACATATTCAACTGGCAATCGCTTATACGTCCTGCCTATTTTGTGCCCGGCACCAAGAGGATTGACGACCTGCTAGAGGAGTTCCGCACGAACAAGATACACATGGCCATCATTGTTGACGAATATGGTGGCACATCAGGGCTGGTGACCATGGAGGATATACTGGAGGAGATAGTCGGCGATATTAGCGACGAATATGACGAGGAGCTGCCATACTACACTATGGCCGCCGATGGTTCATATCTGTTTGAAGGGAGAACACCAATAGAGGATTTCATAAAAATAACAAATATACCCGAAGAGGACTTCAAGGAAATAAACGAAGAGGTGGACACGCTTGCGGGCCTCATCCTCGAAATAAAAGGAGACTTTCCCAAGCGCAAGGAGTCAATAACTTACAATAACCATTCGTTCGTTGTGGAGGATATGAGCAAGAAGCGTATAATGAAGATTCGCTATGTACCCCCGAAAGAGACTAAAGAGGAGTAACATGCTTATAAATAGGACTACAACCGATTCAGGAGCACTGATAGGAATCTGGCACATGACAGAGTCCAAGACAGAGCTACTCGAACTGTTTCCTCTTTCACTACAAAAAAACGCATACAAGTACATCAACAACATACGTTCCGAGAAACGTGCCATAGAGTGGCTGTCATCACGAATATTGATTACCCAATTGCTGGGCAAGGAAAAGATGCTATTGAACAACCCTACGGGTAAACCGTATCTTGAGGACAATTCATTCAACGTAAGCATCACTCACTCAAAGGACTATGCAGCCGCCATACTTCACAAAGATTTGCATGTAGGCATAGACATTGAGTACATCTCCAACCGAGTGGAACGTATAAAAGACAAGTTCATTTCCGACAAGGAATATATTGACCCCAACAACAATATCATTCACCAACTATTGCATTGGTCGGCAAAAGAGTCTCTTTTCAAACTAATCGACCAGCAGGAAATAGACTTAAAGCAACACCTGTTCATTACACCTTTCATTCCGTCAAACAAAGGGGTTATGAAGGCAACTGAATACAAGACGAATAGGCAACAAACATACGACATACACTACGAAGTGTTCGAGAAGTATGTATTAACCTGGATAGTAAGCCCATAAAACAACAACGCCCCGATAAAAACTTATCGGAGCGTCGCATATAGATTATTACTCTCAATATCAAACGTTCAAAGACACGCGCTTGAATGCAACAACCTCTAGATCCTTATCGTGTTCTTTAATGAACTGTGCGATAGTCTTCTTTGGGTCTTTAACATAATCCTGTTGCAACAAAGTAAAGTCTTTGTAGAATTTGTTTAGCGAACCTTCAGCAATTCTGTCAAGAAGGTTCTCAGGCTTACCTGCTTCACGAGCTTTTTCCTTAGCAAGGTCAAGTTCTCTTTGCTTTATTTCAGCAGGAATACCTTCAGGAGTAATAGCTACAGGATTCATTGCTGCAATCTGCATAGCAATATCCTTTGCAACCGACTTGTCAACGTCAGCCTTGTTGAAACCAACAATAGTTGCAAGCTTGTTACCCATGTGAATATATGATGTAACGAAAGGTGCAGTCAAGAACTCAAAAGAACCAAGTTCCATCTTTTCACCTGTCGAAGCCATCTTGTCAGTTATAACCTGCTCAACTGTACCGGCAGGCAAGCTGATCTTCAGAAGTTCTTCCTTATTAGCAGGCTTATTGCTTATTGCAGCGTCAAGAATTTCCTGAGTCAGAGCGATATACTCTTCGTTCTTTGCCACAAAGTCTGTTTCGCACTGAAGAGCAACTATAGCTGCAAATTCGCCTTCTGTCTTAGCAAGAACGCAACCTTCAGCTGCCTCACGATCTTCGCGCTTAGCTGCAACGGCTTGACCCTTCTTACGAATGATCTCCATTGCCTTGTCAAAATCTCCATTAGCTTCCTCTAATGCTTTTTTGCAATCCATCATACCTGCACCTGTCATCTTGCGCAAGTGTTGGATATCTGCCATTGTTACTGCCATATCGTTACCTTTCTTAATTTCTAAATTAATTATTCTTCATCTACATCGATATCTTTAGCAATCTTGCTTACCACTGCAGCCTTCATTGCTTCAGAATCTTCTTTTTTCACTCTTTCCTTCTTAGCTACTCTTGACTTGTGCTCGCGACGGTGAGGACCTTCAGCTTGAGCTTGCTCTTCTGCGGCAGCCATGTCAGCTTTTTCCACCTTACGTTCTTCAAGACCTTCCTTTATTGCATCGCAAACAAAGTCCAAGATAAGTTCTATTGACTTAGCTGCGTCATCATTAGCAGGAATAACGAAATCAACGTTTGAAGGATTAGAGTTAGTATCTACTATTGCGAAAACAGGAATACCCAAGCGCTCGGCCTCTCTCACGGCAATCTGTTCTTTCATGACGTCTACAACAAACAGCGCGGCAGGCAATCTTGTCAAATCTTGAATTGAACCCAAGTTCTTTTCAAGTTTCGCACGCTGACGTGTAACCTGTAGTCTTTCACGTTTCGACAAAGTGTCATAAGTACCATCCTTAATCATCTTGTCGATGTTGCCCATCTTCTTAACAGCCTTCCTGATAGTTGGGAAGTTTGTCAACATACCGCCCGGCCAACGTTCTATTACGTAAGGCATATTCACGCTCTTAGCTTTCTCAGCAATAACAGGCTTAGCCTGCTTCTTAGTTGCAACAAACAACACCTTCTTGCCCGATTTAGCTATGTTCTTAAGAGCAGCAGCTGCCTCTTCCGTCTTAGCTATAGTTTTATACAAATCAATTATATGAATGCCGTTACGTTCCATGAAAATATATGGAGCCATAGCGGGATTCCATTTACTCTTCAAGTGACCGAAGTGCGCTCCGGCCTCAAGTAGTTGGTCAAATTCTAATTTTGCCATTTTTATTCTTAATTTAATCGTTTACATTCTTTTTCTTAAATCGAATCACAAGGTAAATTACAAGACAACTCTTTATAACGTCCTTGCAATTTAGATACTAAACGTCGTGACGCCAATAAACCACGTGTCAATAAGACAATTCCGTATATCTGAAAACCAATTAACGTTTTGAGAACTGGAATTTCTTTCTTGCACCCGGCTGTCCCGGCTTCTTACGCTCAACCACTCTCGGATCACGAGTAACAAAGCCTGCAGCTCTAAGAGCAGCCTTGTCTTCGGGGTTCACCTTAATCAATGCGCGTGAGATACCCAACCTTGCTGCTTCCGACTGACCTTTGTAGCCACCACCTACCAAGTTGATCTTGATGTCATACTTGTCAGCAACGTTCAACAGCTCAAGTGGCTGTTTAACTATCAACTGAAGCATTGGAGAAGGGAAATAGCCTTCCAGTTCACGCTTATTTATTTCGATCTTGCCACTACCTTCAGTCAAAATGACTCTGGCCACGGCAGACTTGCGTCTTCCTATTGCATTTACTGTTTCCATTCCTATTATTTAAGACTGTTTATATCAATTTTCTTTGGTTTCTGTGCCTGATGAGGATGCTCGTCACCGGCATACACATATAGGTTGTTGATGATTGCATTGCCTAATCTGTTCTTTGGCAACATGCCCTTAACAACCTTTCTGAAAAGCTTTTCCGGACTCTTTCTCATCAAGTCGGCAGGAGTAAACTCCTTCTGTCCTCCCGGATAACCGGAATAGCGATAATATTTGCGTTCAGTCCACTTACTTCCTGTAAGTTCAACTTTGTCTGCATTCACTATGATGACATTATCTCCACAGTCAACATGTGGAGTAAAACTGGCCTTATACTTGCCTCTCAGCAATTTAGCCACCTTGGAGCACAAACGTCCAAGCTGCTGTCCTGTTGCATCTATTTCAACCCATTCTTTCTGAGCTGTCTCACTGTTCACAGAAATGGTCTTATAACTCAGCGTATCCATTCTTGCTTTTTATTTTAATTAGTAATAATAAACTGAAGTTGCATTACTCAAGCTTCTATTTCGTCTTGCTAAGGGACTAATAGGCAAATAAAAAGCTTAGAATCAACCTCTTAATTGAAAAAAACTAATAATCGGACTGCAAAGTTACAATAATTCAGAAAATTAGCAAAGTATTTATACTTATTTCTTTAGGAATTCTGTTTTCAAAAAAATAACCTGCCCGTCAACTCTGGCTTGCACATGCGTGGGGTCATCTTCCGAAAGCCTTATGCCTCTGGCTCGCGTTCCTCGTTTAACAACCATTGACGAGCCCTTCACTTTCAAATCCTTGATAACCGTGACGTCATCGCCATCCTGCAATTCTGCACCATTACTATCAACAACCTTCTTGGCAGCCTCAGCGGCTTCCATATCATGCTCGGTCCATTCGGCAAAACACTCTGTACAGTGAAATAAATGCCCATCAAAATAGGTCACCGAGCTGCCACATTTAATACACTTTGGAGTATCTGTCATAAATCTTTCTTACCTATTATTGTTTTCATACAAAGATAGCGAAAAAACAACAGATTTGAAACAATCACTTTAATAGAGATGAACAACTCGCCTTTCATCCTTATACAACTATCCATATACACACAAACAAGAAAAGGGGGAATAACTCCCCCTTTACCTCGTTAAGTATTGAATGTCAAATTATTTCCAAGGTGCCGGTTGAACCAGATATGGCTCACCATTCTCATCATTACCCAAAGTCTGTATCTGTGTTTGTGGCAATGGGAACATAGTCTTTGAAGGATCCAAAACGGCAGCGTTAACAAACTTAGTAATGAATTTTTTCTCAAAGTTAACGTACTCTCCCAGTGTCTTGCTCATGTAGTCACCACCCCATCTTGTCAAGTCAAACCAACGCTGACCTTCCATTGCAAGTTCAAGTTTCCTCTCCATGCGGATAGCTGCAATACAAGTTTCCTTGTCAGTGAATGCCTTGTGTGATGCAGGATAAGGTTTAATCAAATAATTTGCTGCAGGTTGACCATTCTCAAGACGGATGATATTGACTGGCTTAGCAGCTCTTTCGCGAATCATGTTCACATACTGCATTGCCGCAGACAATTCGTTGTCATTAGCCAAACATTCAGCATATAGCAGAACTATATCACGGAAGCTCAAATACTGCATATTTATTGCAGAACCCGGTGCCCAACCATCAAAGAAACCTCCATTTGCAAGACCTGCATCAAGCTCTTCCTTAGTATAAACGTGTTTCTTAGGCATAAAGAACCCTCCATTTACAACGTCTCTCACCCAGTCGTTTGATGGAAGCCCCCAGTCTTTGTAAGGAATGCCGAAACGACCAATCGCAAAGTCCAACCTGGGGTCAACAGGCATATTGTTGTTTACTGAATAAGGAGCTCCTTTTTCACCGCTTGTATTTCTTTCAGCAACGAATGGCGGATTCCTGTACGATTTATCCAAGAATGGCAAACCATCATTGTCAACTTTAAATGAGTTTGCCAACTCATTAGACGGCTGATAGAAACCACAACATCCTCCGGGATTACCCTCTCCTCCGTGAGGATAAGCAAGACCCATACCTGCATTTGCATTCTGAGCCTCAGCAGTAAATTGAATTGCAAATATTGATTCTTTTCCGTTGTCAGTATAGCTGTAGAAGTTGTCGTCCATTCTATCCTCAAGGCCATACTTCAAGTTATTGGAAGTAACACCATTATCAATAACATCTTTCAACAGAGGCTTAGCTCCTGCATAGTCACCCTTCTGCAACAGCACCTTAGCCTTCATAGCTTTGGCAGCCCACACGTTTGCACGTCCAACTTCAGGCTGTGTATTTGGAAGATTGGCAATGGCAACATCAATATCAGCAATAACCTTAGGATAGATATCTATATCGTTATGAACCTTAGGATCATTGTCAGTATTAGTCTCATCAATCCAAGGAATATATGGGCCAAACACTCTGATTCCCTCAAAATAATATAAAGCCCTCAAAAAGTGAAGCTCACCCGTTCTTGAATTAACAAAACTTTCGGGGAGGCCTTCAGTGTCAGCCATAGTCTGCAGAGCGATATTAACACGCTTTACACCTTTATATACCCACACAAACTTTTCGTTTATATAACCATTTGTTGGCAACACATTGTAAGTTTCCATAGTGTTCAACACCGATTGGTCGTTATTGTCCGACCCTTTGTTGGCATCGCCACCATACATACCCCCGAATGTCCAGTTGTAAATTGAAGCTCCCCATCCTGTTTCATAAAAATTGCCATAGGCATTAGTAACAATAAGGTCTATACCAACCTGATTCTTCAAAGCATCTTGATCTATACTGCCTTGAGGTGCCTTATACAAAAAGTCCTCTCCGCAAGAACTCAGCAACAATGAGATCAAGGCTATAATTGCAAATATTATATTACGATTCTTCATATTCGATATTATTATTAAAATTCAAAATTAACACCAAAAAGTAGTCTCATAGTTGTTGGCCATCCTCCGGCATCCAAACCTCTTCTAAGGTCTGAACCACTACCTGAACCTGTTTCCATATTAGTAATCTCAGGATCCAAACCTGAATATTTTGTCAATGTCAACAAGTTCTCTGCCTGAAGATAAAGCCTAAGATTAGATATTGTAGCTTTTCTAACCAAATCCTTTGGCAATGTATAACCCACTACCAGGTTCTTCAATTTCAAGAAAGAGCCATCCTCCACATAATAAGAGCTTGCTACTGCACCACCCCAGCTGTCGCTAGAGTCAAGGATAGGCAGTTTAGCCTTTGAGTTGTCCTGCCCAGGTGTCCATGAGTAGTCTCTCATAGTTTTTGAGCGGTTACCGCCAAACAATGGAAAGTCGGTGAAGTACTTAGTATTGTTAAACAAGTCATTACCAATGGTTGAATACCAGAACATTGTAAAGTCCCAATTCTTATAAGTAAGAGCAACATTCAAACCTGCCATCAAATCGGGGTGAGGGTCACCTATAATCTTGCGGTCGTCAGCATCAATCTTGCCATCACCGTTCACATCTTCAAACTTAAACTTACCAACGTAAGATTTTGGATTTTCTGTGATATCCTTCTTGTTTGTTCCGTAAGGGATAGGAGAGTTCAACACATCATCCTCGTTTTCATAGAATCCTATTATATTATATCCATAGAAATGAGAAATTGGCTCACCCTTAATTGTTCTGGTAACCGAAGTTGCAAGTCTTGGTCCGTCACCATATATTGCATAGTCATCAGCCGTTGACAACGATACAACCTTGTTCTTGTATCTTGACAAGTTGAGAGATATATCCCAGCCAAAATCACCCTTCTTGTCGCCATAGTTGAACATAAAATCAAAACCCTTGTTCTCCATATCTCCATAGTTGATAAATGGTGCAGATGCTTCACCTGCCAAGCTTGAATAAGCAGCAGAAATCAACATATCGGTAGTAGTTTTCTTATACACTTCAAATATGGTGTTGAATCTTCCTTGTCCAAAGGTAACATCGATACCAACATTGGTCATCTTAGTTGCCTCCCACTTAGTTTCAGGGTTACCATAAGTTGACAACCTGTAACCTGTCAATGAACCCGTATTGCTACCTGTCAAATCATAGTTTGTTCTTGTAGGATCTGTAGTGAACAAGCTGGCGAAATTGGTTGCACGGGGAATTTCAGAGTTACCTGTCAATCCGTAACCGACTCTAACCATCATGTTGTCAATCACATCTCTGCTGTTTTCCATAAAAGACTCTTCCGAGATTCTCCACCCAAATGACACTGATGGGAATGTACCATATCTCTTATCTTTTGAAAAACGTGATGCACCGTCTCGACGAACAATACCTGTAAACAAGTATTTGTATGCATATCCATAGTCAACACGACCAAACATACCAAACAATGCTGTTTCGCCCCAATACCATGAATCCGTCTGTCTCATGTTATTGTTTTCTCCCATACCCAATGTCCAGGTGTCTGTGTTATCCTCATAGAGGTAGTTATATCTACGACCTCTTAGCGTCCTTCCCAAACCACCTCTCAATGCATCAGTACCTAAAAGCACCGTCAAAGCATGAACATCGTTAAACTTGGTTTTGTATGTCAATGTATTTGACCATTGCAAGTTGAAGCCCTTGTTAGCCTCTTCGTTAAAGTAGTTGTTACCCGGGCTTTCAGAGAATTCAGGATCTTTCTTACTCATAGAATAACCCCAGAATGAAGTATGGTCGATACCAAAGTTTGTACGGAATGTCAAACCTTTCATAAAATCAATCTCTGCCCAAACGTTACCAAACAAACGAGTGTTAGCCCAGTAGTTATCTTTTGCTCTGTATGCATTAGCCACAGGGTTCTGGAAGTTACCAGTACCTGATATCTTTGAACCAACCCAGTTGCCAAACTCGTCTTTCACAGGCACCCATGGCGAAGCTCTGTAAACCCATGAATAAGCATTGCTTTCCCAAGAGTTACTGTTAAGACCGTTATCTTTTGTGTATGTAAACTGCAAGTTCTCACCCACTCTCAACCAATCGCGAATATCGAACGATGTGTTCAAACGTGTTTGGTATCTTGTATAGTATGAGTGAACCACCGTACCCTGCTGGTCAAAATAGTTCAAACCAAGCAAATACTGACCTTTGTCATTACCACCCTGAACAGAAAGTTGATGGTTTTGCATTGGAGCAACTCTGTCTATCTCATCCCACCAATCGGTATCTGAAAACTTTACCAGCTGATTATCAGGGAAAGAATAATCTTTTATATCCAAATTTGTTTCACCATCGGCACCCTTAGTCCTCAAATAGTTAGGTATCTTAGGTGTAGCTCCTGTACCAAACTGAGCGTGAGAAGGATATCTCCTATTACCTTCATCATCAAACTCTGTACCTCTTATCATGAAAGAGTTAGCTTGTGAAGTCCATTCCAAATCCAATCTGTCCATAGAGTTCACAAGGTCATAACGCTTAGTGGTCTTCTGAATACCATAGTATGCATCATAAGTAATCTTTGGCTGACCGCTCTTTGTCCCCGATTTTGTAGTAATCAAAATAACACCGTTGGCAGCTTGTGCACCATAAATGGCTGCTGAAGAAGCATCCTTCAACACCTGCATGCTCTCGATATCGTTGGGGTTCAAACTGCTCAAGTTTTGGTTTCTGGTTGCAACACCGTCTATAACATACAACGGACCGTTATCATTAACCGTGTTCACACCACGAATACGAACCATGGTAGCCGAACCCGGAGAACCGGTCTGACCGATATACACACCCGGTGTCTTACCTTGCAACTGCTGTGTGGCAGATGCACCCGAAGCTTTCAACAGCTCGTCGGTATCAATCACTGCAACAGAACCGGTAATATCCTTACGTGCTTGCGTTCCGTAACCAACAACCACAACCTCTTCCAAAGTCTCCGTGTCGGCATGCAGCTTAATAGTGAAGTTGCGAGTTGCGCCCACTTGAACTTCTTGTGTGGTGAAACCTACGTAAGAGAACACCAAAAACGACTCAGGAGAATCAATCTTTATAGAGAATGCACCATCAATATCGGTAATCGTACCGTTGGTGGTTCCTTTCTCAATAACATTAACTCCGATAAGTGGCTCACCGCTGACGTCGGTAACCACACCTGAGACTTTCACCTGTGCAAATGCCATGCTTGCACTCATCACCAATAGGAGAGAAAAGAGAATCCTCCTCATCCCGAAACATAAATGTTTTTCCTTTTGCATAAAAGTCAATGATTAAATGTTCATGAATAAATTTAACGTAACTATCAGTATAAATTAATATTTAATATCCGAGCAATACCCCGCATTACCATCAAGAGTACTTCCTGTAAATCTCCAAAACGCACTACCGGACAACAAATTGCACTCAACAGACACTAACAACAGAGTATTTCTCAAGTATATTTCCAAATACAAAGATATCAAACCACATCTATTGTACCAAACAAATTCAAACATTTTTTTTGTTAATTTTTAGAATTTACATTAATTTGCTGTAATTACAAGCCGAAATTTATATCAAAAAAGTACGCAACCACCCTCCGCTTATTAAAAAACACAATAAGAGCCCCTCACTTTGTTGCATTTTGACACAATAATGATGAATATATTGAATTTATCACAAAACTTATTTCACAAAACTTCAGAATAGTTAAAACACATATCACCAACTTACCTATTGAGCAAAATAAACAAACTACTGCTCCTCCCCCTCCCTGCCTCCTCCGCATCATATATACGTTATATATACGAATTCGTAAATATGATACAGGGATGGCAGATGCCAAGTAGTATGCCGAAGCATGTAGACTGTGTGCTGCTGATAGCAAATTATTGAACATAGTATTGTAAATCTTTTTTGCAATGTAGACTCAATCGACAAGGCACAATACACATTATTTATTTATCTTTGTTGTCGGAAAAATTGTAGGCTGTATGCGCAAGACTATTCTCATATTGTTATCTCTAATATCATTTCAGTTAACTAATGCCCAAGAGTTTAACTGGGCGGTGGAATTGGATTA
>JBMNSN010000021.1:0-25990 GCA_050945215.1 Fermentimonas sp. | reverse complement strand
TTATGTTTTATGAGTATTTTGTAATATGCAAATAATCAGACATATAAAATGCAACAATAAATATCGAAAAATATTAGGTTTAGCCTTCTAAGCTGTGGGTCGTGGGTTCGAATCCCGCTCGGATCACGTTTGTGATAAAGCACTTATCAAATATTTTTGGTGAGTGCTTTTTGTTTTTACTATCTGGATAGTAATGGATAAATGAGGTTTATGTGTCAGGTTGTGGGTGTAATCCTTCATTCATGAAATAAAACTATTGAAGGTGTATTTGACTTTGTCATGAAGTAAATGAGTAAGTCTGTCAAAGGCATCATGCGTGTTATAGTTTTCTTTTATTTCCTGTAGAAGCTCATTGATAGATTCAGCATTAAGAATTGATAATACCTTATCTAACTCTTTAGTTTTAAATGTGCGTTCTTGTTCAAACTGCTTAGGTTTGATGTCTTGCTCAATAATTGAAAGCACCCCATTCTCTATTTCAACATAAACGGAACGACTTATGTTATGATTATCTTCGTATAATATCATGATGTTATTAAAGTATTAATGAAATTGTTTGTATAAAATAGATATGTAAAAATAGGCATTTTGTTTATTAAATATAGAGGAGTTGTATAAATAGGATTAAAAAATAAGTCCCACCCATTTATGGGCAGGACTTATATATTTAGAACCCTTGAGTGTTGTTATTTATTCTCATTTGAGAATGAGTAAGGTGCATCAGCTTTTGCTGTTCCTCTCGATTTGTTTGGAGTGTCGGACATTGTGAAGTCTATTTTTGCACCCTTAATCAACTCAGAGTAGTTAAAGTAGTTCTTAGAATGGTTTTTACCATTGAATTTAATAGCATCGATGTACCTTGTATTGTGGTTATTACCATCGGCATTAATCTCTACCTTGTTGCCATTCTCCAAGTTGATGGTCATTTTTTCGAACAGCGGAGACCCAATAACATATTCATCGCTTCCGGGGCATACAGGGTAGAAGCCAAGTGCGGAGAATACGTACCATGCAGATGTTTGTCCATTATCCTCATCACCGCAATAGCCATCAGGTATCGCATCGTATAGTTTATCCATCACTTCTCTCACCCAGTATTGAGCTTTCCAAGGTTCGGCTGCATAGTTATATAGGTATATCATGTGCTGAATGGGTTGATTGCCATGAGCATATTGTCCCATATTCATTATTTGCATTTCTCTAATCTCGTGTATGGTGCCACCATAGTAGCTGTCATCGAAGATAGGAGGCATCTCGAATACTGAGTCCATCATATTTATGAATTCCTGGTTACCACCCATCAGGTCAATCAATCCCTGGACATCGTGGAAAACTGACCAAGTGTAGTGCCAGCTGTTCCCTTCAGTAAATGCGTCACCCCATTTAGTTGGGCTGAAAGGAGATTGGAACTCTCCGTTCTTGTTGCGACCTCTCATCAGCTTATATTCAGGTGAGTAAAGATTTCTGTAGTTTTGGCATCTTTTGGCAAACCTGTCTATCTCTTCCTGGGGCCTGTTCAATGCTTTTGCTAGTTTGTAAATTGTCCAGTCGGCATAAGCGTACTCAAGTGTGCGAGCTGCATTTTCTCTTATGTCTACGTCATATGGTACGTAACCAATTGTATTGTAATATTCGTGGCCGAGGCGACCGGTTGATGACACTCTTGGGTGAACATTTTCGGTTCCGTGCAACACACCTTGATAGAGAGTTTCAATATCATACCCTCTGAGTCCCTTTAAATAAGCGTCTGCAACAACTGATGCAGAGTTGTTACCAATCATGATGCCTCTGTGTCCCGGGCTTGCCCACTCGGGTAGGAACCCACTTTCTTTGTATGTATTAACCAATCCCTCTTGCATCTTGACATTCTCTGAAGGGAACACCAAGTTTAGGAATGGGAATAGAGCTCTGAAAGTATCCCAGAACCCAGTGTCGGTGTACATATATCCGGGTAACACTTCACCATTGTAAGGACTGTAGTGTACTACATCGCCCTTGTTGTCTATTTCATAAAACTTGCGCGGGAAAAGTACTGTTCTATAGAATGTTGAGTAGAATGTGCGTTGTTGATCGAGGTTGCCACCTTCGATTTGAATTCTTCCCAATACATCGTTCCAGATGTCACGACCTTCAGATGCAACAGCGTCAAAGTCTTTGTCTGCAACTTCCTTCAAGTTTTGCCATGCCTGCTCATAGCTGATGAAAGAAGAGGCAACTTTTGCAATGATTTGCTCGCCACGTTTTGTCTTAAAGCCTACAAATGCACCTGAGTGCTTTGATTCAGACTTAAGCTCATTGGTTTTGAACTCTTCTCCGTCAGCAACAACAAGAGTTTCGCTGAAAGGTCTGTCGAAAACTACAACAAAATAGTTTTTGAAGTTTTTTGGAACTCCGCCACTATTTCTTGTTGTGTAACCGATGATAGCATTTTTTTCAGGCAGTATTTCAACGCTTGAACCTCTATCGAATGCGTCGACAAGGACGTATGCGCTATCCGATTCGGGGAATGTGAAACGAAATATGGCTGAGCGGTCTGTTGGAGTTATCTCTGTAGTGATGTCATAGTCAGCCAAATATACGCTGTAGTAGTATGGCTTTGCTTTTTCAGCCTTGTGAGAGAACCAGCTCGCCCTGTCATCTTGTGCGAATTTGGGACTACCTACTGATGGGAAAATTGAGAACTGTCCGTAGTCGTTCATCCAAGGGCTTGGTTGGTGAGTCTGCTTGAAGCCTCTGATCTTGTCATCGGTGTAGACATATTGCCAGCCGTCACCAATATTTCTGGTTTGTGGTGTCCAGAAATTCATACCCCATGGTCGTGCGATTGCGGGGTAGGTATTACCGTTTGATAATCTGAATTCGGACTGAGTACCCATCAATACATTTACGTAATCTACGGGGTCTTCGAATGTATTGGCATTAGCTTTTACACAGAAGCCGATAGTTACTAATAATGCAGTAAGTGCTCTAATAAATCTATTCATTTTATTGTATTGTTTATTTATTATATACTGTTAATTAAATTCATCTTGCCTTGTGATTCAAGGTCTAATATCAGCTCTCCGAAAAGAGTGTTTACCCATGCAAACCAGGTACGAGTGAAATTAGTTGGGTCATCTTTGTGGAAAGATTCGTGCATAAATCCTGTATTTGCGTCGGTGTCTCGAAGCATCTTCAGGCAGAACTTGATTTCATCATCACTCTTACTTGTTTGAGCTCTCATGATTATACTCATCGGCCATACCATATCGTATCCTATGTGAGGGCCTCCGATTCCTTCGCCTGCTGTTCCTCTGAAGAAATATGGGTTATCTTCACTTAGAACAAACTTCCTTGTATTCTGATAAACAGGGTCGTTGATGTCGATGGAGTCCAAGTAAGGCATTGCCAACAAGCTTGGTATATTTGAATCGTCCATGAAGTAGTAGTTACCATAGCCATCCACCTCGAAGGCATATATCTCTCCGTATTTAGGATGTTTGGTTATTGCATATTTCTTTATTGCAGCTTCCACTTCGTCGGCCAGGTCGGAGCTGTTCTTAGCTAATTGAGTGTCCTTAGTGACTTTGGTTGCTATTTCTGCCACCTGCCTTAGAGATGTTACGGCAAACATGTTTGATGGTACAAGGAATTGGAATGTTGTAGCATCGTCTGAAGGACGGAATGATGAAACAATAAGTCCTACAGGATTAACAGGGTTTCCGTATCCATCGTTGTTCAATGTATCTAATTGTCTTTCTGTTTTTCTTTGGAATTTGTATGGGCCTAAACCATCTTTCCTTTGTTGTTCCTTGAATGTTTGGATTACAAGGTTCATGGCTTTGGTCCATCTGTCTGTAAATACAGAAGTGTCGTTGGTTGTTTTCCAATAGTTGTATGCCAAACGAATAGGGTATGCAAGAGAGTCAATTTCCCACTTACGCTCATGCAGCCAAGGTTTCATGTCGGTCAAGTCCTTTTGCCAATCGCCATCAGGATTTTCTTGATTGTAGAAAGCATTAGCATAAGGGTCGATGATTATGCACTCGTTCTGCCTGTTGATAAGTCCTGCAATAAGGTTTTTAAGTTTAGCATCTTTTTTTGCAAGCTTTATGTATGGCCAAACCTGTGCAGATGAGTCTCTCAACCACATAGCATCAATGTCGCCGGTGATTACAAATGTGTCGGGTCTGCCGTTTTTAGTGCTATAAGTAACCGTGGTGTCAAGAGTGTTGGGGAAGCAGTTCTCGAACATCCATGCCAACTTTTGATCTTTTATTTGAGCTTTTACTCGTTTGATAGTTTTTTCAACTTCATCAGATGTGAAGTGTCTACTTTTTTGTGCAGGCCTATTGCTTTTGTACATGTTAGCCTGATTCACGCTGGTCATTGCAGATGTTTTTGAATACGATGATACCGTTGATGGCATAAAAGTAAGTGATGCCAATCCTGCAGTGGCTTTTTTGATAAAGTTTCTTCTTGATGTCATATTATTTGATTTTTCTCAAAAGTTTGTTTTCTAACTATGTAATCCGTTGTAATATACATACAAATATAATTATATTTTTGTAATTGCTTTTATTTGTGGATTTTTGGAGCCACATTTTTAGTTATAAAATGATAAAGGTAGTTGACATAATAAGTTATTTATATGCACTAATAGCTATCTTTGCAATGAGATAACATTTGATGAATGATGGGAAGAAAAAAGAGAAAGCTGCCTTTACTGGAAAATGTGCTGATAAGTGATGTAGCCACTGAGGGAAAGGCTTTAGCAAAAGTTGATGGGATGGCTCTGTTTGTGCCATACGTTGTTCCGGGTGATATTGTGGATGTTCAGCTTACGAAGAAGAGAAGCAGTTTTGCCGAAGGTAGGGCTGTGTCGTTCAGGAAGCTTTCCGACAATAGGTGTGAACCGTTTTGTGAGCATTTCGGCGTTTGCGGTGGCTGTAAATGGCAGATGTTGCCTTATGAAGAACAGATTAGGTACAAGCAACAACAGGTGATTGATGCATTTGAGCGCATCGGGAAGGTTGATTTACCACCAATTGAATCCATAACGATATTAGGTGCAGAAAAGACAACACACTACAGGAATAAATTAGAGTTTACTTTCTCCAATAAGCGATGGTTGACAGAGGAGGAGATAGAGCATAGTAATGAGATTACACAAAAGGATGCATTGGGATTTCATATACCAGGGATGTTTGACAAGGTGCTGAATATCAATGAGTGTTGGTTGATGGACGACTATGCTAACAAGATTAGGAATAGTGTGAGAGAGTTCTGCGAAGCTAAGGGTTACACTTTTTTTGATTTGCGAGAGCAGAGAGGTTTGATGCGAACCTTAATCATAAGAAACAGCTCAATAGGGGAGTGGATGCTCATAGTGGTGTTTTATGATGATGATAAGGAGAAGCGGGAGAATGTTTTGAATTACATAAATAAAGAGTTCCCCGAGATTACATCATTGCTGTATGTTATTAATCAGAAAGCTAATGATACGATAGCTGACCAGGATGTTATTGTTTGGAGTGGTCGCGACCATATTTTTGAAGAGATGGAAAATCTACGGTTTAAGGTTGGGCCTAAGTCGTTTTACCAGACAAATAGCGAGCAGGCACTTCATCTTTATGAGGTTGCTCGTGATTTTGCCGGGTTGGAGGGCGACGAGTTGGTCTACGACCTTTACACGGGAACGGGAACCATTGCCAACTTTGTGGCTAATAATGCCAAGAGGGTAGTGGGAATAGAGTATGTTGAGGATGCTATAAAGGATGCGAAGGAAAACTCAAGGATAAACGATATTCATAATACCCTGTTTTTTGCCGGCGACATGAAGGATGTGCTGACTGCCGACTTTATTGCAGAGCATGGAAAACCGGATGTTATTATTACCGATCCACCACGTGCAGGTATGCATGGAGATGTTATTAATGCCATACTGGAAGCAGAACCCAAGAGAATAGTTTATGTTAGTTGCAATCCTGCCACGCAGGCACGCGATGTAAACTTGTTGGATGTAAAATATAGGATTGAGAGGGTGCAACCTGTGGATATGTTCCCCCACACGCATCATGTGGAGAATGTGGTGTTGCTTGAAAGAAAGTAATGTGTGTTATAGGAAAATAAAGGTTATATAAATTAGATTTTATGATATTTGGAAATAAAAAAGAAAGTAAAGCAATATGAGATTTATTGGTGGTAAATCAATGATAATACCATATATAATTGAATTAGTTAATGCAAAAACAGTTAATGTAAAAACAGTTTCAGATGTTTTTGCAGGCTCTGGAGTGGTATCTCGTAACTTAAAAAGCCTCGGGTATGATGTTATTGCTAACGATTTAATGTATTTTTCATATGTGCTACTTAGGGGAACCATTGGAATAAATTCCACATTAGAATTTAATAATTTAGGAATTTCAAACCCAATAGAATATTTAAATAAACTAGAGTTCAACAACAGAGATTTTGATATTTCTGCTTGTTTTATTTATCAAAACTACAGTCCTATAGGAGGGCGGATGTATTTTACAAAAGAAAATGCACTAAAGATAGATATTACTAGAATGCAAATAGAAAAGTGGTACAAAGACTCTGTTATAACAGAAGATGAGTATTTCTACCTAATTGCCTGTTTAATAGAATCCGTTCCTTTTGTAAGTAATATAACTGGAGTTTATGGAGCATATTTAAAACATTGGGATAAGCGTGCGTTAAAAAGAATAAACATAAATAATATAGATCTAATAATCAATGGTTCTAATGGAAAAGTATATAATCAGGATTCTAATAAGTTAATCGAAGATATTGTAACAGATTTAGCGTATTTTGATCCACCTTACAATCAAAGACAGTATTTACCAAACTATCACATACTAGAGACAATAGCTAAATATGATAATCCTAAAATAAAAGGAGTAACCGGATTACGAGATTATTCAGAACAAAAAAGCGATTATTGTAAAAAGGATTCAGCATACATGGCGTTCGAAGATTTAATTTGCAAGGTAAGATCCAAGTATATAATTCTTAGTTATAACACAGAAGGCATATTGTCTCATGATGAAATTATTAGTATATTAGAAAGATATGGAAAGAAAGAAACTATATCTTTTAGACATATAAACTATAGGAGATATAAAAATGCACAAACTAATAAAAACAATGATTTAAAAGAAGTTTTGTATTTTGTAGAAAAATAGTGATTATGAGTAAATATTATATAAAGTCACCTTTTAATTATATAGGCAATAAACATAGACTTTTATCTCAGATTATACCATTATTCCCTCAAAATATTGATACTTTTTTCGATATTTTTTGTGGAGGCTTAGATGTTTCAGTTAATGTGAGAGCTAATAAAAAAGTGGCAAATGATATAAACTATTTTGTCATTGAGATTTTAGAAATGTTTAAAAGCACTAATACCGAACAGTTGCTTTATAATATTGAAGAGACAATAGCAAAATTTAAACTATCAAAGGATAATAAAAAATCTTATTATAATTTTAGAGAATACTATAATAATAATAAAGATCCGCTTTTATTGTATGTCTTGATGTGTTATTCATTCAATTACCAATTTAGATTTAATTCAAATCACGATTTCAATAATCCAGCAGGAACGAATAGGAGTAGTTTTAACCAAAACATGAAAAATAGACTTAGCTCATTTAAAGAACAACTTTATAATATTGAATTTAGTAATAAAAACTTTAAAGATTTTGATTATTCACAAATTAAAATATATGATTTTGTCTACTGTGATCCTCCATACCGGAGTTCAGTAGGCTCATATAATGATGGTAAAAGAGGTTTTGCGGGGTGGGCAGTTTATGATGATATAGCATTATTTAAAATATTAGATGAGCTAAATGCTAAGGGAGTAAAATTTGCATTATCAAATGTTTTATTTAATAATGGATTATTAAATAAGGAGTTACAAGAATGGAGTTTAAAATATAAGGTTAATCATCTAAATGTAAGTTATACGAATAGTAACTATCAACGTAATAAGTTAGGAGAAACAAAAGAAGTTTTAATAACAAACTACTAGTAGAAAATATGGCTGAAAGAACATTTGGGTGGGTACAAAATCCATCAAGCTTTGAAAATTTAAAAAATGTAGTTTCTGTTTTTGACAAAAGCACAGAAGTATATAAGGAAATATTAAATAAAAAACTTCCCAGCCTAGTTAAAGATGTATCTCTAAAGAGAAAACTAATAAAAGAGATGAAAAAAGAGCCTCTAGAAATGGAATACATTTTGTTGAAAGGTTATGGTATAAAAATAGGACAAAAACGAGCAGAGTCAGAATGTAGTGGAATTGTCCAAGTTGCAATAACTACTCAAGGAGGTAGAGAATATACTGATGATTGGACAGCTGATGGATTTTTGAGATGGGGTATTTCAATAGGTCTATTAGATTACAACTCAGATGATGATACTGTTTCTATCACTAGACTAGGAGAGGATTTTGTTAATTCGAAATCTGAAGATTCAGATAAAGAGATTTTAATTTCAGCTTTTTTGTCATATCCACCTGCTATAAGAATACTAACTTTATTAGAAAATGGCGAACATCTGACCAAGTTTGAGCTAGGAAAACAATTAGGAGGTCTCGGAGAGGCAGGTTTTACTTCAATCCCACAAGATTTGTATATTCAAGCAATAGAATTAGCTTCAGAGGTAGATAAAGCAAGTATTCGTGCAAATACAGAGGGATCAGCAGATAAGTATGCTAGGATGATTTCTGGCTGGTTATCTAAGGTGGGATTAGTTCAAAAAGTTAGTAAGCTTGCATCAGCTAAAATAGGTGGTGTTGAATATAATGTTGAGATAGGGCATTCATATAAGATTACACTAAAAGGTATTAAAGAGCTAAAGAGAGCAAAAGGTTCTTCATCATTCTCAAAAACTAATAAAATAGTTTATTGGCAAATGCTTGCGACTAAAGGTAAAGATAGAGATTATATTAGAAATAGACGTGGGCTTATTATTAAGGCAATCAATAAAAGGGAAAGGAGCTTAGATGAAATAAAGAACTATTTATCCGATAATGGCGTTTTGGAAACCGTTACCACTATAATGGATGAGTTAAAAGTTATAGAAGCTATGGGATTATTGATTAAGAAGAGCCGTTCGGGTTATGAAATTGATGATAACATAATTAAATTAGAAATTCCTAAAAAGAAAACGTCCAAAACAAATGTGTTGAAGTTGAAAGACAAAGTTAGAGGTAAATTAAAATATATTGATCATAGATATTTATCATTGATCGATTTAGCTTACGACGGAAATTCTAATAGAGATTTTGAGATTCAAACAATTGATCTTCTGATTAATGAATTGAATTTCAAAGGAGTTCGTTTAGGAGAAAGTAGAAAACCTGATGGTATTATATCTTATGGATTTAATGGAGTTATAATAGATAACAAAGCTTATTCTTCTGGTTATAACTTACCTATTAATCAAGCGGATGAAATGATCAGATACATTGAGGAAAATCAAACTAGAAACGAAAAAATAAATCCTAACATGTGGTGGGAGAATTTTGAAGATGATGTTAAATACTTTAATTATTTATTTGTGTCATCATTCTTTAAAGGTAACTTTACAAGTAACCTAAAGCATATAGCCAATAGAACAGGAGTAGATGGAGGTGCAATTAGTGTCGAAAATCTTCTGTATCTTGCAGAAGCGTTAAAAGCAGGGCGATTATCATATAGTGAATCATTTAATATATATGATAATGAGGAAATAGATATAGTAAATTTTGAAGAATATAGCAATATAAATATGGTTGCCGAAGATGAAATTGAATATTAAGTGTAATTCATGAAATTATATATTAGCTTATTTCAATTCTGTTTTTTCTATAAACTTCGATTTATGATAAAGTGGCGCTAAAATTAAGTTTGAGTAATAATTAGCGCTTTTAGAATATAGTCCTGCTTGAAAGAAAGTAATGTGTATTATATTTTTGCATTTACAACACTCTCTTTGCCAATGCCGAGGAAATCGAACAGGAACCAGAAGATAGTGAATGATGGGATTACGTCGGTGGCTGGCAGAAGCTCTTCGATGAATGTGATGAGTGATGTGTATTTACCCCTTTTGTCGCCAAACATCTTGTAGCTTATTGAGGCTGCTATGGGTGCCCAGACTGCATCGAGGAATGGACCTACGACCGGGATAGCATAAGAGGCCATGCCTACGGCATCTAAAAGCAGGCACTTGAATAGTTTTTTATATTTGTCATTAATGATCATAAAAGTATTGTTTGCGTTGGTGATTAGATAAAAAAAGATGGAATGGGTTTAACCGTTCCATCTTTTTTGTGATTCTTTAAGCCACAAAACTATGCACCTGTTGCTGAAGTTGGAAGAGGAGTATATACTCTTTGGCTAAGTTCTTTGTCAAGTGTGTAAAGACCGAAGCCGTTGTCACCAATTAGCTTCAAAGCGTCGATAAGACTTTGTGCTGTTTCTTCTTCTTCAACTTGTTCGTTGACGAACCACTGCAACATGTTGTCGGTTGCGTAGTCTTTTTCTTCTTTAGCTAGAGCAACGAGGTCGTGGATAAGACCTGTTACTACTTTTTCGTGTTTCAAAGTGTCTTGGAAGGCCTCCAGAGGACTCTTCCATTCTTGTGGAACTTTATCTATTGGAGCTAATTCAACTCTGTTTCCCTTAGCAATTAAGTAATTCAACAGTTTCATTGCGTGATCTTGCTCTTCGTGAAACTGTATCAAAAACCAATTAGCTATGCCAGGTAGACCTTTGTTAGCGAAATCAGCTGACATTGATAAATAGAGATAAGCGGACCAAAGTTCTGCGTTTATCTGTTCGTTGATTGCTTTTTCTAATTTTTTACTTACCATTGTTTTGATCTTTTTACAGTTCTTTTATTACTAATATGTAGAACATATTATGATTGAAAAAGTTTAAGGAACTAATGAATAATTCAGCGTGATGAAAATATGTGACATGAGACAGGTTGTAAAGTAAGGATGCTGATGTGGATGTGAGTTGAATTTATTATCGTTATTCATAACTGTTATTTAGTAATTGGTATGGGTTATTATATTAGCTTATTTACATAAAAACAGGCATATAGAAGGTGTTATTTCATATATATGTGATATTGTGATAGAATTATGATATTTTTATGTCTTTTTCTGCTTTTATATGGTGTTTGACAGCATATTTTGTTGTTGTCCATGTTAATGTCTTAGCATTCAGGTGCGTCAATTGAGTCATTATGGATCTGTTTTTTGACTAACTCAATTTATTTATTATTATCTTTGTGAGTAGCTTGTATGGTTTATAAGAGCTACTAAGGTTATTATTTTGGATTTTATTATTCGCGATATGAATTTACT
Organism: Fermentimonas sp.; assembly: GCA_050945215.1. Classification (GTDB taxonomy): domain Bacteria; phylum Bacteroidota; class Bacteroidia; order Bacteroidales; family Dysgonomonadaceae; genus Proteiniphilum. The sequence continues at coordinate 14,622 of JBMNSN010000021.1, read as the reverse complement.
TAGAGAGAAAATGTTGAAATATGATGCCCCTCAACAGGCTAAGGCTGCAGGCATCTATCCATATTTTAGGGCTATAGAGAGTGATCAGGACACGTCAGTGGTGATTAACGGCAAGAAGGTATTGATGTTTGGCTCGAATTCATATTTAGGACTAACCAATCATCCAAAGGTAAAGAGTGCAGCAATAAAGGCTACCAAGAAATATGGAACCGGAATGGCGGGTTCTAGGTTTTTGAATGGAACTCTGGATATTCATATTGAGTTGGAACGAAAACTTGCCAACTTTGTGGATAAGGATGAGGCTATAATTTTCTCTACAGGTTTTACTGTTAATCAAGGCGTCATAGGATGTCTAACAGGTCGCAACGATTATATTATATGGGATGAGAGAGATCATGCTTCAATAATTGAGGGGTTAAGGGCCTCGTTCTCAAATAAATATAAGTTCAAGCATAATGATATGAATTCTCTGGAACGACAATTGAAACGTTGCAATCGTCAAGCTGTTAAGCTGATTGTCGTTGACGGAGTGTTCAGCATGGAGGGAGACTTGGCAAATTTGCCGGAGATTGTGGAGTTGGCTAAGAAGTATGATGCCAATGTGATGGTGGATGAGGCTCACGGATTGGGAGTTTTGGGAAGAAATTACAACGGCAAGGGTACAACAGACCATTTTGGGCTACTTGACAAGGTGGATCTGATAATGGGAACATTCAGTAAATCGTTGGCCTCCATTGGTGGATTTATTGCCGGAGACTATCCTGTTATCAACTATTTGCGTCACAATGCCAGAACAAACATATTTAGTGCAAGTATTACACCTGCGGCAACTGCTGCTACATCGGCTGCGTTGGATATTCTGAAAAGTGAGCCTGAGAGAGTGAAAAGGCTTTGGAAGCTTACGCACTATGCAATGAAGCAATTTAGAGACAGGGGCATAGAGTTGGGACCTACCTCAACACCAATAATGCCGTTGTACATAAGAGACAACGATAAGACTTTTTTGATTACCAAGATGCTGTTTGATGAAGGGATTTTTGTTAATCCAGTTGTTTCGCCTGCAGTACCGTCTGATGATACACTTATAAGATTTTCACTTATGGCTACACACACAACGGATCAAATTGATTTTGCCATTGATAAGATCGCTAAGGTGTTTAAGCAATTAAATGTGATATAAGCTATATTTAACATTGAAGAAGCAGTGTTTTTTCAATAAAAATTCTTACATTTGTATGCAATAAAAATATAAAGGTTATTCTTATGTCGTTTATTGCAGATAAAATCGTTATGGAGGGTCTCACATTTGATGACTTACTCTTAGTTCCCGCGTTTTCTCAGGTATTGCCGCGAGAGGTTGATATAAAGACCAAATTTTCCAGAAATATAGAACTAAATATTCCGATGGTTTCCGCCGCTATGGATACCGTAACGGAGACAGTTATGGCTATTGCCATAGCAAGAGAGGGCGGAATTGGAGTTATTCACAAGAATATGACTATTGAAGAGCAGGCAAGGCAGGTTAAAGCTGTCAAGCGTGCTGAAAATGGTATGATTCTTGATCCTATAAGCATAACTCCCAACAAGACTGTGGCAGAGGCTTTGGCCCTGATGGCAGAATATAAGATTGGAGGTATCCCTGTTGTTGATGAAAGCAAAAGATTGGTGGGAATAGTTACTAACAGAGATCTTCGTTTTGAGATGGAGATGGGCAAGAAGATTAGTGAGGTGATGACAAAAGATAACCTTATTACAACTAATACTTCTACTGACCTGGATGATGCTGCACAGATTCTACAAAAGCATAAGATAGAAAAACTGCCGGTCGTTGATTCGGATAACAAGCTGGTGGGGCTAATTACATATAAAGATATTACCAAAGCTAAAGATAAGCCTTTTTCTTGCAAGGATGAGAAAGGACGTTTGCGTGTTGCTGCAGGTGTGGGTGTTACGCATGACACTTTGGAAAGAGCTGCAGCTTTGGTTGAAGCAGGCGTTGATGCATTGGTTATTGATACTGCTCACGGACACTCAAAGGGAGTGAGAGATATGCTAGTGATGGTGAAGAAAGAATTCCCAGGAATTGATGTGGTTGTGGGTAATATAGCAACTGCTGAGGCCGCTAAGTATTTGGTTGATGCAGGTGCTGATGGCATAAAGGTTGGAATTGGTCCCGGTTCAATTTGTACAACGAGAGTTATTGCCGGTGTTGGTGTTCCACAGCTTAGTGCAATATATGATGTGTCTCAGGCTTTAGCCGGAACAGGCGTGCCACTTATTGCTGATGGCGGATTGAGATATTCAGGAGATATAGTGAAGGCATTGGCCGCAGGAGGTTCATCAGTGATGATGGGTTCTATTCTTGCAGGAACAGAAGAGTCACCGGGTGAAACAATTATCTTTAACGGTAGGAAGTTTAAAGCGTATAGAGGAATGGGGTCATTGTCTGCAATGCAGCATGGTTCTAAAGACCGCTATTTCCAGGATGTTGAGGATGACATAAAAAAGCTTGTGCCTGAAGGTATTGAAGCAAGAGTTCCGTTTAAGGGTACGCTTCAAGAAGTTATATATCAGATGGTTGGTGGATTGAGAGCCGGTATGGGATATTGCGGAGCAGAGAACATTGAAAAACTTCACGAGGCTAAATTCACTAAGATTACCGCAGCAGGATATACAGAGAGCCATCCACATGGTGTTATGATTACAAGAGAAGCTCCAAATTACAGCAAAGGAAGTGAGTAATATCAAAGGTATTATTTACAACTCGGTTGGTACGTTACATTCGTCTCCGTCCTATGCTTCGGAAATAGTGACACAGGTGTTACTCGGAAGTGTTGTGGATATTGTTGAAGTTAGTGGTGACTGGAGAAAGATTGAGACTTCTGACAAATATTCAGGATGGATAAGAGGCTCAGTTGCTACGGTTGATGAAACCGAACTGAATAACTATTTAGACAATCCTAAAATAATAGTTACATCGTTGGTTACTTGTTCACACGAGTCTGCTGATGTGGGTTCTATAACTGTTTCAGATTTGGTTGTAGGGGATATTTTGTCACTGATTGGTGAGGAATTAGACTTTTATGAGGTCGCATATCCTGATGGACGAATAGGTTTTGTTAAGAAAGATTGTGCCGAGAGACTTAGTGATTGGAAAGAGAGCATAGTTTTGACCGAAGATAACATAGTATCGACAGCATTTCGTTTTTTAGGCGTTCCCTATTTGTGGGGTGGAACATCATATAAGGGATTAGACTGTAGCGGATTAACTAAGACTGTTTACATGCTAAATGGAGTTAATCTTCCGAGAGATGCATCGCAACAAGTGGAAAAAGGAGTGTTGGTGGACACGGAAGGCAATTTCGACGATCTACTTAAGGGTGATTTACTGTTTTTTGGAACTAAAGAGTGCGACGGTTTGCCTGAGAAGGTTGTTCATGTTGCTATTTATATGGGAGACAAGAGGTTCATTCATGCATCTGACTATGTGAGAATAAACAGTTTTGATCCGCAAGACAGCCTTTTTGATGAGTTCAATGCAAATAGGTATCTGAGGGCTAAGAGATATATTGAGGATGGTGTTGTCACTAATGAATATGTGATGAGGTGAGACTGTCGTGGGTTAGATATAATTTAGAGCTGAAGCATAGTTTCACTATTTCCGGATTTTCCAGAACTTCAACTCCTGTGGTTTTAACAAAAATAGACCATGAAGGCTTGTCTGGTTATGGGGAGGCATCGTTGCCACAGTATCTTGGGGAGACACAAGATTCAGTTATACGTTTTTTAAGAAAGGTGGATTTGTGTGGGTTTAATGACCCAACAAAGATTGATGAGATTGTTGACTATATAGATAAAATTGAACCAGGCAACACGGCAGCTAAAGCATCAATAGATATTGCACTTCATGATTTAGCCGGTAAAATGGTGGGTAAGGCATGGCATCAAATCTACGGATTGGATAAGAAGGGAATTCCAGACACCAGTTTTACTATTGGTATTGATACGGAAGATGAGGTTAAAAAGAAGGTGTGTGAGGCTTTGGGGCAGTTTAATCTGCTGAAGGTAAAGCTTGGCGGGGATAACGACAAGAGGATGATTGAATCTATAAGGTCAGTCACAGACTTGCCCTTGACGGTGGATGCCAATCAGGGATGGAAAAACAGGGAAGAGGCATTGGATATGATTTATTGGCTTAAAGAAGAAGGCGCTATAATGGTGGAGCAACCGATGCCGAAGAGTGATTTGGAAGATATCGCTTTTTTGACTGAGAGCAGCCCTTTGCCTATTTTTGCTGATGAATCGGTGCAACGATTGGGCGATTTGGATAGGTTGAAAGGTGTTTTTTCGGGGATAAATATAAAGTTGATGAAGTGTACAGGAATGTATGAAGCTTGGAGAATGAGGTCGTTGGCTAAGGAGTTAGGGATGAAGGTTATGCTTGGCTGTATGACGGAGACATCATGTGCTATTTCGGCGGCTGCCCAAATGTCGGCAGGGCTCGCCTTTGTGGATTTGGATGGTGCTTTGTTGATATCGAATGATTGTTTTGATGGAGCAACTCTTGACTATGGAAAGATAATTGTTAGTGATGCTCCCGGCATAGGTATTGAGCTAATAAAGGATCTACAGTTCGGCACAGAATAATAATATTAGTTTTTAATGTTTGATTTAAAGCGACTTTTATGTTTTGTTGAGAGTCGCTTGGAAATCAATTGTACTGCTGTAAGAATTCTATATGGAGAGTAAGTGTTAACCTGTGTTTATAAAAATCACTAATTGTAGTGATTGACTGATGTGCGATTTTACTGTTCTTTTGCGGAGAAATAATAAAAACGATTAGAAGCAAATGAGAAAAACATTGTTAAGCGGATTGTTGCTGACTTTTATGATTTTAACAGTAAAGGCAGAGAACATTTATGAAGGTGATAGATATTCGGAAGATGATATCAAATCGCGTGAATCAATTGAGTTGCAAGACACGTTAAAGTCTTACTATCTTGATGAATTTGTGGTCACATCTTCAGTTAAGGAGACAAACCGATTGGAAAAGATTCCTACAGCTGTGTCAGTTGTTACCCCCAGACTGCTAGAGAATGCGCGCATTGAGTCACTGCCAAATTTAAGTTCATTTATACCGAATCTATTTATTCCTTCTTATGGGTCAAAGGTCTCTACACCTATATATATTAGAGGGATAGGTGCAAGGTTAGGCTCGCAAACAGTTAGTTTGTATGTGGATAATGTGCCAAGTTTTAATCCATCCGCTTACGACTTCGAGTTTCAGGATATACAAAGAGTAGAAGTGTTACGCGGTGCGCAAGGTACATTGTATGGAAGAAATGCTGTAGGTGGGATAATAAATATTTATACACTATCCCCTTTAAGATATCAAGGTACCAGAATGAAAGTTTCAGGAGGAAATTATGGTCAGTTTATGATAATGGGATCTAACTATTCTAAGCTGTCTGATAATTTTGGAATGTCTACATCTGCATATTATAAGAGAGATGACGGCTATTTTAAGAATAATTTCACTGATAAGAAGGTTGATGACTCTAAGAATGCCGGGGGAAAAGTTAAGTTTGAGTGGCAAGCAAGTCCTGATTTTAAGGCGATGCTGTTTGCAAACTATGATTATGTAGATGGAGGTGCGTTTCCATATATGCGAATCGACTCAGAGACATCCAATTTTAATGAACCCTCATCTTATTCACGCCATCTCGTTACCAATGGGCTGTCGTTGGATTGGCAGAGAGGAAATTATTCTATCCACTCTACAACAGGCTTTCAGTATCTGAAAGATGATATGAAGATGGACCAGGATTATACGTCAAATTCGGTATTCTCATTGAATCAAAAGCAAAAGGAATACTCGCTGAGTCAAGAGTTTACAATTAAGTCTTCACAAGATAGAAAGTACAGTTGGGTATGGGGACTCTTTGGATTTTATGATCATAGAGAAATAGATACGCCTGTTTCGATAAAAGAAGATGGAGTGAACTTTATTCAAGGTCACTTAGACAGGGGTATACAGATGATGCACTTACCGATAAAGTTGCAATTTGCGAACCAAAGAATAGACCTTCCGGGCGTTTATACCAAACCTGCAAAAGGGATAGCACTCTTTAATCAATCTACAATTAATAATCTTTTTGATGTAGAAAGACTTTCTTTGACATTTGGGGCAAGGCTCGATTATGAGAGTACAAGTATAGACTATGACACAGAAAGTGTTGGAGGAGATGTTAACTTGTCGCTAAATCTTCCGGGTGTTCCTGTGCCACCAATGCCACCTATACTTGTGGAATCGGATACAGTGCTAACAGGGTCTTTGAATAGAGATTTCTGGCAGTTTTTGCCTAAGATAGCATTTAGGTATGAGTACTCTCCCACGTCAATGATCTATCTGTCAGCATCTAAGGGGTATAAGACAGGAGGTTATAATGAGCAGATGTTCTCGGATATTTTGCAGGGTGCATTGACACAGTCAATCATAAGGAACTCTATGAAGTTGATGCCTAAAGGTGTTGGTGGTGCAAAACCTCCAATGATTGGCAAAGACAACGGTCAGGCAGTTTCGCTGGAAGAACAGTTGTCGTATGACCCAGAAACCAGTTGGACATATGAGCTGGGAGGTCGTTATGCCATGCTTGACAATAGAATGTCACTTAGTTATGCATTTTTCTACTCGAGAGTAAATGACATTCAAATAATTAAGTTGGCAAAGCAAGGAACGTCGGGTAGAATGGTTGAAAATGCTGGGAAGTCAGACACTAAAGGCTTTGAGTTAAGTATTAAGTATCAACCAATAACCAATCTATCATTATATGGAGATTATGGTTTTGCAGATGCTCGTTTCGTGAAATATGAGGCATCAGAAGAGGTTGATTACTCAGGAACCCATATTCCATTTGCTCCAAGAAATACCGTGACATTAGGAGCAAGTTATGTTTATAATTTTGGTAACAATAGTTTCTTGGACAGGATAACAACAAACATACAATACTCAGGTGTTGGTAAAATATATTGGACTGAATCAAATAAGGACGTTAATGGGGAAGACTTATACCAGAAATTCTATGGTTTGGTAAATGGCAGTGTGTCACTTGAGAAAGGACCAGTGATGCTGGAGTTTTGGGGCAAGAATATTTTTGATAAGAAATATAACTCCTTCCTGTTTGAGGTTAATGATTTGATGACAGGCAATACAAACTCATACGTTCAGCGGGGTTATCCAGTTAGGTTTGGAGCTTCACTCAAGATGGTATTTGATAGATAAATAAGATTTTATTTTATGGGTGTTCAACTGAACACCCATAAAAGTAATATGATTAGCAGTAATGAAGGCAACATATTCATTACTCTAATCTTTTTTATTTCTAGTATATTTAAACTTAGGCCTATAAGAAGTATGCCTCCAACGTTTGTTAATCCAAGGATTATGTCATCTGTTAAAAAGTTGGATGCAAACATAGCTGTAAATGTTAGAGTGGCTTGAAAAATAAAAAGTGGCAAGGCTGAGAAAACAACGCTTGTGCCAAAAGCTTCGGCTAATAGAATGGCAGAAAAGAAGTCCATCAAGGATTTTGTTAAAAGCAGATCTGGTGATCCACCGGTGCCTTCCTGTATTGTGCCTATGATGGTCATCGAGCCAACACAAAATACTAGGAATGAAGTGATAAGACCGTCGGAGAATTTTTCATCGCCAATATTTAACTTTGTTTTCAATAACTCGCTTGTGTGCTCTGTACTTTTTTCAATGTCAATACATTCACCTATTATGGAGCCAACTGCTATGCTTATGACAATGAAAAGTGGCTTTTGCATGTTTACTGACATGTGAATTCCAATGGCTAAAGTGAAAAGGCCTATTCCTTGAAAGTATATATTTTTTAATCTTGAAGGCATTTTGTTTTTCAGGAATAGCCCTATGATTCCACCAGTAATTACTGCAAATGTGTTTACAATAGTTCCAATCATGGTGTTCTATCTACTTTGTTGCATATATTATCAAACTCATCAATTTGACAATAAGGCTTAGGATTCTGTTAGAATTGCTACATATATTGTGTATATAAATTGAGCTCCTTCTGATATATATCTGAAGAAGCTCTGTCATTTGGTGCGGCCGAAGGGACTCGAACCCCCACGACTTTCGTCACTAGATCCTAAGTCTAGCGCGGCTACCAATTACGCCACGGCCGCCTAACGGAAGTGCAAAGATACAATCTTTTTTAAATAACACGCTATCTTTTGCTATTTTTTTTCAAAAGTGCCTCAATAACTTCAGGATAGAATTTATACTCGAGAGTGTGAACCTTGTTGGCTATTTCTTCTATTGTGTCGTCCGGCAATACATCAACCATCTTTTGAAATATGATGTCTCCTTCATCATAGTTTTCGTTTACGTAGTGTATAGTGATCCCCGTCTTAGTGTCTTTGCTATTTTTTACTGCAGTGTGTACACGGTCGCCATACATGCCTTTCCCGCCATGCTTTGGCAATAGTGATGGGTGAATATTGACAATTCTCTTGTTATAAGCATTTAATATGGGTTCAGAGACTTTTAATAAAAAACCGGCGAGTACAATGAAGTCTATCTTATATTCTTTAAGTGTGTCCAGGATAAGAGAGGCTTCATCGAATTCAGACTTGTTGAAAGTATAAGATGGTATGCCCAATCTTTTGGCTCTATCATGAACGAAAGCATCTTTTTTGTTGCTAATAATTAATGAAACTCGAATATCTTCATTATCAGAGAAATATTTTGCTATATTCTCGGCATTGCTACCATTTCCTGAGCTAAAAATTGCAATAGAGGTCATATTTTATGCTGTTTTTTGCACAAAAAAATCAAAAATGTGCATTATTTTCCAATAAAATACCTAAAAGTTTGCACAATTAGAGAAAAATTGCGTTACTTTGTAGACACAAATGTAAGAATAAATTCATTAAATTATTAATTAATATCAAAAGTTATGTCTGAAGTAGCACAAAGAGTAAAGGCGATAATCGTCGATAAATTAGGTGTTGATGAATCTGAAGTTACAGAAACTGCAAGTTTCACAAACGACCTAGGGGCTGACTCTCTTGATACAGTTGAGTTGATAATGGAATTCGAAAAAGAATTCAACATCTCAATACCAGATGATCAAGCTGAAAAAATTGCAAGCGTAGGAGACGCAATCTCTTATGTTGAACAACATGCGAAATAATCCATTAATGTATTTATGGAATTAAAAAGAGTAGTAGTAACAGGTCTGGGAACCGTTAATCCTCTGGGTAATGACGTTGAAACAACGTGGAAGAATGCCTTAGACGGAGTAAGCGGTGCCGGACCTATTACTCAGTTTGACGCTTCTCTGTTCAAAACGCAATTTGCGTGCGAAGTAAAAGACTTTGATCCGAAAGAATTATTCGAACGTAAAGAAGCAAGGAAATACGATAGATACTCTCAGTTGGCTATTTTCGCAGCCAAGGAAGCAATAGAAGATTCAGGTCTTGATTTCGATAAGGAAGATACTAATCGAATAGGAGTTATATTTTCAGCAGGTATAGGTGGAATAAGAACCTTCGAAGAAGAGGTCGGAGGATATTATTTAGATAAGGAAAAAGGTCCAAGGTTTAACCCCTTTTTCATTCCAAAAATGATAGCAGACATAGCCGCAGGGCACATCTCTATGATTTATGGACTGAGAGGTCCGAACTACGCAACCGTATCGGCTTGCGCCTCATCTACAAATTCCATCATCGATGCTTTCAACCTTATACGTTTAAACAAGGCTAACGCAATAGTTACAGGAGGAGCTGAAGCAACTATAAGCCCATCTGCTGTGGGAGGATTCAACTCCATGCATGCATTATCCACAAGAAACGATTCACCCGAGACGGCATCACGTCCTTTCAGTGCAAGCCGTGATGGATTCGTTATGGGAGAAGGAGGAACAGCAATAATTCTTGAAGAATTGGAGCATGCATTAGCAAGAGGTGCAAAGATATATGCAGAGGTTGTTGGAGGAGGAATGTCTGCAGATGCCTATCATATGACTGCATCACATCCGGATGGCCTAGGAGCCAGACTTGTGATGACTAATGCTTTGGATGATGCAGAAATGAAGCCGGAAGACATAGATTATATTAATGTTCACGGAACCTCTACGCCAGTTGGTGACACATCCGAAGTAAAAGCCATATTAGATGTATTCGGAGAACATAGCTATAAATTAAATATAAGCTCCACAAAGTCAATGACAGGACACCTCCTTGGAGGAGCAGGAGCACTTGAAGCACTCTTTTGCGTACTATCAATAAAAGATCAAATAGTCCCCCCAACGATTAACCATGAAGAGGGAGACGATGATCCGGATATAGATTACAACTTAAACTTTACATTCAACAAGGCTCAAAAGAGAAAGATACGAGCTGCGTTATCAAACACTTTTGGGTTCGGAGGTCACAATGCATGTGTGATTCTCAAACAATACGAAAAATAGTGTGTTAAGAAGATTTATTAAAAAGATAAAAGCCATTCCTAATAGAGGAAAGGAACCTTATCTTTCATATTACCAGATACTTGGGTTCTATCCCGACAAGATAGAACTCTATCAGGAAGCCATGACTCACCGTTCTTCATCCATTCGTTCGGATAAGGGGAAACTAATAAACAATGAGAGATTGGAGTTCCTTGGAGATGCTATACTAGATGCTATAGTCGCTGACATCCTATATAAGCAGTTTGTAAACAAAAAAGAAGGGTTTCTTACAAGTACAAGGTCTCGTATTGTACAAAGAGATACCTTAAACAAGATTGCAGTTGAGTTAGGACTTGACAAAATAATAGTTTCATCTACTCGCAATCTTGCACACAATACAAATATTTATGGAGATGCACTCGAAGCACTTATTGGAGCCATCTATTTAGACCAGGGATATAGAGTAACCAAAAGCTTTGTCTTTGAAACACTTATTAAAGAGCATATCAATATCGATAAAGTACTGAAGAATGAAGTCGATTTCAAATCGAGGCTAATAGAGTGGGGACAGAAAAACAAAGTAGATGTTGTCTTCGAAGTCATTGAATCAGCCTATGATGATCAAAATAACCCTATATTTAAGTCATGCGTCAGATTAGGTAATGAAGAAATAGGCATAGGTACAGGATACTCGAAGAAAGAGTCTCACCAAAAGGCGGCAAAGATGGCAATCAGAAAACTGCGTGAAGACAACGAGTTACAAGATGAAATAATAAGTAATTACGGTAGTTCGGAACCAAACACATAAACCTAAAACCACCGTAATAATCACTCTCTTATCAAATACCGAAAGATATACCCATACTCTTTCCGTGTAGCACCAATTTGTCGTCAGGTGTTACAAGTCTTAGTTTACCCTCAACTTCTTTAAGAGGTACATCGCTAACCGTGTTACCGATATATGCGGCCATACGACCAAACTTCTTTTCATGGATTAATTGTGCGGCATGTCCGCCGAGCAACGTTCCAAGATTTCTATCAAATGCTGTTGGTGACCCGCCACGTTGAATGTAGCCTAATACTGTCTCTCTTGTCTCAAAGACTGTACGCTTCTGTATTTCTCGTGCAAAATAGGTAGCAGGACGTTCTTTTGTTGGCGTTGTCACACCTTCTGCTACAGCCACAATAGAATATGCTTTACCAATCTCCATGCGCTTGTTGATTTTATCAACAACCACATCTATATCGTACCCAAGTTCTGGCAATAAAATAATATCGGCTCCACCGGCCATACCGGCATGCAATGTTATCCATCCGGCGTTGTGTCCCATCAGCTCAATTACCATTACACGACCATGCGAACTGGCAGTAGAATGTAACCTGTCTATTGCGTCTGTAGCAATGCTGACAGCTGAATTAAATCCGAAAGTGATATCAGTACCCCACACATCATTATCTATAGTCTTAGGTATTCCAATCACGTTAAGTCCCAAATCATAAAGCATCGATGTAGTACGTTGGGTTCCATTGCCACCTATACAAACCAAACAATCAAGATTCAATTCGTGATAAGCCTCTTTAATTAGCTGTCTATCATTCTCATCAGGTGACGATATAAGCTTTCTGAAGACTTTCTCTCTGGCTGTTCCTAAGATAGTTCCTCCAAGATTAAGAATACCTGAAAGCGAATTGTCCGTTAGTTCAATAATGTCCCGGTGGAGTAAGCCCGAAAAACCATTGAGAATACCGATAACCTCCATTCCATAGTGATTTATTGCTGTTTTTCCAACACCTCTGATAGTTGCATTGATGCCTGGTGCATCTCCTCCTGAAGTAAGTATTCCGATTCTCATAGCTTACAATAATTTTAATGATTGATTTAACTAGATAATATATAATACAAAGGAAACAAAATAGAAACAAAAAAGATAATATTATTCAAAAAATTATCCATTTATTTTTTCATAAATAATATTTGCCGCCCTATCTGATGCCCCTGGCGCGCCAAGTATGTCTTTCATTTCTCTATAGCTGTCAAGCATTTTTTTTCTGTAATCTTTATCATGCAATAACCGCTCCAACTCCGACTGTACATTTTCAATTGTCAACGATGCTGCAAAATATTCTTTCACAACCTCGTATCCACAGATCAAATTAACTAAGGATATATATTTAGTATGCAGTAAGTTATTGAAAGCCCATGAAGATAGCTTTGGCATTGTCATGCTGAAACAAACCACTTGTGGTACATCCAACAGAGCTGTTTCAAGAGTGGCGGTGCCTGATGTCACAAGGGCTGCCTCCGATTGGGCCAATATTCGATAAGTCTCACCGAAAATCACCCTTACATCGGATTCTGTACCAAGAACTTCATTATAAAAGCCCTCATCAATTCCTGGAGCGCCTGCAACTACTAATTGATAATTGGTTCTATGCCACTTTACAGCCTCCAGCATTATGGGAAGATTATCCTTTATTTCATGTGTTCGGCTACCTGCTAATAGAGCCAAGATAGGTTTATTCTCTAGATTATTTGTAGCAATAAATTCATCAAAAGTCTCATCTTGATTACTTCTAAAGCTTATTGCATCCACTGTAGGGTTACCAACATAGTGAACATTATAGTTGTGTTTCTTAAAAAAATCCACTTCAAATGGCAATATACACAACATCTCATCCACATACTTCTTGAATGACTTGACTCTGTATTCTTTCCACGCCCAAACTTTTGGAGAAATATAGTAGTGCACCGGTATGCCGAGCTTTTTCTTAACATGCTTTGCAATCTTGAGATTAAATCCCGGATAGTCAATCAATATCACAACATCAGGAGAAAAGCTCTCTATATCTTTTTTGCAAATAGCCAAATTGCGAAGAATAGTACGTGAATTCATCACAACGTTGATAATGCCCATGAATGCAAGCTCACGATAATGTTTCACTAGCTCACCGCCCACTGCTTGCATCAAATCTCCACCAAAAAAACGGAACTTGGCAGTATCGTCAAGTTTCTTGATAGATTTCATCAAGTTGGATGCATGTAAATCTCCCGAGGCTTCTCCGGCAACTAAATAATATTTCATATCAAAGTTTTGTACTCTTCATTATAGATTCCAATCCCTCAGTTCACTCATAAAGTCGTAAGAGGTCATATCTATTTTCACTGGTACCACTGCTACGTATCCGTTGGCTAATGCCCATTCATCGCTGTTGTCGTTTTCAGTTTCCCAGTTTTCAAAATTACCAGTCATCCAGAACACTTCTCTTTCACTGCCATCCACAGCTCTGACATATTCGTTAACCCACTTGCCCTGTGTCTGCGAGCATATTTTGATACCATTCAAATCTCCCTGAGGAACATTTACGTTTAAACAAATACCTTTTGGGAGTCCTCTCTCCAGAACATTTATTGTGATAGTTTTTGCTACTTCGGCAGTACTCGAAAAATCAGCATCCCAACTGAAGTCGCAATACGAGAACGCTACAGATGGAATATCAAAGATACACCCTTCGATTGCTGCACCAACCGTTCCCGAATATATAACGCTTATTCCAGCATTCGAGCCATGATTTATCCCTGATACTAGTATGTCCGGCTTCCTCTCCATAAACTCATTTAATGCAAGTTTTACGCAATCCACCGGAGTGCCGTTGCACATGTATGCCTTAAAGCCTTCTTCTTCATGATACAGCCTTGCTCTAAGCGGTTTAGATGGACTTATTGCGCTTGACATTCCTGAGCAGTGGCTGTCAGGAGCAAACAATATTACGTCTCCCAACTCTCTCATGGCATTCGCCAGCACATTTATCCCTTTTGCTTGATAACCATCATCGTTTGTGACCAGTATTAATGGCCTTTTATTAGTATTTTCTGTCATTACAATCTAATTTACTTTCTAGCTTTTAACCTATACAAATTTAACGAAAAAAACCAACATGCGCAAGAAAAATTATTCTCTGAAGCATGTCGGTTTTTCTGAAAAAATCTACAAAAAATACACCTAAATCCAAATTATATGCATACTTTTTTGCATTGTTATGAAAATACTTTATCTTTGCACTTCCAATACACGGCCCCGTAGCTTAACTGAATAGAGTATCTGACTACGGATCAGAAGGTTCCAGGTTTGAATCCTGGCGGGGTCAC
>JBMNSN010000020.1:0-26654 GCA_050945215.1 Fermentimonas sp. | reverse complement strand
TTTATAATAAATACCGATGATATAACCGTTGAGGTGTTAGGTACAAAATTTAACATGTCCTCTTATCAAGCAGATCAAATGAGTGCTGTAGCATTGGTTTCAGGTTCAGTCAGCGTTTCATCTAATAGGGGGAAAAATAATGTAATACTTAAGCCGAATCAGAAATACACATACGAGTATAACCATCAAAAAGTTGAAGATGTTGATGCCTATATCTATACTCTATGGACTAAAGGTCTGTACCAGTTTGAAAACGAATCATTTGATAATATAGCAAAGAGATTAAGTCGATATTATGGAATTTCAATCATTTGTGATGAGAATGCATCTAAATTAACTTGTTCAGGCAAGTTGGACCTTAAAGACGATATGAACAAACTATTGGATGAGTTGACAAGAGCATTACCGATTACATTTGATAAGGTTAATGATAAATCATATTTAGCAAAAAGTAAATAAATAAACATAGATTAAGTATTAATTTAAACCATAATGAATGCATGATGACAAATTTTAATGTTAGCCATAGTGTGGCTAATACCAGAGGAAGGTGTCGAATTATGAAAATGTTATTTTTATTTTTCGCTCTGAGCGTAAGTTTGAGTTTTTCAAATAGTTCATATTCTCAATCGACTAAGATGTCTTTTGATTTGAAAAACGTTTCAATTAGAGATGTCATATCTGAGATAGAGAAAAATAGTGAGTTCATATTTTTTTATGAAGATGCTGTGTTGGATGTAAATAAAAAGGTGTCTTTAAGCGTTGTAGATGCTACTGTTGAAGAGATCCTCAACTATGTGCTTAAGGATACCGGTAGTACGTACTTCCTTTCAGATCGTTCGGTTTATATATTAAAAGAACGGGTTGAAGGAGGTGTTAAAAATGCTGTTGAATCGTCCAAAGAAGTTAAGCAACAGGGGAAAACAATCAGGGGTGTTGTTTTGGATTCTAACAAAGAGCCAATAATCGGAGCCAATGTAATAGAGGTCGGAACAACTAACGGTACTGTTACCGACTTGGATGGACGCTTTGAGTTGGATGTCAAGGATAATGCCACCGTCCAAGTTACTTATATTGGTTTTATGCCAAAGACTATAGATACTAAAGGACAAGACAACTTTGAGATAGTATTGACTGATGATTCAGAGCTTTTGGACGAGGTCGTAGTGGTTGGTTATGGAACTCAGAAGAAGGTGGATGTTACAGGTTCTATAACGTCAGTTAATACAAAGGAATTGAGTAAAGTTATAGCAAACAATGCCGGACAAGCTTTACAGGGTTTGGCAGCAGGAGTTAATGTTAGGAATTACGGTTTACCGGGCAATAATCAGAAAATAAGTATTCGTGGAGTGACATCCTTTGGTGATAATAATCCATTGGTTATAGTCGATGGTATTGAACAAAGTTTAAGTAATATAAGCACAAATGATATTGAATCAATTCAAGTTTTGAAGGATGCGCGTGTTGCCGCTATATATGGCGTTAGAGGTTCTAATGGAGTAATATTGGTGACAACTAAGAAAGGAAAAAGTGGTAAACCAACAGTTACATATTCAGGAAATGGCGGCGCTACGTTCCCATTGCGAGGTAACGTGTTTAATCTCCTAAATTCTGAAGAATATATGCAGGTGCAAAATATCGGTAACCCAGGTAATGATCTTTTTATAAATGGAATGCCTGACTACTTATATAGGAGCCCTATTCTAAGTGGTGTCGCATTTGAAGGAGATCCTGTTGTTGACCCTGATAATTATTTTTATGAAAACCCCAACAATAACAAGAATTACCTTATTCAAAGAGTTAACAAAGAAGGTACAGATTGGTTCCACGAGGCTTTTAAGAGAGCATATTTTCAAGAACATAACTTGTCTGTAGGTGGTGGAACCGAATCTTCCAAATATTTTTTCTCTTTAGGTTATTTAGATCAGAACGGTACATTAGTTGAGACCTTTTATAAAAGACTATCGGCCAGGGTAAATACTGAGTTTACAATAGGAGAACATTTAAAAATAGGAGAAAATTTAAATGTATTCTATAATAGCATGCTTCCTTTTTCAACAGGTGTGAATTATGGTGGTATTGCGTCACTCTACAAGTTACCTCCTATAATTCCTGTGAACGACATAATTGGCAATTGGGGTGGTACATGGATTGGTCCGTCTTTAGGCTCTGAAGAAAATATGGTGGCAAATCTTAAGAGGAATAAAGATAAATCAGACTATGATTCTTATAACATTGTCGGAAACGTTTATGGAGAATTGAAGTTGTTCAAAGATTTCACTTTCAGAACGAGTGTGGGCCTAAATAATTGGAATAACTCAAATATCAGGTTTAATGATGCACAAGCGGAAAATGCCGAAAAGAGTTCTGTTCCAAATAAATTGACCATCAGCAATAGTTTCGGTAGAGTTATAACTGTAAGTAATACTTTAAGTTATAAGAAGCTTATAAATGACAAACATAGTTTGGATGCGTTGGTGGGTAGTGAGTCTGTTTCATCATTTTCAAGAAGTCTTGTAGGTGAATCTAAAGATTTTGAGATAACAAACGACAACAATCTATTATTACAACTCGCAAATGAGAGGTTGTATCCAACGAGTGGCAAGAGTAAAAGTGCATTGTTGTCATTTTTCGGAAGGCTCGACTATATCTATGATAACAAGTACATGGTGGGAGCAACTATTAGAAGGGACGGTTCTTCTCTTTTTGGGCCTAATTCCAGATGGGGAACATTTCCGTCAGCATCTCTTGGCTGGAGAATTTCGCAAGAAGATTTCATGAAAGATATAGAATGGATTTCTGACTTAAAGTTGAGAGCAAGTTATGGAGTCTTAGGCTCACAGAACAACGTGTCTGCCGCTAATCAGTTCTCAACATTTCACTCTACCATTTATTATACTGCATACGACATAGCAGGAACAAGTAATTCAGCAATAGTTGGAAGTGCAAAAAATAGAATTGGTAATCTTAATACAGGTTGGGAAGAGGATATCATAAGAAATGTTGGTGTAGACCTGGTAGCATTCAACGGCGCTTTGGAACTTAATGTGGATTTATATAAGAAAAGTATAAGAGGATTATTATTGACAGAACCACTGCCTTCTGTTATTGCTCCCGGAGGTTTTGTAACAAGCCCTACAATAAATATTGGTGATATACAGAATAAAGGTTTAGATTTAAGTGCACGCTATCGTTTCAAAGTTGGTGAAGTAAATAATACTATTGGAATAAACATAGACACATATAGAAACAAAATTACAAAGCTTCCTGAACCGGGGTATTTTGGTGAGAGTAATAGAAATGAAGTTGGACATCCGACAGGAATGTTCTATGGATATAAGATTGTATCAATATTTAAAGATCAGGATGAAATTGATGTGGCTGCAGAGCAAGAAGGTGCACAACCGGGTAGGTTTAGGTATGAAGATGTAGATAATGATGATAAAATTACACCCGAGGACAGGCAGTTTTTGGCAAGTCCACACCCTGATTTCACCGGAGGCTTAACTTTAAGTTCAGAGTACAAAGGCTTTGATATTTCTGCTCAGTTTTATGGAGTCTATGGTAATACAATATACAATCAAACAAGGATGTATACAGATTTCTTTCAGGATGGTGTGAATAACAACAAAAGTAGGGTTTTATTGAATGCTTGGTCACCTGAAAATACGAACTCGATGATTCCTAAGATTGAAAATGTATCATCTTTTAGTACTAATAGTGCTTTTAACGATTATGCTCTTGAGGATGGTTCATACTTAAGACTTAAAAATTTATCATTAGGCTATACATTTGACAATGGATCAGCATTTTTGAAGCGTATGTCTATTAATTCTTTGAGAATTTCAGCTACAGTAAATAATTTGTTTACCATTACCAACTATTCAGGGTTAGATCCGGATATTGCTGCCGGTTCCCCATCGGCTTTTGGTATGGATGTAGCTACTTATCCAACCAATGAGAAGAGGGTAATCTTCGGATTGAATGTATCTTTCTAATTTGTAGTTAATAGCAAATGATTTGAAAGTTTAATTGATAATTATAAACCTAAATAAAATAAGATGAAAACAAAAGATATATTATTGATGACGTTTTTCACTTTGATCTTAACTTCTTGTTCGAGTGATTTTTTAGATATACCCCCATATGGAGTTAATGATGAGTCCACTTTAACCACTAAGTCCGGAGTGAATAAACTATTGATAGGTGCTTATGCCACTCTTGATGGACAAGCCTCAAATGATGCTTACGTGTGGGATAATTATTGGTGCACTGATGATGCCAGATTTGGTTCTAATATGGGTATTAATAATTTGGAAGCATTTGTTGATGTTACACCGCTCAGCGATAATTTAGCCCAGCGATGGAGAACCTTGTATGGCATGGTTTTGAGATCAAACGATGTTCTATCTGTTCTTCCCAATGTTGATGATATGACAGAACAAGAAAAAAATGAAGTGGCTGCTCAAGCAAGATTTATTAGAGGATTCAACTATTTAAAGCTTGCAATTATATGGAAAAATGTTCCATGGATAGATGAGAACGTGCAGTATGGCGATAGGAGCTATTTAGTCTCTAATGATGTAGATATTTATCCATATATAGAGGATGATTTTAAGTTCGCTGCAGATAATTTGCCGGAAACATGGTCTGAGGTAGGTCGAGTTAATAAATGGGCAGCAAAAGCTTTCTTGGCTAAGACCTACATGTTTCAGAAAAAGTTTACTGAAGCAAAGCAAGTTTTAGATGATGTAGTGGCAAATGGAAAAACTACCAATGGTTTGAAGTATGCATTGTTGCCAAAATATGAAGACAACTTTAGAACAGCTACAAAACATGGTTCTGAAGCAGTATTTGCAGTTCAGATGAGTGTATATGATGGCTCTAATAATGGAGTTAATGGCAATCCCATGAGTTTTCAGAATGGTACATATGGAGGACCTGCTAATAATGGCTTTGGGTGGTATCAGCCTACATTTGACTTGGTAGATGCTTTTCAGGTTGATGAAGAAACAGGCTTGCCTCTATTAGACACTTATTATGAACATCCTATAAAAACTGATTATGGGCTTAGTTCTACTGATAAATTTGATATTTATGATGGCCCAATGGATCCGAGATTGGATTGGTGTGTTGGCAGAAGAGGAATACCCTATTTGGATTGGGGAAACCATATTGGAAAAGGATGGGTTAGAAATCAAGATAACGGTGGCCCATATAGCAGTATAAAACATGCTGCAGAAAAGGCAAGAGTTTCAACAGATAGACAAGCTACTAATAGAACAAATACACCTTACAATGCGTGTAGGTTTGCTGACGTGATTTTGTGGGCAGCTGAATGTGAGGTTGAAGTGGGGAGCTTAGACAAAGCAGAAGAATATATAAATCAAATAAGGCAACGTGCAGCCAATCCTGAAGGATTTGTTAAAAAATATGAGAATGGAGCATTCAAAAATGAACCCGCAGCTAATTATAAAGTTGGATTGTATCCAAAGGGAACATTTGCGGCAAAAGGTAAATCTTATGCACGTAAGGCAGTCCGTTTTGAGAGAAGATTGGAATTGGCTATGGAATTTCATAGATATTATGATTTGGTGAGATATGACGGTAATGATTTTGATTTATCAAAATATATTAATGAGTTTTTGAAAAGGGAAGGAAATAGGTTATACCTGAGTCCTAATAATTTATACTTACAGGGAAATTTTATAAAAGGTACACATGAGATATCTCCTATTCCTCAAACAGAAATAGACCGTAGTAAAGGTGCAGACGGTGTATCAGTATTAAAACAAAATCCGGGATATTAAGATATGAATAGAAAAATAGCACTAATAATAATATTTTTTATTTGTTTGTCCGCCATGAATGAGTTTGTTTATTCTCAGAACAGAGTAGTCAATAGCAATCGAAATAATTTTGGATTTAATTATGACGAAGAAGACAACAGACCATTTATGCGATGTGGACAATATAGTGATATAGAAATAGATAGTTTAGAAAAAGCATTTGAGGTTGCATTAGATGCAGCTTCTACTAAAAGGGAAAAGACGGTTGTCGCTGCTAATTTTTTGGCAACACTCCCTTATGCTATACCTTATGCATATGAATCAGAGAAGGAAGGATATGAACTTGCATGGAAGTATACTAGAAAAGGTTTGTTTTTAAGAAATGTTGTTGAAAATGGCCGCTTGTATAATGCATGGGGTTGCGATATTTTATCTGAAGGCCTGCCTAAGGAGAGAGTTGAAACTCTTAAGAATTTGGGTGATACCTTTAAAGTTGGGTTCCATTGTTCCTCATTTATAAGATGGTGCTTATATAATGGTGATGCAGCCACTCAAAATATATTGGAAGGTTCTTGGGCTAATGACTTTGGTCATTTTCCCGGTTCTGACAAGCTTGCCCTTAAAGATAATCTGGATAAAATTATACCGGGAGACTTGCTCTATTTTCCAGTTGATGAGAAGAATGGGCACATAGCTATTGTAATTGGGGTTAAGAATGGAGTTGTCACATTTGTTGAAGATGCTTTGTGGGGTAATGATCACTTAGATGGCAGAAATGGCGTTAGATGGAGGACATTTGACATAAATTCCACAGATTTTAATAAGTATAGGTTCAAATGGTTGATTAAAATGGATAATGTATATAAAGACTAATCATTAAAAATTATTATGTATGAATAAATATAAATCATTAATCAGAGTTGTTATTATTTTCACTATTTCATTGTCTTTAATATCTATTACGTCGTGTGGTGAAGATGATGTAAATAATACTGTTAATACTAAGCCTGATCCGAAGCCTGATCCGAAACCTGATCCGAAGCCTGATAAGCCCACGGTAGATATAAGTAAATATTTTATTCCCATTGGGCAATTGAATGAGGATACCAGACCTCTAATGGAGTGTGTAAATTATGGAGATGATGTAGTAAAAGCTTTAAACGATAGTTTGTCTACAGCTATAAGGAATGCAAAAACAAAAAGAGATAAAGCTGTTGTTGCTGCTAAATTTATTGTAAGTTTTAAAAGTGTTATCCCATATGCTTATGAAATAAAAGGTGAAAACAATAAATTGGTAGCACGATATACAAGAAAGGGTTTATTTCTTAAACCTGTAGATGAGGATGGTTATACTCATAAACCATGGGGATGTGAGGTGATAACGCCACCTGATCCCAACAAATATCCAAAAAATAGTTATAAAAATTTAGGTTCTACATACAGAAATGGTTTACATTGTTCTTCATTCATTGGGTGGTGTTTGTTCAATTCGGAAGTTGTAAATAATGTGGAACTGCTTGATAGAACTTATGCTGATAATTATAAAGATTTTCCATTAACTAAATTAGTTCCACTTGAAAGTGGGAAAGATTTAATACAACCGGGAGACTTGCTATACTTTAAAGGTCATGTTGCTATGGTTATAGATGTAGATGGTGATATTGTGACCTTTGCAGAGAGTGCTATTTGGGGTAATGATCACACTGATCCTCGTAATGGTTCGCGTTGGCGTACGTTTAACAGAAAAACTGTTGATTACAAGACTTTTCGTTTTAAGAGTTTAATTCAAATGGAAGGAGTATATAAATAAAATAATATCAAAAAATTATGAAACAGGATAGAAGAAGCTTTATAAAAAATATAGCAATGGGGACTGCAGGTTTAGGATTTGCGCCCAATATTCTTGCAAATGTGAGTGTTGAAAATAGTGTTAATGTCTCAAATCATGTTGGAGAACCTCTCTTTAACATGTGTGGTTATAGTGCTCCTAAAATAGATACAGTCAGGGTTGCATTTATAGGTGTTGGTCTGAGAGGCAGAGCCAATTTAATGCGTATCACCTATTTGGAAGGTGTTGAAATTAAGTCTATATGTGATATAGATTCATCAGCAATAGATAAGTCACAGAAGATATTGTCAGACCAAAAGCTGCCAAAAGCTAAGGTATTTACCGGTAGTGATGATGCATGGAAAAAGGCATGCGATGATCCTAACATTGATTTGGTTATTATATCAGTACCCAGAGGTCCGCTTCATTCAGCAATTTCTATATATGCTATGGAACATGACAAACACGTAGCTGTAGAAGTTCCTGCAATTTTTACTATCGATGAAGCATGGAATTTGGTTGAAACATCTGAGAAGACCAAGAAACATTGTATGATGATGGAGAACTGTTGCTATGATTTCTTTGAGTTGCTTACATTGAATATGGTGAGACAAGGTTTTTTTGGTGATATTGTGCATGGCGACGCTGCTTATATACATTCTTCGGGCGGAGCCGATGGACTAGTCAGCGAAAAAACTAGGATTTGGGCATTGGAGGAGAAACAAAGATATAATGGAAATTTATATCCAACACATGGATTGGGACCAGTATGCCAAGCAATGAATATTAATAGAGGTGATAAGTTTACCTATATGGTTTCAATGTCATCTGATGATTTTATGAGAGGTGAGGCTGTTCATGCAAGAGCTCAGAAGGATCCGTATTATGAAAGATTTGATACAAATACGTATTGTGGAAATATGAATACGTCTATAATAAGAACTGAGAAGGGTAGGACAATCATGTTGCAATACGATGTTACAAGTCCTCGTGTATATTCAAGAATACATATGCTTAGTGGAACTAAAGCTTCATGTCTCAAATATCCATTACCCGGAAAGATTGCTAAAGGTGAAAAATGGCTAAGCGATGAGGAGGTTGCCGAATTGACAGACAAATATACTCCCGAAGTGGTTAAGAGGATTGGAGACATGGCAAAAAAAGTTGGAGGACATGGAGGTATGGACTTCCTTATGCTTTGGAGATTGATAGACTGTTTGCGCAATGGTTTGCCAATGGATCAAGATGTTTATGACGCTGCAGCGTGGAGTGTGATTTGGCCATTAAGTGTGTGGTCAGTAGCCAATAAGTCTAAACCTGTAGATATTCCTGATTTTACCAGAGGGGCATGGAAGACCAATGAACCGGTTGATGTTGCTCTATCAAAGGGTGGAAGTACGCAAATACGTCAAGATTTATTGAAATAATATTGTCTTTAAGAAAAAAGACTATAAAATAAATAATACATGAAAATACAGATTGAAATGAAAAGGATATTGTCTTTATTATTATTGTTTACGTCCATTGCATCATTGATTATATCATGTGATGACGACAATGCCTTGCCTTCTGATCAGAAAGCTGAATATACTTTGGAGATAAACCCTGAAACATTGACGATTTTTAATTCTGAAGGAGAGACAAAGAGCTTGGCAGTTGATGCAAAAAAAGTGGTAATGAACTATTACAATGATGTGCATAATCCGGATGAGGATGTGGTAAGGGTGGCTGATTTTAATATTTCTATAGAAGGCGATGAAAATTTTAAGGCGGAAGCAGTGTCGGATAATGAAGTAAAAATAAGTATTGATGCTAATAAAACTGAAAATAGTCGTGTAGCAGATTTGATAATTTCTCTGAAAAGGAAGCCTGAAATAAAGAAAATAGTTACTTTACGACAAGCTGTTTTTGCACATTCAGGTAATGAGTATAGTATTTATAGCATTGTGACAGATAAAAATGAGCTTCTTCCTTTTGAGGTTGATGGAGGAGAACCTCAGATAATTGAGGTTAATGCTACAAGAAAACTAATGAAATATGTCGATGGTGAGTACGTTGATAGTGGTGAAGAAGAAGTAGACTACGCAGTTGAGATAGAGGGAGAAGGTTTTTCATACAGTAAAGACGGCAAAATGTTGACTATTATGGCAGCTAATAACACAGGTTATCAGCGTGAAGGTACATTAAAAATAAATGTTGTCGACGATGAGAAAACACAGGTAGTGTTTGCTCTTAATCAGAAGTCAGGATTACTTTCCCCGTTCCCCGAAAGCCATGTATTTGTACGTTTAGCAGAATTTAATATAGGTAAAACTGCCCAACAATTTGCCATAAGTCACAATAATGACGCTATTGGTACGTATGAATGGAGTCAAGCAGTTTTTGCCTGTCCTGCCGGCTATCATTTGCCATCGTTGAAGGAGCTAAATACCTTTATGCCACCGCATTCAGATTATGTTAAATGGGGATCTTCTGTTGGAAATGTAGGTTATGCAATATTGGGCGATGCCAATAATCGCACTGCATATCGCTACGAAAAAGTTGGAACTTTTGCAGAAGGCAGTTTAGACGCTCGGATAAAGATTACGGGACGATATTTGGGAAATTCTGATGTTACTTTGGAGACTATATCTGATCCTAAGTGGTGGGAGTCAACTAATCTAAATGATGTAGTAAAATTTTTCCCTGCCAACGGTAGGACTAATCAATCAGGAAAATTGGAGAATGTTGGTGTTAGAGGCCATTATTGGTCTTCTGATGAGAAAGATGGCAGTATCGCATATTTTATGAGTATTTATCTGTCAGATGGTTACACTAATACTCACTACAAATATATGGGAGGTGCCGTTAGGTGCGTTAGAGATTAATTAGTCTATTTTTAGCTAAGCTTTATTTATGAATATAAAATTTTAAGATTATGAAAAACAAAAAAGAAAAACAGTGTTACGTAGCTCCTAAAATTGATGTAGAAAGTATTTATTTGAGTAGTAATTTTTTTGGTAGTAGTAGTGATGTAGAATCGTCTTTTACAATAGATGAGTTTGAGGGAGAATATTGGTAACCAATAATAAAAATGATATTATGAAAAGAAGTATTTTAATTTCATTATCTCTGCTGTTCATTCTATTGGCAGGATGTTCTCAAGATGCTATAATAGATAATTCAAATTCTGTTGTAGATGGGGGTGTGGCAGAATCTAATGTGTTAACTTTTTCTGCAACTATGCCTGGCACAAGGCTCGCACTAGCAGAGAAGGGGCTTAATGTTGTTCCCACATGGAAGAATGGTGATAAACTGGACTTATGTGTGTTGTATGGAGAAGGTAAAGCTGAGAAAATTTCTAGTAAATTGTTTGATATTAGCGACGATGGCAAGAGTGCAAAATTTAGTTTAACACTACCTGAAGATGTTACAGCTTTTGACTTGTATGGTGTTCATGGAGGAGGAGGTCTTGATAGCCAAAACCCGAAGATGGCTATACTGCCTGCGTCTGATAAAGTTTCAGGAACATTGAACGACATAGCAACTAATAATGGATTGATGGTTATGTTTGAAAAGAAAAATGTGGACCTCACTAACAACCCTGATCTTTCAGTACAGTTTAAACAGATTGGTTCTATTTTTTCAGTAGATCTAAATAACTATGGTGCAGCTGCATTGGCAAATATTACTAAGGTGGAAATTTATTCAGAGGAAACAGAATCTGATTTAGGTGTTTTTGCACACAGCGATAGAGGCCTTTATGACATAACAACCGGTAATATAAAGGATGGGGTTGCTGCAACATCCATAACTTTTGATGTTGCTCCCGCAAATGTTGAATCCGGCAAATCTTTAAAATTATGGAGTTGGTATATAGTTAACCCTAAAGTGAATTGGCCGAAATTGAAACTAAGGATGACTAATTCTTTAGGAGAAAAAATAACTACCGATGTGAAACTGGCTAAAGGTGCGGTTGCCAATGGTAAAGTATACCATTTTAGTGCATTTTGGAATGGAAGTGATCTTATGTTCGAGATGCCAAAGTTCCCTGAGACTCATGCATTTTACCGCTTGGCAGAATATAATGTTGGCACAATTGCTGGGACATTTACTGATAGTCATGCAAATGACAAAAGTGGCTATTTTACATGGGACGATGCACAGACTGCTTGCCCTGAAGGTTATCATACTCCAAGTTTAGGAGAAATAAATACTTTCATACCTAATAACGCTAATCATGTTGCTTGGGGAAACAGAACATTTAAAATAATAGAAAAGGATGGTAATAAGACTGCTTACAATTATGTGAGAGCTGGAAAATTTATTGAAGGAAGTTTAGATTCTCGGGTAAAAATAACAGGACGATATTTAGGAAAAGCAGATATATCATTAGAGGCAATATCTGATATGAGTTGGTGGAGCGTAAATAAAGAGAATGACATAGTTAAATATTTGTCCTATAATGGTAGATACACAAGTACTGGTAAATTTGAAAATCAGGGAATGATGGGGCTCTATTGGTCTTCATATCCTGATCCTAGCAGAACGGACGTTGGTCACGATTTGCACATTGGCGAGACGGCCGGTTATACAGCGACTCAGTATAAAGCCTATAAAGGCTCTGTTAGGTGCGTTAGAGATTAAATTAATATAATAATACATTAGCAAGACTAAAGGCGTGTTGAAGAATCTGGTTCATAACAGCACGCCTTTTTTATAATTGTTTGTAACAAAATATATTTATATGAAGAAATTATACTCAATAATATTTTTTATTTTCATGTTTATGTTTCCCTTCATTACAAATGCGAAACAAGACACAAATTTAATCAGCTTAGACACAGAAAACCTATCGTTAGTTTTTACGGTAAGCAATGAAGGAAAACTGAACTTAAATTATTTTGGTGAAAGAATAGAAAATAAATCAGCATTTAGTTTGAAAAGATCTTATCGTACGGCAGAATACGGCACAAGTAATGAGGCATATTCGACAGCCGGTGGTAAGAATTTTAGAGAGCCGGCGTTGCGTATAACACACTTCGATGGTGATCTGAACACAGAGCTTGTTTTTGTTAATTCGGAAAGAGTCTTTGATGAAGAGAATCGTACAGAAGAGTTAGTAATTTCATTGAAAGATAAAAAATACCCTTTAGTAGTAAAGTTGCATTATAAGGCTTACAAGACTGAAAATGTTTATGCAATGCACACAGAGATCATCAATGATGAGAAATCGGATATAGAGTTGCATAACTTTTATTCTTTTTACTTACCTATAGATGCACGCAGTTATTACCTGACCCATTTTTATGGCACAGCGACTAAGGAGATGTCGGTTGAGGAGATTCCATTGCAACACGGTATGTTTAGCATAGAGAGTCGTAAAGGTATTAGAGCCACTCATGGCGAGAACCCATCTTTTATGTTGTCGTTAAACAAACCATTGGATGAAGATGCAGGAGAAGTTATTGCCGGTGCATTGGCATGGAGTGGCAACTTCAAGTTGAATTTTGAGAAGGATGAATTTAACACGCTTAATCTTTCGGGTGGGATAAATCCATACGCTTCAGAATATAAATTGGCAAAAGGAGAGAATTTTACTACTCCGAAGATGATTTTCACTTACAGCTTTAATGGGGCAGGTCAGGCCAGTAGAAATATGCACGATTGGGCAAGAAAGGAAGGTTTGTATGATTCAAAAGCTGTTCGTCCTATAGTCCTAAATAGTTGGGAGGGCGTTTATTTTTCTTTCACTGAAGAAAAGATAAAGCAGATGATTGATGAAGCCTCAGAACTTGGAATAGAAGTGTTTGTATTAGATGATGGTTGGTTTGGAAACAATTATCCGAGGAATGATGCCAGCATGGGATTGGGTGATTGGCAAGTAAACAGAAAAAAGTTACCTAATGGAATAGATTATTTGGCAAAATATGCTGTGAGCAAAGGTATGAAATTTGGTATATGGATTGAACCGGAGATGGTGAACCCTAAAAGCGATTTAGCAAATGAACATCCTGATTGGATTGTTAAATCAGAGGGCCGAGAGATTCCTTCAAAACGCAATCAGTGGGTATTAGATATGTCCAACCCTGATGTACAGGATTTTGTATTTAATGTTTTTGACGGCGTTATGCAACTTTCAAAAGATATTTCATATATAAAATGGGATGCCAACAGACATTTAGAGTCTGTAGGCTCCACATGGTTACCAAAAGACAAGCAATCTCATTTTTGGATTGAGTATGTTAGAGGTCTGTATAATGTTTATGACAGAATCAGAGCTAAGTATCCGAATGTCATGATACAGGCTTGTTCTTCCGGGGGTGGAAGAGTGGAATTTGGTTCGCTAAAATATCATCAGGATTTTTGGACAAGTGATAATACAGATGCCCATAGCCGAGCATTTATACAATATGGTACCAATTTAATATATCCTGCAATTGCTACAGGTGCTCATTTTTCTCATGTTCCGAACAGACACACTAAAAGAGTTACACCGCTTAAGTTTAGGATGGATATGGCTATGACGGGAAGACTGGGGTTTGAAATGAAGTTAAGTGATCTTAGTGCTGAAGAGCAAGGGATTCTTAAATCTTCAATAAATGAATACAAAGAAATTAGAGATATAATTCAATTTGGTGATTTGTTCAGAATAGTTTCACCATACGATGATTCCGGATATTATTCTCTTATGTATGTCAGCAAGGATAAAAAAAGAGCCCTTTTTTACGCTTTTTGCTTGGATTACAAAGGCTATTTGTTAACAACTAATTTCAAACTAAAAGGATTATCGGCAGATAAGAGATACAAGATAAAAGAGTTGAATAATCCTAACCCTTCTTTTTGGGCCAATGGAAAAACCATTGAGGGGGATTTTTTACTTAAGGAAGGATTGAATCCGAATATGAATAATGCTTATCAAAGTATTGTGCTTTATTTAGAAGATGCCGGTATGGATTAATAAATATGCATTGACTTGCAACATTGCTTGAATGACTTATACAGTAAGAAATACAGTTAAACAAGGATAAAAGTTTAAAGAAAAAAATATAAGAGTAATATAATTTGTTTGATGTAATAATTGCGATAGCTGGGGTAAGGTTGATAACCGGACCTATGATATCTTCAAATTAGATAAGTGTATTGCTATCATCACAAAACTGTGTTACACAGATTTGATAAATTACAGGATTATTAGTTGTAAATGTTTTGTGATTAAATACTCTTTTGATCGGCATGTCTTTTTTGAGATATCAGCTAAAATTGAAGAGCTCTTGGTAATATAATACTTTGAGCTCTTTGTTTGTTATTACAGACTACACGCTAATATATGTTTAATATTCCAAACAGATATGGAATAAAAAGTATATTATTTAGCAATTATTTTAAACAGATTTCTTTTATTTTTGTGTACACGCAAACATTAGTAAACAATGAGTCAATAATTTAAAATTAAAATTATATGAAGAATAAAATAAATGCAGCAGTAGTGGGTTATGGGAATATTGGCAGATATGTGGTTCAGTCGCTTAAGCAAGCGCCTGATTTTCAGATAGCAGGTATAGTTAGAAGGGATGTTTCTAATGTGCCTGATGAAATTGCAAAATACAAAGTAGTTGATTCTATATCAAAGTTGGAGGATGTAGATGTAGCCTTCATAACAACACCAACCAGAAGTGTGGAGAAGCATGCTGTAGAATGTCTGAAACTTGGGATTAATACTGTAGACAGCTTCGATATTCATGAAAAGATATTTAATCTGAGGACTTCACTCGACAAGTCGGCAAAAGAAAACAATGCGGTATCTATTATTTCAGCAGGATGGGACCCCGGTAGCGATTCTATAATTCGTGCTTTGTTTGAAGCTATTGCGCCAAAGGGCATTACATATACAAATTTTGGTCCAGGAATGAGTATGGGGCATACCGTTGCGGTAAAAGCTGTTGAGGGTGTAAAGGATGCGCTATCGATGACTATACCCACCGGAACCGGAGTTCATCGTCGCATGGTGTACATAGAATTGGAGCAAGGATATGACTTCGATGCAGTGGCAAATGCCATCAAGTCTGATGATTATTTTGTGAAAGATGAAACACATGTGTTTTTGGTGGAAAATGTTGATATGCTGAAAGATATGGGGCATGGTGTACTTATGGAGAGAAAAGGTGTGTCCGGCACTACTCAAAATCAGATTTTTAAGTTCGATATGAGAATCAATAACCCTGCTCTTACAGCAGAGGTTTTAGTGGGCGCCGCAAGGGCTTCCTTAAGGCAACAACCGGGAGCATACACATTGATTGAGGTTCCTGTGGTGGACTTGCTTCCGGGCGACAAATCAAAGTGGATCGGCAAATTGGTATAATAGCATATTTAATAAGTTCCAAACACGAAAAGATGTAAGAAAGACAAAAATCTTCCTTATCTTTGTAAAAAACAGATCGTATTTATGAATTCAATTCTTGCAGTGACGTGGAGTGTAGATCCCACTCTTTTTAATATATTTGGTCGCGAGATAAGATGGTATGGGCTTTTTTGGGTAATCGGGCTGATAGTAGCCGTGTACATAGTGCAGCTCATTTTTAAGAAAGAGGACCTTCCTGAAAAATGGTTTGATTCTCTTTTTGTTT
This sequence comes from Fermentimonas sp., assembly GCA_050945215.1. Taxonomy (GTDB): domain Bacteria; phylum Bacteroidota; class Bacteroidia; order Bacteroidales; family Dysgonomonadaceae; genus Proteiniphilum. The sequence goes on along the minus strand of JBMNSN010000020.1, from coordinate 10,431 downwards.
ATATGATTGTAGGTATTATTGTTGGCGCCAGATTAGGACACTGCCTGTTTTATGAACCACAATACTATCTTGCCAACCCAATGGAGATATTAAAGATTTGGCAGGGGGGACTTGCCAGCCATGGTGGTGTTATAGGTATCATTATTGCTGTATGGTTGTTTTCTAAAAATGTTTCGAAGCAGAGTATGTTGTGGACTTTTGACAGGGTTATGGTTCCAACAGGCTTTACAGCTGCCATGATACGCTTAGGCAACCTGATGAATCATGAGATTTATGGCGGACCAACTGACAAGCCTTGGGGATTCAGGTTTATAGAGAATGTTAATCAATGGATGCACGGTGCTGAACCTATATACACTCAACCATCGCACCCAACACAGATATATGAAGCTCTTGCCTATCTGGCAGTTTTTGCCATAACAATGTATCTATATTGGAATACTCAGGCAAAGAAGAGAGAGGGACTAATCACAGGGGTTGGTATTCTGATAATATTCCTGTTCAGATTGTTTGTAGAGTTTATTAAGAACGTACAAGTTGATCAAGAACACTCACTGATTGACAAAACAGGACTAAACATAGGTCAGTGGCTTAGTGTGCCATTCATTATTTGGGGAATATGGATGATTGTTAATGCGCTAAGAAAGCCGGCAAGAGAGGCAGATACCCCCAAGCAATCAGAGATGTTTGTCCCGAAAAACAGGTCAAAGAAGAAATAAAAACAATATATAATATGTACAAACCGATTGAAATATCTAAGGATGTATTTTATGTAGGAGTCAATGATCGCAGCAAGGCTCTGTTCGAGAACATGTGGCCACTACCTAAGGGAGTATCTTACAACTCTTATTTGGTAGTTGACGATAAAATTGCACTGATTGATACTGTAGATATATCATACTCAGATCTTTTCTTTAAAAAAATAGATGCAACGATAGGTACTAAAGATATTGATTATCTTGTTGTTAATCACATGGAACCTGACCATTCCGGTTCTATTGAACTAATCGTATCTAAGTATCCTAACATAAAAATATTGGGTAATAAGCGAACAGTTGATATGCTCAAGGGATACTATGGCGTTGTTGATAATGTCATTGTTGTTGATGAAGGCGAGATTGTTTCGATAGGGGACAAGAATCTTCAGTTTTTTATGGCACCCATGGTTCACTGGCCTGAAACTATGGTAACTTATATTCCACAAAGCAAGACGTTGTTTAGTGGCGACGCTTTCGGAACTTTTGGTGCCCTTGATGGTGGCGTCACAGACAAATACTTAAAGCTGGATGACTATCGTGACGAAATGTATCGCTATTATTCAAATATAGTTGGTAAGTTTGGCTCACCCGTTCAAACAGCAATCAAGAAACTCTCGGGCTTGAATATAGATGCCATCTGTTCTACTCACGGACCTGTGTGGACAGATAAGGAGAATATTGATGAAGTAATAAGTATTTACGACAAGCTTAGCAAGTATGAAGGAGAGGATGGTGTTGTAATAGTTTACGGCAGTATGTATGGTAATACGGGAGTTTTAGCCGACTACATCGCATCAGCTCTTGCAGACAATGGTGTTGAGGAAATCATTATCCACAAGGTCAGCAAGAGTCACGAATCTTATATATTAAGAGATATATTCAAGTATAAAGGTCTGATAATTGGTTCACCAACTTATAACAATAAGCTTTATCCGGCCGTGTACTCTATTGTGAATGCAATAGAGAGTCGAAGTCTTAAAAATAGGTTGTTCGGTTGTTTCGGTAGTTTTACATGGTCTGACGCCACAGCTAAGAATCTAAAGCAGTTTGCCGAGGACATGAACTTTGAGCTGGTTGCAGAACCGGTTGTAATGAAACAAAGTATGATGAACGAAGTGTTTGAGCAGGCTGACACGCTCGCAAGCAACATGGCTAAGCTTATTAATGATGTAAAATAATATATTCAAGATTTTAAATAATAGTATTATGAGATTAATTATTCAACCTAATCCTGATCAGATGGCACAGTGGGCAGCCAACTATATAGCTGCGAAGATAAATAAAGCTAACCCTACACCTGACAAACCTTATGTTCTTGGGTTGCCGACAGGTTCATCACCACTTAAAACATACGAGGCTCTCATAAAATTATATGAGAGAGGTGTTGTGTCTTTTGAGAATGTGATAACCTTCAACATGGATGAATACATAGGTCTTGAGGCTGATCATCCTCAGAGTTATCACACATTCATGTGGAAAAACTTTTTCGACCATATTGACATAAAGAAAGAGAATGTTCACATTCTTGACGGTATGGCAAAAGACCCTGAAGCAGAGTGTGCTGCATACGAAAAAGCTATAAAAGAGGTTGGTGGTATAGACCTGTTTCTTGGTGGCATTGGTCCCGACGGTCATATAGCATTTAATGAGCCGGGTTCATCACTTAACTCAAGGACAAGAGTAAAAACTCTAACCACCGACACTGTTATTGCTAACTCAAGGTTCTTTGACAACGATGTAAACAAAGTTCCAAAAACTGCATTAACGGTTGGTGTTGCCACTATATTGGAAGCAAAAGAGGTGTTGATCCTTGTTAATGGATTGCATAAGTCAAGAGCTTTGTATCATGCTGTTGAGGGCCCTGTAACACAAATGTGGACAATCAGTGCACTTCAACTTCACGAAAAGGGTATCATAGTTTGCGATTACGATGCTTGTAGCGAATTGCAAGTTAAGACATATAAGTACTTCTTGGATATAGAACACGAGAACTTAGATCCGGATTCATTATTAGCATAAATCATGAGAGCTGCTAAACTATTGTTGTTGCTGTTATTTATTGTTTCTTTGCCCGGATTTTCTGCTGAGGTAGACACTGTTGCTGTAAGAAGTAACGCGATGAACAAAGACATAAAAACTGTTGTGGTCAAACCTGATAGCTATGGTAAACAAGATAGCTTCCCTGTTGTGTATTTGCTTCACGGTTTTAGTGGCAGATACGACTCATGGGTTAAAGACAGCCCCGAGATATTAGAATTGTCAGATAATCATAAAGTGATATTGGTTTGCCCCGACGGGGATTTCGACAGTTGGTATTGGGATCTGCCCGATAATCCTGATGCTCAATACGAAACTTTCGTTTCAAAGGAATTGGTGTCATGGATAGATAAAAACTACAAAACTATTCCATCCATAGAAGGTCGTGCAATAACAGGATTAAGTATGGGTGGTCATGGAGGACTTTATCTTGGATTTCGCCATCAAGACACTTACGGTGCGTGTGGCAGTATGAGTGGAGGTGTCGATATAATACCCTTCGTTAAGAATTGGAACATGGAAAAGAAGCTTGGCTCCCCGGCTGAGAACCCCGAGGCATGGCACGACTTTTCTGTTATGGGACAACTTCATAAGCTTCTTCCAAACGGCACTTTAAAGATTATCATAGACTGCGGTGTTGATGATTTCTTTTATCATGTCAACGAAAAGCTGCACGAAGAATTGTTATACAGAAATATTCCTCATGATTATATTACACGTCCCGGAGCTCACAATTGGAACTATTGGAGGAATGCAATAAAGTATCAAATACTGTATTTCAGCGAGTTCTTTTATAATAAATAGTTCTGTTTTTGCTTTATATATATAATGGGTAAAGTAGTGATTAAACGGTAACCACTTTACCCATTTTTACGTAAAATACCGCTCCTTTAACGTTGCTATATCCCATATTGCTAATCGTGCTGATATAACTCTCTACCTGTCTTATATATCTTGAGTCTTCAGACTCACCAAACTTATAGTCAACAACAATTACTTTGTTGTCACCAATCATAACTCTATCAGGTCTGCTTACACCTCTTGATGAGTCGAGTATCTGAATCTCGTTTAGGACTTGATACTCGCCACTATACCAGTCGCGAGCCTCTGGTATATTTAAATAACTTCTCAATTCCTCAACTATATCGTCTTGCTCACTTTCACTTATTTCCCCGTCAGACACCTTTGCTTCCACACTTCTTTCAATATCACCTAATGTGTCTATTTTGCTAACTATGTCATGCATAAGGTTGCCATAATCTCTGCTGCCATCATCGGTGAAATAGCCAATAGAGTTTAATTTCATTTTAAGTCTATTGTTATAATTTGTCGTTTTCCACGTGGTGACTTCAAAATTGCTGTCATTTGTGCTTCCTGGTTTCTTTTCATGATTAACTATAGCATCAGGGTCACCGAATTCGTATACACAACCATTATCCACTTCTTTTAGTTCTTGTTTTTTAAGCAAATAATTCCATAGCAGATTATCTACTGAATTTATTTTTTGCTCCTTATTCTGTTCAGATGGCTTTTTTGCGTATGCATAAAGTCTGCTTTTCGCCCTTGTGAAGGCAACATAAAGTAAATTAAGTTTGTCTATATAGGTATATTTCTTTTCGGCTAAATAATCATCCTTGAAAATAGTCTTCTCCAAACTTTTTTTATATGTCAGTGGAGCCACGCTCAAACGTTTGAATGGCCCGTCTATCGAGTCGTCACGCTGGTTCGGCCTAACCCATATGTAGTTGTTTTGATATATACTACTGGTATTATCAATATTCCAATTGGTGAACGGCATAATTACAGCTCCGAACTCTAATCCCTTTGATTTATGTATTGTCATTATTCTTACGGCATCTTGATCTTCAGATGATGGTATGGTTTTTTTTATGCCAACCTCATCCCACCAATCCAGAAAAGCATTGATGTCTGACGCACTATCATAGCTAAACTTCAATGCCAGATCTAAGAATGCTTGAACATAAACAATATCGTGCTTAGTTATCGAGCCAGAAAATAGGGAGAAAAAGCCCTCAATCATATCGTAGAAGGGTAGGGAAGACAGCCGAGTTAGTTGCTCCTTAAAATCGTCAGGAAAATCGAATGTCTCTTTCCCATACTTTCCGTATTCCTCCAATGCTTCGGTCCAGCTGAACTCCTTATTAAAGCGGCAATATTCACAAAAAGCAATCATCTTGATGGTAGCATCATTAGGGCTCCTCAAATGTCTCAATATAGATATTACTGCTTTAACTATCTTTGAGTTGTTTATCAGAAGACCCTCGTCAGAGACTATGTTGATTATTTCTTTCGGATCAATGATTTTCTCATTGTGTTCCAATATCCTTTTGGCAACCTTTACTGCCTCATCTTTTTTTCTTACAAGAATAGCTATTTCTTTTTGTGGAGTTTTCTTTTTGATTAGCTCGTTAATGTCTGTAATCATTTGCTCCAGCGACCAGTATTCCCAGCCTCTTTCTTCTTTATCGTCAATAAATGCTAGTTTTACATACCCTTCAGTATTTAGGTTTTTCTTGGCAACCTCTTGTTTAACATCTTCATATACTTTGCAGATTTGTTCATCTTCATCTTTCTCCTCACCATGCTGTCCGACATTATTATAGCTGTCTTGTAATAACTTTGGTATTCCCTCGAAAATATTATTGTTGAAACATATTATATTTTTGTCACTCCTCCAGTTTGTTTCAAGTACGTCATCCGTTATGGATTCTCTGTTTAAATCTTCATAAATTTGACTTTCCAACAGCTTCCAGTCGGAGTTTCTGAATCTATATATACTCTGCTTAACATCTCCAACAATCAGATTAAAATTACCGTTGCCGATGCTCTCCTCAATCAAAGGTTTGAAGTTGTCCCATTGCATCCTAGACGTGTCTTGAAACTCGTCTATCATGTAGTTAAATATGCGAGTTCCGGTTTTCTCATATATAAATGGAGAGTCGGAATCTGCAATGATGTTTTTGAGAAGCTCTGTTGTATCAGACAAGAACAGCGTGTTTGTTTCTTTTTGCAATGCTTTAAGTCTTTCATTGATGTCATTTAGAATTCCAAGTGTATGAAAGTTCTTTATTATCTCTACTGCAGAGTAATAGATTTCATTTTTCTCAATCAAATCTATAACCTCGCGTACCATTTCGTTTAATCCTAAGTCGTATGCTTGCTTGATAGGCTCAATTTTTTTTGATGCTTTTGAATACCAATTTTCAACATTATCTACAAGATTGCGAAAGGTTCTACTAAGTTTTATTTCTTTTACTTCTCCATTGCTTAACTTCTTAAAAAGCATTAACGGACCATTAGATCCTGATTTGAAATCAGTATAAGTTAAACCACAATCATCTATAATCTCTGATGCCTCTGCTCCGATATCTTTAAGCCTTTGATCTCTGTCATTGATGATTTCTTGTAGCTGCTTTTTAATTATACCGAGTTCCTCTTTGTTTTTTATTAGATTCCTATCGTTTGTGGCAAAAGATTTATACGTTTCGTTGAACAGCTCTTTAGCTAGATTGTTTATTTCATCTTTTATTTTCCAGCTCTGCCCTTCCTCTATTCTGCTCTTCATAAAATCGAGCATCCAATCTGTTAGAATCTTATTTTCTTTCTTGTCAAGTTCAGATATCATAAGGTCAATGGCCTCCATAAGCATCATGCTGTGGTCAACCTCAACATTGTAGCCGCCTCCAACACCTATTTCTCGTGTAAATGCACGCATTATCTGCTGAAAGAACTTATCTATTGTACTGATTGTAAAAGAGCTGTAGTCATGGAGGATGTTCCTTAATATCTCACCTGCTTTTTTTCTCACACTTTGCTCCGTCAAGCCATAGCCTTTTATCAAACTATCCAGATAGTCGGACTTTTCCCCTGTAGCAAGCTTGTCTAATTCTTTTATTATCCTGCTTTTCATCTCATCGGTAGCCTTGTTGGTAAAGGTAACCGCCAATATGTGTCTAAAGCCGTTGTTATTGTTGTACTTGTCAGAGAATAAAAGTTTGATGTATTCACCAGTCAATCGGTGTGTTTTGCCGGAACCTGCAGAAGCCTTTAGTACAAGAAGACCATCTGAAATGTTGTCATTTGCTTCCATGTTTATATTATCTTGGACTTTGTGTATCCTTGTTCTTTTAGTATTTCAAGAATCTTGTTTCTATGATCACCCTGAATGATTATTTCGTTATCCTTAACGCTTCCTCCCACGCCACATTTTGTTTTAAGCAGTTTGCCCAAAGCCGTAGCATCTTCATCACTTCCAACAAAGCCACTGACAAGAGTCACTGACTTGCCCTTTCTGTTGCGTTTGTCAAGACTAATCTTTAATTGTTGCTTCTCATTTGCCAATGTTTCAACATCCTCAGGCTCGCTTTCATTATAGTGATAGTCAGGGTTAGTTGAGTACACTATGTCTAATCTTTTTTTCCAATCATTCATGTCAAAAATAATTATTATTTGTTCATAATGGCCAACCACGAAGATACATAAAATCTCTCTTAACACTGTCTTGATTGAAAAAATATGTATTTTAGCAAAATATTAAAATATAAGATTATGACAGACACAGTAACAGTACATTGTTTAAACAACAATCAGAGGAAAGACATTCCTGTTGGAACCTCTCTAGTAGAATTGATTGACATCTTCAAAATAAAGTCACCATACCTAATAACAAATGCTAAGGTAAACAATAAGGCAGAATCACTCTCATACAAGATATATCGCCCCAAGACTGTTGAATTTAAAGACCTGACTGACGCTTCAGCCATGCGCACTTATGTTCGTTCCCTATGTTTCATATTGTCAAAAGCTGTTGATGATACGATGCCCAATGCAAAAATGTATATCGAGCATGCAGTTTCCAAAGGGTACTATTTCCAAATAGAGTCAGATCTCCCTGTTGGCAAGCAGGAGCTCGACAAGATAAGAGCACGCATGTGGGAAATTGTTGAAGCTGACCTGCCTTTTGTTCAGGTTGAAGAGGAAACGGACAAAGTAGTCAAATTGTTCCGTGATAATGGAATGGAAGACAAAGCACTGCTCATCGAAACGGCAGACACTCTTTATGCCCGCTACTCTTTGCTTGATGGCTATATGGATTACTTCTATGGTAGTCTTACACCTTCAACAGGGTATATAAAGATCTTCGATATTCAACAGCTCAACGGCGGATTCCTGCTAAGAGTTCCCGACCAAAACAACCCTTCAGAGTTGGGGCCGTTCATCAAACAGGAAAAGCTTCTCAATGTGTACAGAGAGCATCTCGATTTTCTCAAGATAAGTGAATTAGAGAACGTGGGCGACCTCAACAAAGCGATACAAGAGGATAGAGTATATGAAATCATTCAAGTTGCTGAAGCATATCAGGCATCGCAAATATCAGATATTGCCAAGCATATAGCCAAAAGAGCTGATGACGGTCTAAAGGTTGTTTTTATCTCCGGACCATCATCATCGGGAAAAACAACTTTCCGAAAGCGTCTTGAGGTACAACTACTTGTTAATAGGCTCAGACCAATTGGTATTTCATTGGATGACTATTTTGTCAACCGAGAGAATACACCATTAGACGAAGATGGCAATAAGGATTATGAATCAATATATGCACTCGACTTGGCACTATTTGAAGAGCATATACTAAAGATAATGAAAGGGGAGACGATAGAACTGCCTTCCTATAACTTCATAACAGGGGAGCGAGAATATCGTGGTAACTTCCTAAAGATGCATGAAAACAGTGTGCTTATTATTGAAGGCATCCATGGTTTAAATCCTAAGCTTACAGAGCATATACCTGCTGAGTGCATGTTCGGTATATACGTTTCCGCACTAACAACTATCTCACTCGATGACCACAACTGGATACCTGCATCTGACAACCGACTTATACGTCGAATGATTCGCGACTACGCACATCGTGGCTACTCTGCCCAAGACACCATATCTCGCTGGAGTAGCGTCAGGAAAGGCGAAGATAAATGGATCTTCCCATTCCAAGAGAATGCCGATGTAATGTTCAACTCTGCCATGATCTATGAGTTGGCAGCAATCAGACGTCATGCCGAGCCAATACTTATGCAAGTGCCTCGCACAGCGCCTGAGTATTCCGAGGCCTATAGGCTTTTGAAATTCTTAAGCTATTTCAATTATATCACTGATAGGAAATTGCCTCCTACATCCTTGTTGAGAGAGTTTGTCGGAGGAAGCAGTTTCAGGTACTAAAAGCGAGCAATATGGACATTGATGATAATATTATTTGCGCAATATCCACACCGCCCGGAGTAGGTGCAATCGCCGTAGTGCGTTTGTCGGGAAAAGGCTGTGCAGAATTGACCGATAAAGTGTTTGTGTCACCCAAAGGCAAAAAGCTTGCAACAGCCAATCCATACAGCATAGTTTACGGACAAATAATGAACGGTGACGAAGTCCTTGATGAAGTGTTGGTGTCCGTTTTTCATGCACCTCACTCGTTTACCGGTGAGGAAAGCATAGAAATTGCATGCCATGGTTCAGTCTACATACAGCATAAACTCGTTGAGATTCTCCTTTCACAAGGTGCACGAATGGCCACTCCCGGAGAGTTCACAAGAAGAGCTTTCAAAAATGGCAAGTTCGACCTTAGTCAAGCCGAAGCTGTAGCCGACCTCATTGCATCAGAGTCAAAGGCCACACACCGCATAGCAATGAATCAGATGAGGGGAGGCTTTGCTAAAAGACTATCTCTTTTGAGAGATAAACTGATACAATTTGCCTCATTGATTGAATTGGAACTCGACTTCTCTGAGGAAGATGTTGAGTTTGCCAACAGAGCACAACTTGCCGAGATAGTGAACGAAGTAGATGCAGAAATTAGCACGCTGGCCGACTCGTTTCGTCTTGGCAATGCCATAAAGAGTGGAATACCCGTAGCGATAATAGGAGAGACAAATGTCGGTAAGTCCACTCTGCTCAATTTGCTTCTAAATGAAGAAAAGGCAATAGTTAGCGATATTCACGGCACCACACGCGATGTTATTGAAGACAAGGTCAACATCAATGGCGTCACTTTTCGCTTCATCGACACTGCCGGTATACGAAAAACTACCGATGTTATAGAAACTATAGGCATCGAGCGTACATATCAAAAGATGGAGCAAGCATCCATCGTGCTTTGGTTGATAGATGTTACAACAACCATTGGGCAAATAAAGTCAATGTCATCACTCATTATCCCCAAGTTGGAGGATAAACATTTGATAATACTTTTTAATAAATCAGACCTGTTGACTGAGGAACAAAAGACAAAGTTGCAACAGCTGTTCCCTGAACTCCATGCCGAGCGTCTGTTTATTTCTGCCAAGAACGATGTCAATATTGAGGAATTAAAACAGTCGTTAGTTGGTGCAAGCTCAATCCCAACTCTTGGCGATGATGATGTTATAGTCACCAACCTAAGGCATTATGAAGCACTTAACAAGGCTCATGAAGCCATACTGCGCGTAAAGGAAGGTTTAGAAATAGGCATAACTCACGACTTCCTCGCCCAAGATATTCGTGAATGCATGTTCTATTTAGGCGAAATAACAGGACAAATATCCACCGACGAAATCCTTGGCAACATATTCAGCAAGTTCTGCATAGG
>JBMNSN010000019.1:0-34061 GCA_050945215.1 Fermentimonas sp. | reverse complement strand
GATGTTCTCTCCATTATCTCCTTAACCCAATCTGTATTTGGTGTTAAACCATCCTGTGCTTTCTGAATATCCTCGTCCGTGTACACCAATGGCTGTCCCTGAATCTTGTAAGCCTCATTTCTATAACGCATAAAATCGGCGGAATTAACAAAATCGGGCAAGTTCAAAGGTTGATTAACTGCAGACCATGAGTTCACATTTACGCTAAACTTGTTTGTCGTTCCTCTATGCGTCTCGATGATAATAACACCATTTGCACCGCGAGAACCATACATTGAAGCTGCAGCGGCATCCTTCAATACGTTGATACTCTTAATCTGATTAGGGTCAACATCAGTCAGTGGCTGCTCCATACCATCCACAATAACAAGCGGGCTGGCATTCTGCAAAGTACTCACACCCCTGATGGCAATATCACCGGGAACAGAACCGGGCAGGTTACTACCCTTAAGCATTGTAACACCGGCAACAGTACCCGAAAAAACATCTTGCAACTTCACCACAGGACGAGTGATGGCACGCTCCATGTCAACCGACTCAATAGACGAAGCCAAGTGCTTTCTCTCAACCGTGTTATACCCCGTAACAACAACCTCATCCAATGCCACATTGTCTTCTAACAACACAACATCAATTCTGCTCTTGCCGTCCGTATTCACCTCATAGTCTCTAAAGCCCAGGTAGCTGAATATCAGCGTCACATCTCCATTAACGTTAAGCTCATAAATACCGCTCTCGTTAGTCGTAGTACCAATATTGGTACCCTTAACCAACACTGTCACATAAGGCAGTGTCTCACCCTTCTGATCTGTCACAGTTCCATACACTCTCTTCTGATTCTGATCCACGTACGCGGAGATACTTCCTCCCACAACGTGCTCACTCACAAGCAGTGATGACACAAACAGCATCATAGCTAATAATACTTTTCTCATTTAAATAACATTTTAATTATTATTACTGCTGATTATATAGTTCATTTATAATAGCCTGACTTACATTTTATAACAAAGCTACATGCTTCATGAAAACTGTTATTAATATTAGATAACAATTCACAAATTTAATGTTATTTTATCTGCTATCAAAATAATAGCTACTTTTTTCAAAAATTATGCAATTTATTCTCTAAAAAAAATACAAACCAACAACACATCACATTGCCGCAAAACTACCCATATTTTGTTACAATCCTGTTACCAAACTGACATTTTTATGTTAAACAGATGTTAATGCCAGTCAACAACCTACACAAAAAAAGCAGGATGAGAAAAACTCTCACCCCGCCTCATCAATAATTATAAACAACTTATTTATCGTATCCCCTATCATGTATCAGTCCGGTCTGTTCACTTCCCGTCCTGCTTGCCAGTAACGCCCACATGCGTCTCAATAAGCACAACACCGTTGGCACCACGCTCTCCGTACAGAGATGTTGCAGTTTCACCCTTCAACACATTGACGCTCTTTATCTCTTCCGGTGTAACATCACTCAACGAGCGTTCCTCACCATCCACAATCACCAGCGGAGCGTCGCTTTTATACAGCACAACATCAATCGTCTCTCCGTCGGCACTTCTCATCTCATAGTCCTTATAGCCTAAGTAACTGAAGACGAGCGTATCATCTCCACCTGCGTTCAACTCATAAACACCATTCTCATCAGTGATAGTATATTCGTTCGCACCTTTCACCATCACCATAACGTTGGGCATCAAATTCCCTTCATTGCTTTTCACCACGCCATGCACCTTCTTCTGATTCTGATCCACGCAGTCGGACACACCTGCGCCCACAACTTGCTCACTCACAAGCAGTGATGTCACAAACATCATCGCAGCCAATAATACTCTCCTCATCTTAATTAACGTTTTAATCATTATTACTTAACACTATATAATTAGCACCCTAACAGGCTAACTATCAATACAAAAAACTCAATTCACACTATTAAATTCACTAACACAACTATACACCCACAAAAAACATACACGTACAAGCAACAAATTTAGGAACTTTTTATATCTTAACAAGCTTTATTTCCACAAAAAAACGGAGCCATCACAACCGACAGCCCCGTTCATCACAAACGCACTATAAACAATCGAGCGTTAAATACTGTTCAACAGCTTTTTAGCCTCGTTCAACTTCTCATTCCAATCATCCGAAGGGGACACAGAATCAAAATATTCAATAGCCTTCTCAAGCTCTGCCATCTTCGTGGCAGCCTCCTCATTGCCACCGTTGGCAACCTCATTGCGCAATATCCAAATCTTTTCGGCATCCTGAATACCCTCCTTCAATCTCTCAAACCTGATGGAGCTGCGAGCATCCGGATACACTATATATGTGTCGCCTGCAGGCCACGTTCTAAAGCGTGAGTCCGTTAGAGGATTCTCAACCCACGAATTGTAGGCCCAGCGAAGCATACCATCCAGGTCGGCCGCCACCGTGTGCCACCCCGCATAAGCCGCCTCTGCCGGTGCAGAAAAAGTAAACTCATTGGGAAACGGGTCGGCACAACACACATACCACGTTGTCACCAAACCACGCTCGCGACGTCCCGGAATGTCCTTCTTGTCGACAGCACTCTTCACCGCACCCACGCTAATATCCTTAATGTCAGGATACTGCTTATAACTTTTGTGATTATCTGCCAGCGATATGCCCAACTCGGGGGCCGTCTCTTCCAACACCTTCATCGCAGCCTTCATATCCTCCGGCCCGCGCTCATCCATGGCAATGTTGGTAATCTCCAACCAACCCTTCTCACTCAAGTGCTTGGTGAAATCCTTCAAAAATGTACCCCACAGCTCGGCATACTCCTTAGACTGTGCCTTAAGCTCCACAGTAACCATATCACCCTTAGCCTCGTCCATGTAGTGCAACTGATTGTTCCAGGTCAGCAGCGAGTAGCAGTTTATCATCTTGTTCACACCAACACCCATCATAAACTCCACCCAACGATCAAAAATCTTGTAATCATAATTCCACGAGCCATCCTTCTTCTTCGTCCACAAAATCATATCCTCATAAGCATCATAGCACTGATGATTCCAAGGGTCAACGTTAAGCGTTGCCGTGATGACCTTCTGTCCCGCATCGGCCAGCATCTTCATCAGAGGCCTCATCTTCTCAAAGTGAGCATCGCTCCACACCTCCAAGTTGTGAACCCTTGCCACTGCCGACGGATGTTGCCACAAATCCAAGTGATAGCGCCAATCCTTTGGCTCGGGCAACTGCCTGTCAATCACTCTCACAAGCAGATCAAAAGCATCCACATAGCCCCTCTCGGCATACAGCTTCACCCTGCCCAGATAGTCGCCCGCATCGGCATCGCGCGGAATGTCGATGGTTATCCACACCGGGCGCACCGTCCTGCCCTCAATGTTGAAGTTGTCCAAATTGTCCAGCATGTCGGCCGACAGACTTGCGGCAAAATCTTCCGGCTTTCTGTAGCCGCAACCACCTGCAAACTCGTCAGTCATCACATATCTCACAAAGCGTGCCTGAGCATTCTTTGCCGACATCAGCCCCTTGCCCGACTTAAAATCCTCTATCTCAACCTCCACCTGCTCAACATCTTCAGCACTCCACAGCAGTATCTGTGCCGACACCGTCTCGCCTTTCCAGCCTTCCACGCTCGCGCTCCTGACAACCTCAACGTCAGGCGCCAACGACTTGGCAAACCTCTTGTCGATGCTCACAAACGACGCATGCAAACCCTTCGTCACGTGCGACCAGTCCGACTGCACATCGTCCGTGGGGTCAGCCATCTCCTCAAACGTGTTAAACTCCTTCACCGGGCGCGTCTCGCCACACGACGTAGTCGTCAGCACCATTGCCGCACCCAGCATCGCCATGGTCGCCATGCCGCCAAATCTCCTAAATAGTTTCATCTTCATTCTTCTTCGTTTTATATTTATATTGATAGTCTATAATTATCTCATCACTTCACGTAGACAACGTTCAACGCACTGCCCATCAGCACCTTGCTCGCATCTCACCTCTCCCCAAATAACAGAATATATGTTTGTTCACACATCAAGATTCTAAGATTCTTCAAACCAAAATCACTAACAAACGTACTAATTTTTTACCTAACATCAATAACTTTTTTAATAAAATTAAGGCACAACCGTCATAACACCTCCCCCGCCACCGCTCCGCATCATCATAGCAACAACCATCTTTGTCAAATCATAAAATCTGTATTCATACCTCATGACAACACAACACTAAATAAGCAAGGGGAAGACTGCTATCTTCCCCTCGTTTTTGCGTATTGTTGCAGAATATTTCAAGTCCGGTCGGGACATACTGCCACCTGCCGACAGCCCCCACCAAGTGTTTTTCATTATTCCCGCTTACTGCATCAAATCATTTGCATCTTTTAGCGGAACAAATAACTTAATAAATTGATATAAAAAAACCTATCGAAAAAATCACGGCTTTTTAATCACAATTTCTGTTGTCTTACCCTGCCTAATCTGTACATACTGAGTATCGTAGTATGAGTTGTTTTCTTTAGGGTTGTGTGCTGCAAAAGAGACCTTATAATTACCAATATTAAGCTCTACCTCAATCTCGGTCTTATTCTCTACTTTCACCTTATATATATCTATATCCGGATTCTCAACAGGACTGATATCTATCTCTGAATTTCCTCTATATCCTTCGGGAATATCTACTAATATTTTTAATGTGCCTTCGAGAGTAGAACAGTTGTCATCTTTCTCACACCCCAACAGCAATGTGAACAGCAACAATATGGATAAAATTTTTGATGCTAACGATTTCATAATTATGAATTTAAATCAACTATATTTTATTGCATTTCAAAACAAAAGTATAAAAAAACACTGTGAATTCATATTATAATACACAATATTTAACATACATTAAATAATAAGCTATACATAAAAAAAGGCTTGCGAATAACTTCAAAATATTTTTATTTAAACTACACAAACATTCTTAAAAGGATAAGCAACACGATTTGCACATTTTATCACAATCGCCACAACACCTCCCCCGCCGCCGCTCCGCATCATATATACGATTTCAGTATATATAACGTATATGAAAGGCGGGTGTGATGCCCGGAAACTGGCACTCGAGGTGAAGAAAAACAGCACGTTGCTAAAGGACAAAAATTCACCACAAACAGGTGAAAAAACGCTATGAAAATGCTTGCGCAAGTCGGCATTTTTTCGTATCTTGTATACTATATTAACAATCAAAAGATGAGAGAGTTATGGCAGTTTTTAAGGGTGATGTTTTGAAGAGTTTTTCGGCAACCGTGGGACCGGTGGTGATGTATGAGCGCAAAGGCAGATTGGTGATGCGCAGCAAGGGTGTGTGGCACGATGCACGCACGCCGAGACAGTTGGAACACAGAATGAGGTTTGGGCTGGCGAGCAGAGCTGTGTCGCCATTGAAGAGGGTTGTGGCGTTTGGCATGGCACCCGCGGGCAAGGACCTCAACGCGGTGCGCGGCGAGGTGTACAGGAACGGCATTGTGGGGAGCTATCCGCAGATGGGTGTGGACTACAGCCGTGTGCGTGTGTCGGAGGGCGATGTGGCGGTGCCTATGTGTGTGAGGGCGAAGCACGACAAGTGTGAGGGTAAGATTTTTGTTGAATGGAACGACGAGCCGTTGACGGGCGATGCTGCAGAGGGATGGAGCGATTGGCAGGCGACACGCGTGATTGACGTGCCTATGCGTGAACCGCACGCAGACGACCGAGTGAGTGTGGCGTGCATGGCGACGGAGCATGGTGAGGTTATTTTTGAGAGGTTCGCGGCGCGACGGGGCGACGGACGATGTGGCGTGAGCGTGGGTCAAGGCTTTGCCGGCGGCGATGTGGCAGTGTGGATAATATTCACCGACAAGTTAAAGCATATTCACTCCAACAGCCTGTTTGTGAGAGTGTGACTGGCGCTGTTGGCAGATTTGCCGGCAAAAGAAACATCTGTGTGGCCAATGGTTGGAGTGTGGAGTCTATATCGGAATGATTATTTATTGGGTAATAATGTTTCATAAAATTAAAAAAAGATGTAGATTTGCCAACAGGATGAAAGCGAGATGTGTCATAGTAGGAATATTTCTGTTTGCATGTGTTAGCGCCTCGTTTGGTGAGGGTGATTTGCCTCTTGACACCATCTTGCGCAGGACGATGTTTGCCGCCGAGAAATATAACAACCTGGTGGAAAGCTACACGGCAGAAGTGTACACGCGTACCTACGTGAAAGCTTTGAAACACAACTTCTTATACAAGTACACTCATTTCATTCCTCAATTTGTGTTGCACGACCCCAAAGACGATGAGGCTCTGATTGAGACCATCAGCAACTTTGAATATGATTTTCCGAACAACTATGTGCGCGACATTAAGTACGTCACCGGAACGCTGACCAAGAAGAAGGATATCGACATGATACCTTTGGAGTTGCTTCACCTTAATATCTATGGTGAGACATCCAACGAGGAGAGTTTCTTTATGCCGGTGAGGTTCAAGACGAAGAAATATTACACATACACCCTGCTGAGCACATTTGAGAGTGAGGGCAAGACCTATTACAATATTGAGTTTGTGCCCATCTATGAGAACAACAAACTGTTGCAAGGCTCGTTTGTGGTGGAGAATGGCACGTGGCGCATAGTGAGCTTCAATGGTGAGGGAGTGGATATTTTTTCAACTTTCTCGGTGGACATGGAGATGGGTCACGAGTGGGTGACCAACTACCTGCCGGAGGATTTTGTCATTCATCAAAAGACCTCCTACCTGGGCAACGTGCTGACAAGCCGACACATTGCTCACATCGACTACAAGGATATTGAGCTGAGAAGCAACACGGAACCGGTGGAGACGCTTAACATCAGCGACTTCTACAGGGTTAGGCTGGACTCGGTGCCGGTGATTAACGACTCTACGTTTTGGATTGAGAGGCGCCCGGTGCCTTTGCAGGCGGTGGAGAAGAGCGTTATGGATGATTACAACGCACGACAGCAGGCCAAGATGGATGAGCTGCGCCGTGAGGCAAATGACACTCTTAACGGCAACGGCAAGGCGGCCAAGGAGTTTGCACAGCTGATGGTGATGAACTCGCGCTATCAGTATAAGACGATGAAGATTGGATACTCGGGGTTGCTTAATCCGCTGATGATTGGCTACTCATCGCGCGATGGGGTGACGTATAGGCAGAAGTTGGCTTTCAACGTGGATTTGAGCCATTACAGGACGCTGAGGATGAATGCCTTTGCAGGATATGTATTCAACAAGAGGGAGTTGATAACCGACCTTACTACGTCATTCAACTACGACCCCTACAGGCTGGGGAGCGTGACGCTGTCGGTGGGCAACGGTACGCCGACATACAGTTCAACGTTTGTCAAGACCATTCAGGACAGGCTGGATAAACAGGGCTTGGAGGAGATGACGTTTGACGATATTTCGGAGAACTACTACAACGACTATTATCTGAAGGCTTTCAACACCTACGAGCCGACGAACGGTGTGCTTTTTCAGACGGGGTTGGAGTATCATATCCGAAAGAGCAAGAGGAGCAAACAACATTTCAGGTCGGCAATAACCGAAGAGGAGGAGCCTATAAGCGACCTTTTTGGCACGAAGCGTTCGTTTGCACCGTTCATCAGGCTTAGCATAACACCTAAGCAGTATTACCGCTACGAGGGCAGGCAGAAGATTTATGTTAGGTCGCCCTACCCTACGTTTAAGGTTGAGCTGTCGCAAAGCATTGAGGATGTGTTGCGAAGCAACTCGTCGTACACCCGCGTGGAGGTGGACATGAGCCACATCATTCCGCTGGGGCTGATGCACACGTTTCAGTATCATGTGGGTGCGGGAAAGATTCTCAATCAGAAGACGGAGTATTTTACGGACTTTGTATACTTTGCGAGAAACAACTTTCCGGAGCGTTGGAAAGATGGGTTGGGCGGTGTGTTCAACCTGCTAAACAGAGATCTGTTTAACGCGTCGGACACCTATGTGCAATGCCACCTGATGCTGGAGTCGCCGTTTCTGTTTTTGCAGAAAATTAGACTGATATCGGATTTTGCCGAGAAGGAACGATTCTATGTGAGTCAGTTGTACACACCGCAGATAAAGTCGTACACGGAGCTGGGCTACGGCATTGGCAACAGGTTTTTTAATGCAGGTGTGTTTGGCTCGTTTCATCAGGCAAAGTTTTGGCACTTGGGTATGAGGGCTGCCTTCGAGTTCTAAAGTAATTATTTGGGTAATATTGACAATTATTTGCTAATTAGATAAATAACTACATAATATATGATAAGTTTTCCTAATGCAAAGATAAATTTGGGACTCAACATATTGAGGCGTCGGGAGGATGGCTATCACGATATTGAGACGTTGATGTATCCCATTGGGCTGACAGACGCGCTGGAAATTGTTACTCCCAAGAGTGACGAGCGCGATGTGCCTTACAGGCTTTTTGCCGACGGCAGAACGATATGCGGCGATGTGGAGGACAACCTGGTGGTAAAGGCCATGAAGGTGATGTTTGACGATGCGGGAAAAGATATTCCCAATGTGGACATACATCTGTTGAAGAACATACCGATGGGTGCCGGCATGGGCGGAGGCTCGGCCGATGCGGCGTTTATGCTGAAGATGCTTAACGATAAGTTTGAGTTGGGATATGACACCAAGGGGCTGGAAAGGCTGGCGCTTAAGGTGGGCGCCGACTGTCCGTTTTTCATAGTTAACGAACCTGCGTTGGCAAGCGGCATTGGCGACAAGCTGGAACGTGTGGACCTGGATTTGAGCGGTTGGCACCTGCTTGTGGTGCTTCCCGATGTGGTGGTGTCGACCAAGGAGGCCTACAGCTGGGTGGTGCCTAAACAGCCGGAAGTGAGCCTGCGGGAGGTGGTGAATATGCCGGTGAGCGAATGGCGCGGTGTGATGAAAAACGATTTTGAGGATGCTTTATTCGATAAATATCCCGACCTTTGCGCCATAAAAGAGGAGATGTATGAGCTTGGTGCCGTTTATGCGTCGATGAGCGGTTCGGGTTCGGCATTGTACGGGCTGTTTGAAGAGGCTCCTGATATTGGAGGCAGATTTGAGGATTGCTATGTGTGGCAATGTGTGGTTGGTGAAGAAGATAAATAAACTATAATCAATAATAAAGAATAAACATATAATATAGATGAACAGAAGATTTTTGTGGTGCATGGCGCTGTGGACTGTGATGCTGACGGGCGGACATGCACAACGCGTATTCAGGCCCGACAAGGTTTACGGCTACGAGCCTATTGCCGTGAAGGCTCCTGTGATGGTGGACAGCACCAATCTGGATGATAAGAAGTTTTCGGATGAGGTATTGTTGGAATATAGTGTTAATTTTCCGTCGCACGAGAAGTTTGTCAACGAGCTGAAGGCAGACACGGCAGGCTATTTTGCGGTTGGCAAGCCGAGCGAGGGGAAGGCCATAGTGCTGGTGTCAGTGTATGTGTCGGGCGACAAGTATGGCAAAGGAAAGCTTACAGTGACATCGCCCAACCCTTTTGAGCTGTGGCTGGGCGACAGCAAGAGGGCTGCGAAGACGGAGAAGCAGGACAGTTTGCAGAATGCCGGGTCGGTGGATGCCACGCTGGACGGCTTCACAAACAACGAGAGGTTGGTGGTGAAGATGCTGACATCGGCAGACGACAAGGTTGAACCGCAAGTGAAGATTGAAATAAAAGCCGACGAGAACGACTCGTTGGTGAGCTACTCTTTTGGGGAGAGCGAGAAGAGATATATAGACATTGTGGATATTTTGGACGGAAAAAGGGTGCTTAATGCATCGATATCGCCGAGCGGAAGATTCACGCTGTTGAGCTTGAGAGAGACACAGCACGGAGGAAAGAGCATCAGCTACACAGAGATTTATGACAACAAGAACGGGCGCACGCTGATGAGCGAGAGAAGCAGCAGGTCGCAACTGAAATGGATGCCACAGTCGGACTTGCTGTTTTATGTGGAAGACGACGGCGAAAAACGCAACGCATACACAATGGACCCTGAGACGATGACGGCAACGGAGATTGCTAGCGGACTGCCGAGAGAGAGTTTCAGCATTGCACCCGACGAAGGGTCGCTGTTCTATGCAAGCAAGAAAGCGGTGGAAGGCAAGTCGCCCGCAGGGCTGAAACGTCTGGTGGGCATTGACGACAGGCAGGAGGGCTACAGAGACCGGTATTTCTTGTATCGCTATTTCCTTGATTCGGGATTGACACAACAGCTTACGTATGGCAAGCGATCAACATCAATAAACGACATCAACAAAGATGTGACGAAGTTGCTGTTCACTATTGGTGAAGAAGATTTGACTGAGCGTCCATTCTCAAAGACTTCATTGTATATGCTGGACATGACAACCATGGAGGTGGACACCATTTGGGAGAACGAGAGGTTTGCCTATTCGGCACAGTTTTCGCCCGACGAAAAACAGCTGTTGGTGTTTGGCGCACCCGAGGCTTTTGGCGGCATTGGTGAGAATATTAAGCCGGGGCAGATATCCAATAGCTATGACACGCAGTCGTTTTTGATGGATTTGGCAACAAAGAGAGTTACTCCGTTGACAAAGGATTTTGACCCGACAATATCGTGGCAGGTGTGGAACCATCAGGATGGGTATATCTACTACAGAGTGGAAGACAGAGACAGGGTTAATATTTACAGATATTCGACAAAGAACAAGAAGTTTGAGAAGCTTCCTCTGAAAGAAGATGTGATAAGGTCGTTCAGCCTGGCCGACAATGCGCCGTGGGCAACGTACACGGGAGTGAGCGTATCGAACTCGAACAGGAGCTATCTGCTGAACTTGAAGAATATGGAGTCGACACTAATCTCCGACCCTTATGCAGAGAGACTCAACAAGCTGAAGCTGGGCGATGTTATTGATTGGAACTTCACGAGCAGCAACGGCGACGAGATTGAGGGCAGGTATTATCTCCCACCCGACTTTGACAAGAGTAAGAAGTATCCTATGATTGTGTACTACTATGGAGGTACGAGTCCGACGACGCGCATCTTTGAGAGCACCTATCCACTACATGTGTATGCCGCACAGGGGTATGTGGTTTATACGTTGCAACCGAGTGGCACGACAGGCTACGGGCAAGAGTTTGCCGCAAGGCACGTGAATGCGTGGGGCGAGATGACTGCTGACGAGATTATTGAGGGAACGAAGAAGTTTGTTGCAGCACATCCGTTTGTTGACGGCACAAAGATTGGCAACATCGGTGCATCGTACGGAGGGTTCATGACACAGTATCTGATAACGAGGACTGACATATTTGCCGCATCGGTGTCGCACGCAGGCATCAGCAACATAACGAGCTACTGGGGCGAAGGCTATTGGGGCTATTCATACAGCTCGGGAGCCAGCGCAGGAAGCTATCCGTGGAACAATCCGGAGCTATACACGAAACAGAGTCCGCTGTTTGCCGCAGACAAGATAAAGACGCCGTTGCTGTTGTTGCACGGCACGGCCGACACTAATGTGCCCATAGGCGAGAGCATTCAGATGTATAACGCGCTGAAGCTGTTGGGCAAGCCAGTTGAGTTTATACAGGTTATTGGGGAGAATCATGCCATCTACGACTACCAGAAGCGCATTGCGTGGAACCATGCCATATATGCGTGGTTTGACAAGTGGCTGAAGGGCGACTCAAGATGGTGGGATTCGATGTACCCGGAAAAATAACAAGACGATGGAAGATCAGGTAGTATTATATGCGTTTCTGCTTACCTTGTTTGCCGGTCTGTCGACCGGTATTGGCGGGCTGATATCGCTGTTGGCTAAACATACGAACACCAACTTTTTGAGTTTTTCGTTGGGCTTGTCGGCAGGAATGATGCTGTATGTATCGTTTATGGAGATGATGCCCACGTCGATGAATACGCTTACGACAGAGTTTGGGGAGAAGTATGGGACACTATATTTGCTTTTGGCCTTTTTTGGAGGGATAGCATTTATTGCTCTGATAGACTTTCTGGTGCCGGAGTCGACTAATCCTCACGAGATGCATTCGATTGAGGATATGGAGGTTAGGAACAGAGGATTGAAACAGACCGGTTTGCTGACTACGTTCACGATAGCCATTCATAATTTTCCGGAAGGCATGGCAACGTTTATGTCAACGATGACGTCGGTTGAGGTTGGAGTGTCGATAGCCATTGCCATAGCCATTCACAACATACCGGAGGGTATTGCCGTTGCAGTGCCGATGTATCATGCCACGGGCAACAGGAAGAAAGCTTTTTGGCTGTCAACCCTGTCGGGGTTGGCCGAGCCTATGGGAGCTCTGTTGGCCTATCTGTTCCTGATGCCCTATTGGAGTGCGGAGTTGAATGCCATAATACTTGCGATAGTGTCGGGAATCATGGTTTACATCTCGTTGGATGAGCTGTTGCCGAGTGCGGAGCGATATGGCAAGCACCATTTGGCCATCATTGGCGTGGTGGTGGGAATGCTGATATTAGCAGTGAGTTTATTCTTGCTGATTTGACAGACATTTTGTAAATTTGTTATTAGAAACAGGTGATTGGAAGATAGTAACAAAAAGGAAAAGAACAAGATAAATTGATAGTTATGAAGACTGATTTAAAGAACATTGGAGAGCGCATCAAGGGTTTGCGGGAAGGATTGGACTATACGCCGGAGAAGATGGCGGAGAGGCTTGGTGTGAGTGTTGAGGAGTATTTGGAGTATGAGGCGGGGTCGGAAGATTTGTCGGTTTCGTTTTTGCAGAGGATTGAGCGTGAGTTTGATGTTGATGTATCGACTCTTATGTTTGGGATGGAGCCAAGGATGAGCTCGTACTTCATCACCAGGAAAGACAATGGGATGAGTGTGGAGCGAGTGTCGGCATATAACTATCAGTCATTGACATCGGGATTTACGAACAACGTGGCAGAGTGCTTCATAGTGACTGTGGAGCCTAAGCCTATAGAACAAGACTATTATAAGAACATACATGCCGGTCAGGAGTTTGACTACATATTGGAAGGGAGCATGACAATAAGCCTGAACGGCAAGGAGTTTAGGCTGGAAGAGGGAGACAGCATATATTTTGATTCGTCGCTGCCACACGGGATGAAAGCAAATGATGGTCGTCCGGTGAAGTTTTTGGCAGTTATATTATATCCATAAAGACAAGTTATGTTAGAGAAGTTTTTGAAAAGAGTAGAATTTGATTCACACGAAGATTTTATAAATAACTATTCAATAGAGGTTCCTGAAGATTTTAATTTTGCATACGATGTAGTAGATGAGTGGGCACGGCTTGAGCCGGGCAAGGCTGCGTTGTGTTGGACAAACGACCGCGGGGCACATGCCGACCTGACGTTTGGCGACATTAAGGAGTTGTCGGACAATACGGCGTTGTTTTTTCAGGATTTGGGGATTGGCAAGGGCGACATGGTGATGCTTATCATGAAGCGTAACATTGAGTTTTGGCAGACTATCATTGCGCTGCACAAGATTGGTGCGGTGCCCATACCTGCCACGCATCTGCTGACGGATTTGGACATTGTTTACAGGAACAACGCGGCGGGCGTGAAGGCCATCGTGGCATCGGAGGATGAAAGCTTGCTGGAGCATGTTGACGGTGCTATGAGCGAGTCGCCGACGGTGAAGCACAGAATTATTGTTGGTGAGAATGAGCGAGAAGGTTGGATAAACTTTGGCGAGGCTGTGGAGAAGGCGTCGGCAGGACGTGAGTTTGTGAGGCCTGAAAAGGTGAACAGCAACGACGACATTATGATTTTGTACTTTACATCGGGAACAACGGCAGAGCCTAAGATGGTTGTTCACGATTTTACGTATCCTTTGGCACACATCACTACAGCTAAGTATTGGCACAATCTGCATGATGGCAGCGTTCATCTGACGGTGGCAGACACCGGCTGGGCCAAGGCTGTGTGGGGAAAGCTGTATGGGCAGTGGATTGTGGGAGCCACGGTGTTTGTTTATGACTTTGACGGAAGGTTTGAGCCTAAGGATCTGCTGGACATGATAGAGAAATACAAGGTGACGTCGTTTTGTGCGCCACCAACGATATATAGGTTTTTGATTAGGGAGGATTTGAGCCAATGGGATTTGTCGGCATTGGAGTATTGCACGACAGCAGGCGAGGCATTGAACCCATCGGTATATAATTCCTTCTACGAACAGACAGGCATAAAGATGATGGAGGCATTCGGCCAGACGGAAACGGCACCTACGATAATCACGTTTCCGTGGATTAAGCCTAAGCCTGGTTCGATGGGGGTGCCCAATCCTCTGTATGACATGGATTTGCTGACGTATGACGGTCGCTCGGCAGAAGATGGCGAGCAGGGCGAGATAGTGTTCAGGACCGACCATGGCAGACCGTTGGGGCTGTTTAAGGGTTATTATAGAGACGAGGAGCTGACGCGTGAGGTTTATGCCAACCATCTGTATAGGACGGGCGACATGGCGCGGAGAGACGAGGATGGCTATTATTGGTTTGTTGGCAGGACAGACGACATCATCAAGAGCTCGGGCTACAGGATTGGTCCGTTTGAGGTGGAGAGCGCCGTGATGACGCACCCGGCAGTTGTGGAATGTGCCATAACGGGTGTGGCTGATGAGATACGCGGACAGATAATAAAGGCAACCATAGTGTTGGCGGAAGATTATAAGAATAAGGATAAGAAAAAATTGACAAAAGAGATACAGAATCACGTAAAGAATGTGACGGCACCATACAAGTATCCGAGGGTGGTTGAGTTTGTGGATGAGCTGCCAAAGACGATAAGCGGTAAGATAAGACGAGTGGATATCAGGAAGCAAAGATAGAGTGTTGTGCATGAACAATTTTGTGATTTTCAGGTTATTAATAGATTGATAATAAATTATGATTGTTTAAATAAAAGGTTTTATCAGATATGAAAAGAGCATACGTTTTTCCGGGCCAAGGCGCCCAGTTTGTGGGTATGGGCAAGGACCTGTACGAGAAGTCGGCATTGGCTAAGGAACTGTTTGAAGAGGCTAACGATATACTTGGCTTCAGGATTACAGATATAATGTTTGAGGGCAAGGACGAGGATTTGAAGCAGACGAAGGTTACACAGCCGGCAGTGTTTTTGCACTCGGTGGTGTTGGCTAAGACATTGGGCGATGATTTTAAGCCTGATATGACTGCAGGGCACTCGTTGGGTGAGTTTTCGGCTTTGGTGACAGCCGGTGCATTGTCGCTTGATGACGGTCTGAAGCTTGTGCATGCGAGAGCATTGGCAATGCAGAAGGCGTGCGACGCGCATCCATCGACCATGGCGGCCATCTTGGGGTTGGCAGACGAGAAAGTTGAGGAGGTTTGTGCGCAGGTGGACGATGTTGTTGTTGCAGCAAACTACAATTGCCCGGGTCAAATTGTTATTTCGGGAACCATTGAGGGTGTTGCTAAGGCACGCGAGCTGATGCTTGAGGCCGGTGCTAAACGTGCGTTGCCGTTGAGAGTGGGCGGTGCATTTCACTCGCCATTGATGGAGCCTGCACGCGTGGAGCTTGAAAAGGCTATAAACGAGGCACACTTCAAGACACCTATATGCCCGGTTTATCAGAATGTATCGACCGTTGGCGAAACTGATGCTGATGTTATTAAGAAGAATCTTGTGTTGCAACTGACATCGCCTGTGAAATGGACACAATCGGTGAAGAACATGATTGCAGACGGCGCGACAGAGTTTGTGGAGTTGGGACCAGGAACTGTTTTGCAGGGATTGATAAGCAAGATTGACAGAAACGTTACTACATCCGGAATGAGTTGAACATATAACGCAGAGTAAATGTTAATTATATGAACTGCCGATGTGCAGTGGTGTTGTGATTAATCATTTTACTAAATATTGAATATATGAAACGAATATTATTATTGAGTATATCTTTGGCATTGGTGTTTGCGGGATTGAAAGCGCAGGAGGATTTCACTGCGCCCGATATGGCTGTTATTGAGCAGGTTACCAAGGATGCATCGTCTCCGTTCTATTTTGATCGATTGATGGAGAAGTATCTGAATGGAGATGCAGAATTGAGCATAGAAGAGAGCAGACATCTGTATTACGGTTATGTTTTTCAACCGGGATATGTGCCGACGGACACATCGTCATATAACAACAGGTTGGCGGAAGTTTTGAGTCGTAACTCATTCAGCGCTAGCGACTATGCCGACATTGTTTTGTATTCAGACGAGCTATTGAAAGAAGATCCATTTAACTTGAGAGCATTGAATGCCAAGATGTTGGTTTATGCACAACAGGACAAGAGCGAAGAGTATAAGAAGGTTGCACGTCAGCGCAGAGTTGTTCAGGATGCAATAATCAGCACGGGCGACGGAATGAGCGAGAACAGTGCATACTATGTGATAAAGGTTGCACATGAGTATGACATTCTTCCGTTTCTTGGTTTCAGCTTTGCCAGTGAGGATAAGAAATTGCTGAAGAACAAGACGGTGAACTCATTGTCGCTGGGTCAGAACAAGTTTGGGATAGATAAGATTTATTTCAACATAAGTCCCATAATTGACTATGTCAGCAATCATGGTGGAGGAATATTTTAGGTAATCACAGCGCTGAATTACAGCGAGACGACATTGTCGACAACACTCTCGAAGTCTTTTAGGTGGGTAGCCATCAAGATAGATATTTGAGGGTGTTGTTTTTTTATGTTTTGGAATATCTGTATTGCATTGTCGGGGCTGATACCTGCAGTTGGCTCGTCGACAACGAGCAGTTGCGGTTTTTTGAGCAACGCCTGTGCTAGCAATAGCTTCTTGCGCTGTCCGCCACTGAGCGTTTCGCCATTTTCGCCTATCCATGTGTCGAGACCTTGCGCAAGGTTGGCACGCCACGAGAGAAGGTCGACAGTACGCAGAGCTTCGTCTATTTGTTGGTCGGTGTAGCCTTGGAAGTTCTCGCGGAGTGTGCCTGTGAGCAGGTATGCCTTCTGGGTCACATAGATGGCTTGAGGAACGGGCAGCTTGTTGAGCGAGGTGGCATGGTCGTTCCATAAGATGTCCCCACCCTGTCGGTAGTCGGGAAAGAATAGGCTGTTGAGCAGCGTACTCTTGCCTTTGCCGGTTGGTCCGTAGATGGCAATCCAGTCGCCCCTGTTAATGTTGAGCGAAAAGGACGGAAAGTGTATGTCGGTTTGTGGAATGTGAGGAACAATATTGTTGAGGGTTAGATTCTGTAGTTGAGGCAGTTGCTCGGCGTGAACAGCTTCGGTTGGGAGGTTCACCAATATGTCGTTAAGGTCGTTGACCTGGTCTTGTACGGCGTTTTTTTCAGACTTGCCGGAGAAGAGCATCTCGGCGAGCTCTGCTTGTGCCATTATTCCAAAGAAGATACCTACGGCGATTTGTGGTGAAAGGCTGTGGTTGCTCGCATTAGAGAGTATGAATGTGGCCAGATAGCTGAAGAACAGTCCTATCAGCATCTGTATCTTGAAGGAGTTGTTTTGTATTTTTGTTTCGGTGCGTTGTATCTGTTTAGTCATCTGTTGGTGCTGCTGCATGACCTTGTCCTGTAGGTTGTATTTGGAGACTTCTATTCTGCCACGGAAACTCTGGATGAGCATCTGCTGGTGCTCCTGCCGTTGTGTTTTGAGCTGTTGGAATAGTGTTCGGTTCTTTTTGAAGACTACTTGAGGAACGATGAACAACAGTATGGCGGAGGAGATAATAAACTGTATTGCGAGTGTTTGCGACAGTGTGGTGATGGATATGAAGTAGATAATGATGGTGATAACGAGCGAGGTAAGCGGCAACAGCCACAGCAGTATGTGATTGAGAATGTGATCGACGCCGTGCGTAGCGTTCTCGAGAATGTTGGAGTTGTTGTTCATCTGCTTTTTGAAGAACGGCATGGCGGCAACGGACTTGAATATCTTCAGTTGTAGGTTTTGTTGGGCATTTAGTGTGGTTTTGTGGTTCTGCAGTCGTTCGAAATATCGCAGTGCAGTACGTCCGATGGACATAAATCGGATGATGGATGAGGGTATCAGATAGGAAAAGGCGATGTTGGAGGTGACAAAGGCAAGGCTGCACATTGCTAAGAACCAGGCAGAGATTGACGGCAATGCGATGAAAGCAATGGTCCATAATAGTAGCAATAAGAGTCCTTTTAGCCATTGGCCTCGCAGGGGTTTGATGATATGTTGGTGGTAGAACTTGTACATGTCGTTCGTTATTTTGACTTTATCAGTATATGTTAATTAGTGTTATCTGTTTGTTGCTCCGGCATCTGCTTGCCCCAGTTTAGCTCGATGGTGAGGTGAGCCACGGAGTCGAAACGAGGTTCGTGAGATGCGACGATAACCAGCTGTTGTTCTGCTATATCGGTTATCTGGTCGATGATGGTCTGCACAGTATTCTCGTCGAGGTTGGCCGTGGGCTCGTCGAGGATAGCCACCTGTCGGGGGTGCAGAAGCATGCGCGCAAGAGTTATGAGCTGTTTCTCTCCACCGGAGAGCTGTTGGCCGTTGTGTGATAGCACAGAGTGTCGACCTCCCGCCTTTTTGGCGATTATAGGGATTAGAAAATCAGGCAGAGTCTGCGTTTTATGGCTTACATAGGTTCTGTCTTCCTCGAGCAACACATTATATTCGATGGTGCCATCGAAGATGAACGGGAACTGGTTCATGTATGAGGTGTTGTGCTTAAGCCATTCGCGCGACCAGTCGTTGTCGTGCCCGTTGACCGAGACTTTGCCGTGTTGGGACGAGAGTGTGCCGGTCAGTATCTTCAGCAGCGTGGATTTTCCTGAGCCGGATATTCCTTTGACGAGCACCAGTCCTTTGGCGGGAAACTGTTGGGAGATGTTGTCGAGTACCAACACCGGAGAATTGGGGTAGGCAAAGTCGAGGTTGCTGATGGTGATGCTATGCAGAGACTCCGAAAGGTCGGCATCTATGTGAGGTTCTTTGCGTTGCAGCAACGGCATTATCAGGTCGGCAGAGGCAATGGCACGATTGCGGTCGTGATAGGCACTGACGAACTTGCGCAGGTAGAAGAAAAAGTATGGTGTAAGAGTCAGTAGGAACAGAGACTTCCGAAAGTCGTAGCCTATGCCATAGTTGGGGCCGGGCATGATACCCAACAGGCTCATACCTAAGTATATGGCAACGGCCGCTATGGATATTGTTACAAACAACTCGAGTATGGCAGAGGATAGTATGGCTACCTTCATGACGTTTACGGTTGCCTTGTTGAGTTGTGCACTCTTCTTTGATAGGAATGCGTATTGTGAAGAGAAGTTGTCGAGGTTCATTATCTCGACTATGGAGTTCAGTCGGTTGTGGAAAACAGAGGAGTATTTCAGAAAAAGGTTGGTGTGTTTTTTGTGGATTGTCTCGGCACCTATACCGACCACTATCATCTGAAATGGTATGACTATAAGTGCTATGAGTAGGATTATCGCTACCCACTTTTCCACCATGAATGTGACTATTAGTAGTGATATGCTGACCAGTAATGTTGCCAATGAATAGGGAATGAAGAATGCGTAGTAGGACTTTAGGTCGTCGCATATCTTAGTTATGTACATGGCGCTTGACGTGGAATCGAGCTGATTGTCGGTCAACAGCACGGGGTATAGTTTTTCTTTTATCTGCGAAGTTATCAGGTTGCCTGCACGATAGTTGCTCACGGACTCGAACATGGCAAATACATAGCGACCCGCCAGAGCAAAAAGAGCCTGCACCAAGAGCTTCGATTCAATAATATCATGAGACAGCCACAAGTCTACATAACTAGCAATGAGGTGACAGAAAATCACAAAACTGCCAACACTTAGCAATGTGAATACAGAGGCTATGGCATAAGGTACCTTAGCCGTGTGCAGTCTGCTGTTAAGCCACCGAGAGGCTGTTTGCTGTTTAGTACTCATATGTTAAAACATTAAGATAAAAAAATATCCACTCCGACTAAGATAATATAAATATTCTTTATGGAGTGGATATTTTAATTATTCATGCGTTTTTTCTACTAATCCATAAGGATGTGCATAATATCGCATGCTGCCTTGGTAACCTTTGAACCGGGACCAAATATGGCAGAAACTCCTGCTTTATATAGGAAGTCATAGTCTTGTGGAGGAATGACTCCTCCAACGATGACAGCTATATCGGGACGTCCTAGCTTCTTTAGCTCGTCAATCACTTGTGGCACAAGAGTCTTGTGTCCGGCAGCAAGAGATGAAACGCCCAATACGTGTACGTCGTTTTCAACTGCCTGGCGTGCTGCTTCAGCAGGTGTCTGGAACAATGGTCCCATGTCGACGTCGAAACCACAGTCGGCATAACCTGTTGCTACTACCTTGGCTCCACGGTCATGACCATCCTGCCCCATCTTGGCAATCATTATACGTGGTCTGCGACCTTCCTTCTTAGCAAACTCGTCTGTGAGAGCTCTTGCTTCCTCGAGCATCTTGTCTCCCTTTGATTCTGATGAATACACTCCTGAAATTGTTCTAATTACTGCATTATAACGTCCAACTACCTTTTCACATGCATCGGATATTTCGCCCAGAGTGGCTCGTGCTCGTGCAGCTTCAACCGAAAGCTCCAGCAAATTACCCTCTTGAGTCTCAACACACTTGGTAAGTGCGTCAAGTGCTTTCTTAACAGCTTCGTTGTCTCGATTTGCTTTCAATGTTTCAAGACGCTCTATCTGCTGTTTCCTAACTTCACTGTTGTCTATATCAAGAATATCAATTGGATCTTCATGTTCCAAGCGATATTTGTTAACACCTATGATGGTTTGAACACCTGAGTCTATACGTGCCTGAGTACGTGCGGCGGCTTCTTCAATTCTCATCTTTGGAATACCTGTCTCGATGGCCTTTGCCATACCTCCAAGTTTTTCAATCTCTTGAATCAATGCCCATGCCCTGTCTACAAGCTCTTGAGTGAGCGACTCAACATAGTATGATCCTGCCCATGGGTCCACATGCTTGGTTATTTTTGTCTCTTCCTGCAAATAGATCTGAGTATTACGTGCAATACGTGCAGAAAAATCTGTAGGCAATGCTATAGCCTCATCCAACGCATTGGTGTGCAACGATTGTGTGTGACCCAAAGTTGCGGCCATAGCTTCAATAGCCGTACGACCAACATTGTTGAACGGATCTTGCTCTGTCAACGACCAGCCCGATGTCTGTGAGTGAGTTCTCAACGCCATAGACTTAGGATTCTCTGCGCCAAAGCTCTTCACAATCTTAGCCCACAGCAGACGTGCCGCTCTCAGCTTGGCAATCTCCATAAAGTGGTTCATACCGATACCCCAGAAGAACGACAAACGTGGTGCAAACTTATCAACAGGTATGCCTGCGTTGATACCGGCTCTCAAATACTCAATACCATCCGACAAGGTGTAAGCCAACTCAATGTCAGCCGTTGCGCCTGCCTCTTGCATATGGTATCCTGAGATTGATATAGAGTTAAACTTAGGCATATTCTTTGATGTGTACTCAAAGATGTCTGCAATGATACGCATTGAGAACTTTGGAGGATAGATGTACGTATTACGTACCATGAACTCCTTCAAAATATCGTTCTGAATAGTACCTGCCATCTCTTCGAGCTTGGCTCCCTGCTCTTGTGCAGCAACAATGTAGAAAGCAAGAATAGGCAACACGGCACCATTCATCGTCATAGATACCGACATCTTGTTCAATGGAATGCCATCAAACAATATCTTCATATCTTCAACCGATGAGATAGACACTCCTGCCTTACCAACATCGCCAACCACACGCTCATTGTCTGCATCGTAGCCTCTGTGTGTGGGAAGGTCAAACGCAACTGACAGTCCCTTCTGACCTGATGCAAGATTCCTGCGATAAAAAGCATTTGACTCTTCTGCAGTAGAAAAACCTGCATACTGACGAATGGTCCAAGGACGCATAACGTACATCGTTGAATAAGGTCCACGCAAAAACGGAGGAATACCTGCTGCATAACCCAAATGTTCCATGCCCTTCAGGTCTTCCTTAGTATAAACCGACTTAACATCTATCTGCTCAGATGTCTGCCAGTCATACTTAATATCATTCTTCTCCGACCACTCGTTTGCATCAGGCAAACTGAAGCCGGCTTTTTTAATATCTATATCCTTAAAATTAGGTTTCATATCTATAGGTATAATTTTTTATTTTACTTCCTTTATTCTATACATAAGGCGCTGCAAAATTACCAACAGCCATCAACAAGCTGAAGATGAGCGACAGCTTGGCGGTATCCCCATCCAGAAAATACAGGGGTTCCATATTATCCTCGCTTGCACTCTTTGCCTTCTTTATATTCTTGATGGCAACAGGAAAACTCAGCAACACTACAAATACAAGTGGATCAAGAACATTCAAAAAGATCATCACAAAAACAAGCACGTATGCAACAAGAATCAATGTCTGATAGAATATCTGTGAACCTTCAAGCCCCATATTCATTGCCTGCGTACGAATACCGCTATCCTTATCCTGAACAATATCGCGAGCGTTATTGGCATGAAGTATGTCAACAACCAACAACCCGGTTGGAATACTGACAACAAGCACAATCCACAACAACTCACCGCTCAAAACATAGGCAATACCCAAAGGCACGGCAACAGAATAACAGATATATATCAAGACCTCTCCCAAAGCAACATACTTAAACTTGTGATAAAACAACACACTCAGCACACCAACCACTCCTATCAACAACAACGGCCAACCGGTCTTAACCACCAAGAACACTCCTATCAACAAACCCAACACCAACATAGTCAACGAATAGTACAAAACCGTCTTAGGTTTGAACACTCCCTCAACTATCAAACGTCGCGGTCCTCTCTTCTCCTTCATGTCGACGCCCTGCACAAAATCCTGATATTCGTTCATCGTATTGCCTGATATATGGAATATTATCATCCCAACAAATCCTATCAAGCCATAAACCCAATTAAACGACATATCATACAACCCACTCTTCCACAAGTAGAATACGTAGGAAAATGCAACAAGTGCAGGCGACACCGACGCAAACCATGCCCACGGCTGTGCTACAAGTATCCAGTTCTTTATTTTACCACCTCCATCCATACGTCTCCAAGCGCCTATTATAAATTACAAATTAATCTTTCAATAGCTTTTCGTTAAACTTCTTCAACGTATCCAACACATTAGTACGAACATGTATAAAATGCTCTACTCCAATGCTCTTAAGCCCATCCATGCATGCTGGCGCACCGGCAACAACAAACATCTCGTTGCCACCCTTCAACAATTCCCATGCTTCAACTCCATACTGTGCATATTCATCATCGCTCGAGCACAATACAACAACATCGGCACCGGCCTCTCTTGCTGCTTTAACGCCCTGCTCAACGGTCTCAAAACCTAAGTTATCGATGATTTCATAACCTGCACATGCAAAGAAGTTGCTTGAAAACTGTGAACGTGCCAAACGCATAGCCAAATTACCTATCGTCAACATGAATACCTTAGGACGTTTGCCACTCGATTCAGTTGCCAAACGCAACTCTTCAAATCTTTCCGACAAACGACAAGTGTTCAATCTCTTCAATGGTGTTTCGCCATTAGCACTACCGCAAGTCTCGCAACCCTTGTCTTCACCCTTCTTGTCATGCATCTTTTCATTAAAGTTAGGATATTGATTAGTACCCACCAATATCTCCTTCCTGTTCGACAATGCCTCAAAACGTTCTTCTGACGACTTGTTTATTGCATCCTGAACTGCACCACTCTTCAACGAATTGTAGAAACCTGCTTCCGAAACTTCCAAAAACAGTTTCCATGCCTGTTCTGCCAACGAATTTGTCAATGTCTCTATATAGTATGATCCCGATGCAGGGTCAACCACCTTGTTCAAATGTGACTCTTCTTTCAACAGCAACTGCTGGTTCAATGCGATGCGCTCTGCAAACTCTGTTGGGTTCTCAAACGCTTCATCAAACGGATTAACTGTAATTGAATTAACAGCGCCAATGGCGGCAGACATTGCCTCAGTCTGAGTACGCAAAAGATTCACATAAGCATCATACAACGACTGGTTAAATCTTGACGTCACTGCATGTATGTTCATCTTTCCTGCACAACGGCAACTTCCATCTTCGCCCCTGTTGTCGCAGTCATGATTGCAAGTAGGCTCATAAGCCCTCACAATCTCTGCCCACAACCAACGTGCTGCTCTAAACTTGGCAATCTCCATAAAATAGTTGGAACCAACGCCAAATCTAAATCTTATCTTCTTGGCTGCAACAGCTGCATCAACACCGCTGTCTATCAAAGCCGACAAAACTTCATTTCCGTAAGCCAAGCTGTAGCCCAACTCCTCAAAAATGTATGCACCGGCATTATTCATATAATCGCCACTCACTGTTATAGCACTATAACGTGGAAGCACCGACACAATATCAACAATCTCTTTTGACATGCTAACCCAATTAGGCTCATCAACACCCTTCTTGAATATCTTCCTGAACGGGTCAAAGTCAATCGAACCATGGCACTTCATCACATCAACATTCTGACTCTTGACATAATCAACCACCACTCTGGCCAATTCTGCGCTGCGTGTAACACAGGTCTTAAAGTTCAACTCATAACGCTCGGGCGACAAACCGTTAAGCAACGTCGAAATGTTCTCAGCAGTAATTCCATCCTTCGGAACAAAAAAGCCAAACGATGTAACTCCCTTCTTCGTAAGCTCCAAGGCCTTCTTATTAGCCTCCGCAAAATCCTTCACTTTAATTTCCTGACGTACAAACCACTCGTTATTGGTTCGCGTACCTCTTACATAAGGAAACTGACCTGGCAAACTCTGAGTTGTCAATAAACCCTCAATGTCTTCCGCACGATAAAAAGGCTGAACTTCAAACCCCTCTTTCGTACGCCAAACCAACCTCTTCTGAAAATCAGCGCCCTTCAGGTCCTTTGTCACAACCTCCATCCACTGTTCTGTAGACACCGGTGGAAAATCCCCAAAAAGCTTCTCTCTTTCTTTACTCATAAAATTTTCTAATTATTATTTTGATACTAACAAAATTACAAAAAATTACTATCTAATAAAAGTGTTTTCAACTATATATTTTGCAAATTATCACAATATCTAAAACCCCGCTACACAACCACATACAACAGAAAATCTATATTAAAATTATACCGTTTTTTATACTGTAAAACGTAAGCCCCGAAACTGTCTTTATGCCTGTTTTTGACATGATATTCTTCCTATGTGTCAATACGGTATTCAAACTTATGTTCAACATGTCGGCGATTTCCTTGTTCTGGTTTCCCGATACAATCAACCTCAATATCTCTATTTCCCTGTTTGTCAGCATGTCATCCTTAGAGTCCATCCTATAAACACCATCCATAACCAGAGACTCACGCAAACTGTCCATCTCTCCTCTGTTCAACCCCTTAAGCCTCGGCCTCAAAACCTTGTCAATAACAACCTTGTAACCCTTCAAATCCCACTCCAGCGAGTGCACCGAAAATATCACAGCGTGAAGCATATTCTGGTTATATTCACCGCTCAAGTCCTCAATCAAAACGCTCTTAAGCCGGCCTATCAGACTCAAACAGCCCTCAGTATCAATCAAATCTGATGCACTGCCACACTCAAACAAAACCTCCTTAAACTTCGCAAACACGCTCCTAACCGCCGTCAGCTCGTCGCTCTCCAATCCGCTGATTGCAATAAAGGCATTCAAGTGTTTTTCAAAATTAGGCACCAACTCGTTAACATAACTGTCGGCACTCATCTGCAGATAATCCACAACCGACTCAATGTCTATCGACCTCAACAGCTCGTCAAAATCGTCGTCCACATCGTTCCCAAGATTAAGATAAACATTCAGCACACCAACCACCAACAGCTCGTTCAATCCTCGCTCCTCACACAGCTCCCCTATGCTTTTCCTGCCAACGCCCAGCCTGATGCCAAACCTGTTCAATATTGGTATCAGCTCGTTATGCTCCCTAAGCACCTCTGCAACAACACTATCTCTATCCAACACAACACTCATATCGCATCACTGTCTTTCAATTTCCTTGTCGTCTTGCGACCGAAGAATTGTTTATAATAATGCCTAAAAGTTTCACCGGGATACCTGAACAGCATGCGAGGCCCCGAAAAGCGCATCACCTGGCGTATCTTCTCACGCATCTCCGGCTTATAGCAATGTATCTTGCAAGAGTTGCACGCAGGCTTGTTCTCTCCATAATAGCATCTGTCAAGTCGTCCGCTCGCATAAGCAAACAGCATCTCGCACTCCTCACAACGGCCTGATTTACAACCATGGACGGATCGACAATAAATATCTATCATCCTACCAACTACAACTCTCTCTTCGTCATTCATAAACTACAATTTTCCAACCCCAAATATAGCTATTTCAAAGCTAATCAGCAAATATAACAAAGCCTCATATTCAAACCTGTCGGCTCGATTTGTCTATCCTCAAAAATATGAACAACAATATAGTAAATCCCCACAACGACGACCCTCCATAGCTGAAAAAAGGCAACGGTATTCCTATCACGGGCATTATGCCTATCACCATCCCGATATTAACCAGCAAGTGAAAGAACAGCACGCTGACAACACCATAGCCATACACTCGTCCAAACGTGGTGGGCTGTCGCTCAGCCAAAGCTATCAACCTAAGTATAAATATAACATAAAGTATCAGAACAATCGACGCACCAATGAACCCATGTTCCTCGCCTATCGTGCAAAAAATAAAGTCGGTATCCTGTTCAGGCACATATTTCAGCTTCGTCTGTGTACCGTTCAAATAGCCTTTGCCGGTCAGCCCTCCCGACCCTATCGCAATTTTCGACTGGTCAACGTGATAGCCCGCACCGCTCAAATCTTTCTCCATCCCCAACGTCACTTTTATGCGCATCTGCTGATGTGGTTGCAAAACATCGTTAAACACATGCTCTGTCGACTCCAAAAACGCAAACGACCCTGCCATAAACAGAAGGACATATATATAGACCTTGTTTCTGTAACGCAAAAACAGATAGCCTACGTACAGCGCATTCACAACAAACGCAACGATTGCCAATAGCCCCCAGTTCACTTCAACAAGCTTCAGC
The DNA here is from genome assembly GCA_050945215.1 of Fermentimonas sp. Classification (GTDB taxonomy): domain Bacteria; phylum Bacteroidota; class Bacteroidia; order Bacteroidales; family Dysgonomonadaceae; genus Proteiniphilum. The sequence continues at coordinate 6,894 of JBMNSN010000019.1, read as the reverse complement.
AATTGCACAACATAACCCAACAGAAACACCAATGCAGTCGACAACAGCATCACTGCGACCACTCGCTGTCTCTTAAGATAATTCCTAATCATCAATGCCGAGAATATGATTATAAGCACCACCGATATCACCTCACCCAGCGACAGCATGCCCAGCTCAACATTCGAAAATCTTATTCCCAACACAAAAAATATGATGGCGGCAACACCTATAAAAATAATTCCACCCGGCAAACCCTCTCTGTAAAGCACCATGATGAAACTGAAATACACCAACGCGGTTCCAGTCTCTTTCTGAAATATAACCATCACCGCCGGCACCAATATCACCAACGTTACCATCAGAAGGTTCTTGGGCTTCATCAACTCAAAACCATACATGCTGAATATCTTCGCCAACATCAGAGCAATCGTAAACTTCATGAACTCTGCCGGTTGCAACCTCACGGGCCCCAACACCAACCACGATTTGGAGCCTTTTATATCTGTGGCCAATGCCAACGTAGCCCCCAGCAACGCAATACCAATCATGTAGAAAACTACCGCATATGTCTCATAAAAATTGACATCTATCTTCAGCAGCGCAAAGGCCAACAACATCGACGTACCCATCCACACAAGCTGCATGCCTGCCCTGGTCGACAAGTCGAACAGCTCTGTGGCGTTCTCCAAATCAAAGCTGGCTGCATACACATTCAACCACCCCAACACCACAAATATCACATAAAGCACAACGGTAAAGGTATCCACCCTACCCTTGTCCTCCACATCATATCTCAAACTATTCTGATAAACCATATCCAAATATTAAGGTACACTCCTCGTATAAAAGTGAGGCAGAATCTCCCTGTTGATAATATTCTCTTCTAGCCACTTGTCTTGCTCAAGCACCTCGCCATTAAAAAACTTCTCCAACATAAGTCTCGCAATAGGAACAGCATTTGTGGCACCAAACCTGCCATTTTCCACTATCACGGCAATAGCCACCTGCGGGTCGTCCTTCGGTGCAAAACCCATAAACAGCGAGTGGTCTTCCCCGTGAGGGTTCTGTGCCGTTCCGGTCTTTCCACACACCGTCACCAATGGTTCCAGGTTCACACCTCGGCACGTACCCATCGTCACAGCTCCTGCCATACCTCTGACGGTTGCCTCATAATACTGCCTGTCGATGCCCGTAACATGTCGCGTAACATACTCATCCTTCAAGTTCTCTCCGCCTATCTCGCTCACTATATGCGGAGTATAAAAATACCCTCTGTTGGCAATCGTGGCACTCAAGTTGGCAATCTGCAAAGGTGTTGCAAGTATCTCACCCTGACCTATCGATATTGATATGATGGTATGCGCATTCCAACTGTTGCCTCCATAAATCTTCGAATAGAACCCACTGTTGGGAATAAACCCTCTCTTCTCCGAAGGCAAATCCACACCAAGCGGATAGCCAAACCCTTGCGCAACCATGTGGTCTTTCCAAACGTCAAACGCGTCACTCACAGAGGCATACTTCTTCCTGTTGCTCAACATATAGTTGAGTCCGTAAGCAAAATACGAGTTGCACGATGTCGTCAATCCATACTCATACTTCACCGGACTTGCATGTCCATGACATCTCGGTCTGCCTCCCAGCGGTGCATACCCATGATAGCATGGAAATGATGAATCGAGAGTCAAAATGCCCTCCTCCAAAAACACAAGTCCTTGTGCCGGCTTAAATGTGGAACCCGGTGGATATGTTCCTGCAATAGCCCTGTTGATTAGTGGCTTGTATGGATTATTTACCAACTCCAAATAGTTCTGACTAAAATCCTTGCCTGTCAACAGCGATGGGTCATACGACGGCGCTGTCACCATGGCAAGTATCTCACCCGTCTTTGGGTCCAACATAACAATGCCTCCCAACTTGTTGTGCATCAACAGCTCGCCGTAGGCCTGCAGTTCAATGTCGATACCCAGCTTCAGATTCTTCCCCGACACGGGAGCCTTGTCATGCTTGCCCTCTTCATATCTCCCCTGAACTCGTCCGTGTGCATCCCTCAGCAACACCTCAACGCCTTTCTCTCCTCGCAAAACGCTCTCATACGACAGCTCAACACCCGACTTGCCTATGTAGTCCTTCCTAACGTAGTATGGGTCGTTGGCTATGGTATTCTGGTCAACCTCGGCCACATAGCCCAGCAGCAACCCCATATTCGGGTAGTTGTACTGCCTCACCGTCCTGCCCTGTATGTAGATGCCCGGAAACTTATACAGCTTCTCCTGCAACAAGCCATACTCCTGCTCGTCCAACTGCGACATAAACAGCTGTGGCGTATAGGTCGAATATCCCGGATTTTTCCGCCTGTCCAGCATATCCGAATACAGCTCGTTATATTTCACCAAATCGATGTTCAACGTATTGCAAAAGTCAAGAGTGTCAAACTCATGCATCTCTCGCACAACCATCATAACATCATAAGTAGGTTTATTATAGACCAATAGCTCCCCATTCCTGTCATATATGGCTCCTCGCGCCGGATACAACGCCCTGTTCAAAAAAGCATTACTATCTGCATAGTCTCTATATTCAGGGCTCAGTATCTGAAGGTTAAAAAGCTGAGCAATATACAACAGAACAACCAACACCACAACTACACCAATGATGGTGCTTCTCTTCTTTAAATCATTTGGATTGTTCACCTGGTTTGGTCTTTTTTATCAAGCTATCAACAACAATTATCAGCAGCACCGAAACAAATGATGATGTCAACGTCCTCTTAAGAGTAACCTCCCAGTTGAAGAAGGTGAACGACTCAATGAAGAACAACAGCAACAGATGCAGCACCACCATGAATATAGTATATTTAACAAACGAAAAACTGTCGGTATGAATACTCGGAACATAGTCCTCATGCGTGTCTCTGTCATAAAACAGATAGAAGATGCCCTGCCTGCACGTGCCAACAATAGTTGTAGCTGCCGCGTTGATGCCGGGAGTATTCATAAACATGTCGATTATAAAACCCAGCAAGAATGATGATAGTATCACAAAATAGGGATTGCGTCCTGCGTTAAGTTTCAACACAAAGTATATGTACACAATAGGAACAGCCATGCCCACCATCAATATCCTGTTCAAAAGCAACACCTGAACCAGCACCACTGACACAAACAGAACAAACTCACCAATCCATTTCAGCTTCATTTCCCAATCTCCCCCTCCAATGCTCTCACTTCATCAAAAAACCGGTCCTTTATAACAAAGACATACTGCAGCCTCTTGAAGTCTGTTGCCAAATCCACATTAAAAGTATTGAAACTGTCGTCCTGCGACCTGCCCTGCGAGCTGACATAACCTATCACTCTGTTCTTTGGAAATATCCGCGAGTAGCTTGTCACCACCGTGTCGCCCACCGTAAACTGCTCCTGCTTGGGCAGCTCTCCCAGCTGAACCTGCGTGATGCTCTCACCATTCCACGAAATAGACCCATTGTTCTCCGAGTGCCTCAACTTGCCGCTAACCCTGAACTTAGGGTTTATCAGCGGTATCACCACCGAATAGTTGCGCGAAACCTTGAAAACAACACCCACAACGCCATTCTGCGACACAACGCCCATGTCGGGCTTTATGCCGGCCGCACTTCCTCTGTTTAGCGTGATGAAGTTGTTTGACCCCGAAAAGCTGCTGTTGACAACCTCTGCGGCAATGTATTCAAACTGCGAATGGCTTACCGAATCGCCGGCAATCATGGCGGCCTCATCACCACCATCAATCAAAAGTTGTTCAACCTCCGATTCAAGATAGGCCAACTTCTTTTCAAGCAGGGCATTACGCTCAAGCAACTGCCTGTTGCTTTCCTTCAATCCAAAGAAAGACCCTACACCATTTGCCGTCTTGTAAACCCAACCGTTGAAGCTGTTTGCCGACGTGAGAAATACACTGCGCTGAAAGTTATTATACGAAAAGACAAGGAAAAAACTAAATGCTATAAGTATGATAGCAAGAATCCAATGTCCATTACGTATAATAAAATTTAATAGGCTCCGCATTCAAATATTTTATACCTACATCTCTACGCTGCAGAGATTAACGCATCAAAAAAGAGAATTTATTAATATTCCTTAAAGCTACTCCTGTTCCCTTGGCCACCATGTGAAGTGGATCGTCAACCACATGAAAAGGTATTCCTATCTTGTCATACAGTCTCTTGTCCAAACCGCGCAACAATGCACCGCCACCGGTCAAGTAGATACCATTCCTGACAATGTCGGCATAAAGCTCGGGAGGCGTTCCTTCCAACGCATTGAGTATTGCCGAATCCACTTTCGATACCGACTTCTCAATGCAGTGTGCAACCTCCTGATACGACACGGGAACATCCATGGGCAACGAGGTCATCCTGTTTGGTCCATGAACTATGTAATCTTCAGGCGGATTATCCAACTCCGTCAACACCGACCCCACATTTATCTTTATCTGCTCAGCCGTTCTGTCACCAACCTTTATGTTGTGCTGCCTTCCCATGTACTCCTGAATATCTTCAGTAAAGTCATCTCCGGCAATCTTTATCGACTTGTTGGATACAATACCTCCCAACGAGATAACTGCAATCTCCGTTGTTCCGCCACCTATGTCCACAATCATGTTTCCTTCCGGTGCCTCAACATCCAAACCTATGCCGATGGCGGCCGCCATTGGCTCAAAAATCATATATACATCCCTTCCTCCGGCATGCTCTGCTGAGTCCCTCACAGCACGTATCTCAACCTCCGTACTGCCCGAAGGAATACAAATAACCACACGCAAAGAGGGCGAAAACAAACCTCTCTTGTTCTTGTTCGCCATCTTTATCATCTCTCTAATCATCTGCTCGGCGGCATTAAAGTCGGCTATCACACCGTCCCTCAACGGCCTCACAGTCTTTATATTATCATGAGTCTTTCCATGCATCTGTCTTGCCTTCTGACCCAATGCTATCATCTTATCCGTCTTTCTGTCCAATGCCACTATTGATGGCTCGTCAAGCAATATTTTGCCCGCATTATTCACTATGATGGAGTTGGCTGTACCCAAGTCCATCGCCAACTCTTGCGTAAACGAAAAAAATCCCATATCTAACTTACAAACTCAAAAAATTAGTGTTTAAAATGCCTGATGCCTGTGGTCACCATAGCCATATCATTATCATTGCAAAAATCGATAGACTCATTGTCTCTTATCGATCCGCCCGGCTGTATAACAGCAGTTATGCCGGCATGCTTTGCAATCTCAACACAGTCGGCAAACGGGAAAAAGGCATCACTCGCCATCACGGCTCCCTTCAAATCGAAATCAAAGCTCTCTGCCTTCTTTATTGCCTGTTGCAATGCGTCCACGCGCGATGTCTGACCCGTTCCGCTCGCAATAAGCTGTCTGCCCTTGGCCAGCACTATTGCGTTGGACTTAGTGTGCTTAACCAGCTTATTGGCAAACAACAAGTCGGCAACCTCTTCTTCCGTTGGTGCCAACTTGGTCACCACGGTCAAATCGTCTGCCGTCTCCACCTTGCGGTCCTTTTCCTGAACCAGCATGCCGTTCAACACCGAACGATACTGAACCTTGCGCACTGCCGCATCAAAATCCTTCATCACCAAGATAATCCTGTTCTTCTTCTGACCCAATATTTCCAAAGCCTCCTGCTCATATCCCGGTGCAATTATCACTTCAAAAAATATCTCATTTATCAGCTTTGCGGCCTCGGCATCCACCTCGCGGTTGGTCACCACCACACCTCCAAAAGCCGAAACAGGGTCGCCTGCCAATGCGGCGCTCCAGGCCTCCTTCACAGTGGCTCGACACGCCATTCCGCAAGCATTGTTGTGCTTCAAGATGGCCAACGCTGTTTCATCAAAATCACTGATTAGCGATACTGCCGCATCAATATCGAGCAGGTTGTTGTAAGAAATTTCCTTGCCATGCAACTGCTCAATTATTCCTTCCAAATCGCCATAAAAAGCACCCTTCTGGTGTGGATTTTCTCCATACCTCAACTCCTTCTTATGGTCATAAGCCACCCTCACGGCGTTGCTTTCGTCGCCGTCAAAATACTTAAATATTGCCGAATCATATCCCGACGACACAGCAAATGCATCTCTGGCAAACATCCTTCTGTCCTCCAAATCGCTCTCGCCATTCTTGTCCTTCAGCAAACTCAACAGTGGTGCATACTGTTGCTTAGATGCCACAACCAAAACATCCTTGTAGTTCTTGGCCGCACCTCTTATCAACGATATTCCACCTATATCAATTTTCTCAATTATCTCCGACTCGCTGCCACCCTCTGCAACGGTTTCCTCAAAAGGATAAAGATCCACGATAACCAAATCAATCGACGGTATGTCGTACGACTTCACCTGCTTCCTATCCGACTCCTCGTCACGCCTATAAAGTATACCTCCGAATATCTTGGGATGAAGCGTCTTAACCCTTCCTCCCAAAATCGACGGATAACCGCTGACATCCTCAACTCTCTCACACTCATAACCCAACGAACTGATGAACTTGTGAGTACCACCCGTGGAAATAAATTTCACGTTCAATCTATCTAACTCCTTCAGTATATCTTCCAAACCATCTTTGTGATACACCGAGATAAGCGCACTTTGAATCTTTTTAGACATCTATACTATTTTAATCATTATAATTTATACAACTTTACAAAGATACAAAAATAGATATATCTTCTAACCTCAAAACAACTAATTTATTAGTTACAAAACTAAAAATTATGACAACAAAAAAGGTGTCGCCAAAGCAACACCTTTCAAAACTTATGACAGTATGTTAAAAAACCAAATGTTATCTAACTTCCCAGCCAAGTGCACTTGCACCCAAAACGGCAGCATCGCTCTCCTTAAGATTAGAGAACATAAGCTTTAC